>NZ_JAMZGH010000027.1:0-80894 GCF_024158805.1 Chromobacterium sp. S0633 | reverse complement strand
CACCATCACGATGTCCTCGTCCTTCACCTCTGCCGGCCAGCCGCGCCGCCAGCGCCGCCGGGCTGGCGACGACCCACACCGGCCGCAGGCCGGGAAAACGCCGCGCCGCCAGCGGCAGCGCCGAGCGCGAGCCGTTGACCACCACGTCCAGCCCCTGTTCCAGCCACAGCGCCACCTCCATGCCCAGGCCATAGGCCAGACCATGCCGCCGCCAGCTCAGGGCGAAGCAGCCGCTGCGCTCGCGCTGTTCAAACTCTTCCCGGCTCAAGGCCACGTGGTTCTCGCCGCCGGCGTCGGCCGGCCGGGTGATGTAGCGGTGGGCGAACACCAGCCGGCCGGAGGCCGGCAGCCGCGCCCGCGCATAAGCCAGCAGGCTGTCCTTGCCGGCGCCGGACGGGCCGATCACATACCACAGCGCGCCGGACTCAGGCTTCATAGCGCGCCACCTGACCGTCAAAGCCGCAATGCGCGAGGTAGCGGAAAGCCTCGCCCGCCGCCGGCTCGACAAACACCGCCACGCCGTCCACCCGCGCGCGGGTGAAAGCGGAGAAATGCCGGCGCGCCGCCTGTTCCAGCGCCCGCCCCGTCGCGCTGTCCAGCCTCAGCCGGCCGCTCAGCGTCAGGTGAAAACGGTAGTGTTCGAACACATAGGGATAGCCCCAGCGCAAGCTTAGCTGCTCCTGGCGCGGGTCCAGGCCGGCGCGCGTTTTCCGCGGCGATTCGCGATCGGCCAAGGGCTCCAGTTCCACCACGCAGGCGGCGGCCAGCTCGGCCAGTTCCGGCGGCGGCGCCGGCGGCCGCAGCGCCAGAAAATCCGCCAGCCAGGCCACCTCCAGCGCCAGTTCGAAGGGCTGAAAACGGCGAGCCAAGGCCGCGGTCCGCGCCAGCAGCGCCGCCTCTTCCGCGCCGGCGCGCAAGGCGAACGGCGCTTTCAGCGTGGCGTGCCATCCGTAACGGGCCGGCGCCGCGGTCAGCTCCGCCCAGACTTCGGCGTCCAGGCCCGGCGCGTGCGGCGGCAATACTTGCAGGCCGCTGTGCGCGTCCTGGCCCAGCCAGCCGCTGCCGGCGCGCCAGAAGGCGCTGTCCGGCCGCGGCGCGTAATACAGCGCGTAACGCATCAGGCCTCCTCCATCACCAGTTGCACCAGATCGCCGTTGAAACAGGTGATCCCGTATTGCACCGGCCGCCCCTGCGGGTCCACGTTCAAGGACTTCACATGCAGCACCGGCCGGTTCTTGGGCAGCCCCAGATAGTCCACCGTCTCGCTGTCCGGCAGCCGCGCGCTGACGCGGGTGAAGCGCCGGGTGTAATCGTTTACGCCGAAATGCGCCAGCGCGCGCGTCACCGAGCGCTCGCGCCGGTAAATCTCCGGCAGGCCGGGAAAGCGCGCCGCCGGAAAGAACAAGATCGCCCAGTCCACCACCCGCAACGCCACCCGGCTCAGGGTCTTGATCCGCAGCAGCGGCTCGCCCACCGCCACTTGCAGCAAATCGGCCAGTTCGGCGTTGGCCGGCACCGTGTCGCTGGCCAGGACGTCGATGTCCGAGTTCAGGTTCTGGCTGGCCATGTTCTGGGAAAAACGGGTGCGCTTGCTGATCGCGTAGTCGATCGCATTGTCCTGGACGAAGGTGCCGCGCCCCTGTTCCACCCGCAACAGGCCGCGCTCCACCAGCGTGGCCACCGCGCGCCGTATGGTGTGGCGGTTGACGCGAAAGCGCTGGGCCAGTTGCAGCTCGGTGGCCAATTGCTCGCCGGCGCGGATCGCGCCGCTGGCGATCTCCTCCGCCAGGCTGTTTTCTATCTGCCGCCAGACGGCGACCCCGGAACCGCGTTCAATCATCGTTCACGCCCTCTCGTTCCCATGGCGGCCAAGGTCTAGCCCCGCCACCCAATCGTCACAAAACCTTCATCGCCGCATGCTGTTTGCGCCTTATCGCCGGCCATTATCATGGATACGTCTATACGTTTATATGAATTTTTGTTGAAACCGCACAGGGGAATACCCGATATGGAAACCTCGACCCGACAAGACTGGCTCAGCGTGCTGGCCCACACCCCGCCGCCGCGGCTGCGCCGGCTGCTGGGCCCGCAATTGCCGCCGGCGCCGCAAGTGGAATGGCTGCGCCGCGCCGAAACCGGCCTTGTCATGCTGCAGGGCCGCGCCGGCGGCGGCGGCACCCGCTTCAATCTGGGCGAAGCCAGCGTCAGCCGCGCCAGTTGCCGGATCAACGGCCGCCTGGGCCACGGCTGGGCGCTGGGCAGCAACGGCGAACACGCCGAATTGATCGCCCAGGCCGACGCGCTGCTGCAAGACCCGGCGCGGCGGGACGGTTTGCTCGCGCAATGGATAACGCCCTTGCGCGCCGAACGCGCCGCGCGCCGCGAACAGGCGGCGCTCGAAGCCGCCGCCAGCAAGGTGGAATTCTTCACCCTGGTCAGGGGGGAATGAGATGAATGAAATGCGCGCCGCCTTCTCCGACCCGGTTCACGACAGTCAGCGCTGCTTCCGCGCCGCGCTGGCCGCGCTGGCCGAACCCTTGCTGCCGCAAACGCTGCCGGCTCTGCCGGCCGAGCTGCCCGGCCTGATGCCGGCCACCGCCGCCCTGCTCTATGCCCTGCTGGACCAGGACGTCAGCGTCTGGCTGCCGCCGCTGCCGGCGGACACCCTGGCCAGCCTGCGCTTCCACACCGGCCTGCGCCTGGCCGCCGCGCCGGAACAGGCCGACTTCGTGGTGCTGCCGCTGGGCGCGCCGCCGCCGCCGCTGGCCGCGCTCAAGGCCGGCGAGCCCGAATACCCGGACCGCTCCGCCACCGTGCTGCTGGAAACCGCCGGCTTCAACGCAGAACAGGTGGAAGCCGACGGCCCGGGCTTCGCCGCGCCGCGCCGTTTCGGCGTGAACGGCGCGCCGGACGGTTTCTGGCGGCAATGGCGGGACAATCACGCCCGTTTTCCGCTGGGCGTGGACATTTTTCTGATCTGCGGCGAGCGCGTGGCCGGCCTGCCGCGCAGCACCCGCGTCAAGGAGGGTTGAGATGTACGTAGCCGTCAAAGGCGGAGAAACCGCCATCGCCCGCTCCTGGGACTTGCTGGCCGCCAAGCGCCGCGGCGACGCGGCGACGCCGGAACTGAGCCTCGCCCAGATCCGCGGCCAATTGCGGCTGGCGCTGGCCAGGACGATGCAGGAAGGTTCGCTGTACGACGAGGAGCTGGCGGCGCTGGCGCTGAAACAGGCGGCCGGCGACTGCGTGGAGGCGGCCTTCCTGCTGCGCGCCTTCCGCACCACCCTGCCGCGCTTCGCCGCCAGCCGGCCGCTGGACACCGCGGCGATGCGGGTGCGCCGACGCGTGTCCGGCACCTTCAAGGACGTGCCCGGCGGCCAGGTGCTGGGCCCCACCGCCGACTACACCCAGCGGCTGCTGGACTTCGGCCTGGCCCAGGCCGGCGAGCCGCCGCTGCCGACGCTGGCGGACGCGCCGCTGCCGGAACGGCTGCCCTGCGTGCTGGACACCCTGGCCCAGGAAGGGCTGATCGAGCCGGAAACGCCGCCGCCGGGCGATCCGGAACCGGCCGACCTGACCCGCGAGCCGCTGCTGTTCCCGGCCGGCCGCGCCGCCCGGCTGCAAAACCTGGCGCGCGGCGACGAGGGCTGGCTGCTGGGCCTGGCCTACTCCACCCAGCGCGGCTACGCCGAAAGCCACCCCTTCGCCGGCGAAATCCGCATGGGCGAAGTCAGCGTGATGGTTTGCCCGGAAGAATTGGGCTTCGACGTCGACATCGGCGAAATCACCCTGACCGAATGCCAGATGATCAACCAGTTCGCCGGCAGCCGCAGCGCGCCGCCGCAATTCACCCGCGGCTACGGTCTGAGCTTCGGCGAGGCCGAACGCAAGGCGATGGCGATGGCCTTGGTGGACCGCAGCCTGCGCGCCGCCGAGCTGGGCGAAACGGCGCACGCGCCGGCGCAGCAGCCGGAGTTCGCGCTGTGCCACAGCGACAACGTCGAAGCCTCCGGCTTCGTCCAGCATCTCAAGCTGCCGCACTACGTCGACTTCCAGGCCGAGCTGTCGCTGATACGCCAGCTGCGCCGCGAACACGCCGCCAAGGAGACACAAGCATGAGCACCGCCGCGCCATGGGCGTACAACTTCGGCTTCCTCGACGAAAACACCAAGCGCATGCTGCGCCGCGCCCTGCTCAAGGCCGTGGCCGTGCCCGGCTATCAAGTGCCCTTCGGCGGCCGCGAAATGCCGCTGCCCTACGGCTGGGGCACCGGCGGCATCCAGGTGACGGCCAGCGTGATCGGCCGCGACGACGTGCTCAAGGTCATAGACCAGGGCGCGGACGACACCACCAACGCGGTCAATATCCGCCGCTTCTTCGCCCGCGTCGCCGGCGTGGCCACCACCACCCGCAGCGCCGAAGCCAGCCTGATCCAGACCCGGCACCGCATCCCGGAAACCCCGCTGCGCGCCGGCCAGGTGCTGGTGTTCCAGGTGCCGGAACCGGAACCGTTGCGCACGCTGGAAGCCAGCGAGCAGGAAACCCGCAAGCTGCACGCCCACCAGGATTACGGCCTGATGCACGTCAAGCTGTACGAGGACATCGCCCGCTACGGCCACATCGCCGCCAGCTACGACTACCCGGTGCTGGTCAACGGCCGCTACCTGGCTTCGCCCTCGCCCATCCCCAAATTCGACAACCCCAAGCTGCACCTGAGTCCGGCGCTGCTGCTGTTCGGCGCCGGCCGCGAAAAAAGGCTGTACGCGATCCCGCCGCACACCCGGGTGGAAAGCCTGGCTTTCGACGACCATCCGTTCCAGGTACAGCGCTGGGAACAGGCCTGCGCGCTGTGCGGCGCCGGCGACAGCTATCTGGACGAAATCATCACCGACGACGCCGGCGCGCGCCAATACGTCTGCTCCGACAGCGACCACTGCCGGCAGCGCCGCGACACACAGGAAAGCCCGCAATGAACCCGCCCCTACTCAGCGTCCGCGGCCTCGGCAAGGACTACGGCAACGGCAACGGCTGCTTCGGCGTCGATTTCGATCTCCACGCCGGCGAAGTGCTGTGCGTGGTCGGCGAATCCGGCTCCGGCAAATCCACGCTGCTGGCCGCGCTGGCCGGCAAGCTGGCCGCCGACGCCGGCAGCGCGCGCTTTCGCGAACGCGACGGCCGCGAGCACGAACTCACCGCCATCACCGAATCCGAGCGCCGCCGGCTGGCGCGCAGCGAATGGGGCTTCGTGTCCCAGCACGCCCGCGACGGCCTGCGCATGAACGTCTCCGCCGGCGCCAATATCGGCGAGCGGCTGATGGCGCTGGGCCAGCGCCATTACGGCCGGCTGCGCCAGACCGCCGGCGACTGGCTGGAACGGGTGGAAATCGGCCGCTCGCGGCTGGACGATCCGCCCAGCGCCTTCTCCGGCGGCATGCAGCAGCGGCTGCAGATCGCCCGCAGCCTGGCCACCCATCCGCGGCTGGTCTTCATGGACGAACCCACCGGCGGCCTGGACGTCTCGGTGCAGGCCCGCTTCCTGGACCTGACCCGAAGACTGGTGCGCGACAGCGGCATCGCCGTCATCATGGTCACCCACGACCTGGCCGTGGCCCGTCTGCTGGCGCAACGCACGCTGGTGATGCAAGGCGGCCGCGTGGTGGAAGCCGGCCTCACCGATCAAATCCTGGACGATCCGCAGCATCCGTACTCCCAGCTGCTGGTATCCTCCATCCTGCAGGCCTGAAGCCATGAAGCTATTGATAGACGCAAGGCAAGTGAGCAAGACTTTCACCCTGCACCAACAAGGCGGCCTGACGCTGCCGGTGCTCGACGAGGTCTCCCTGCAGGCCGCCGCCGGCGAATGCGTGGCGCTGGCCGGCCCTTCCGGCGCCGGCAAGAGCACGCTGCTCAAGGCGCTGTACGCCAATTACCTGGTGGAGCGCGGCAGCATACGCATCCGCCACCGCGACGCCTGGCTGGACATGGCCGCCGCCTTGCCGCACGAGATCGCAGACGCCCGCCGCCACACCCTGGGCTACGTCAGCCAGTTCCTGCGCGCCATCCCGCGGGTGCCGGCGCTGGACATCGTCGCCGAGCCGCTGCGCGAATGGGGCGTGGACGCCGACGCGGCGCGGCGCGAGGCCGGCGCTTTGCTCGCGCGGCTGAACATACCGGAACGGCTGTGGCGGCTGCCGCCGGCCACTTTTTCCGGCGGCGAACAGCAGCGGGTCAATATCGCGCGCGGCATGATAGCGCCGCGGCCCATCCTGCTGCTGGACGAGCCCACCGCCTCGCTGGACGCCGCCAACCGCGCGGTGGTGATTGAACTGATGCGCGAAGCGCTGGCGCGCGGCGCGGCGCTGGTGGGCATCTTCCACGACGAACCCACCCGCGACGCCGTCGCCGACCGCGTGTTTGAAGTCCCGCTGGCAAACAAATCGGAACACCTAGCATGAAACGGATATTGAACAATGCCCGGCTGATCCTGGCCGACGGCGTCGTCGAACGCGGCGCGCTGGAAATAGACAACGGCGTGATCGCCGCCGTCCATGCCCAAGCGCTGAGCGCCCCCCCGCCCCACAGCGAAGATCTGGACGGCGACGACCTGCTGCCCGGCCTGGTGGAAGTGCACACCGACAATCTGGAAAAACACCTGATGCCGCGCAACGGCGTGCTGTGGCCGACGCTGCCGGCCGTGGTCACCCACGACGCGCAATGCGTGGCAGCCGGCATCACCACCGTGCTGGACGCGCTGTCGGTGGGCGATCTGGAAGGCGACAGCGTGCGGCTGGACACCTTGCAAAGCGCCTTCGAGGCGATAGACGCCGGCATGTGCCGCCGCGTCTTCCGCGCCGAGCACCTGTTCCACCTGCGTTGCGAACTGGCCTATCCCACGCTGCTGGACGCGCTGTCCCCCTTGATCGGCCATCCGGCGGTGCGTCTGGTGTCGCTGATGGACCACACCCCCGGCCAGCGCCAATACCGCGACCTGGCGCAGTACAAAAAGTACTACGCCAAGAAAAACGTCAGCTGGAACGACGACACCTTCCTCGCCGCGGTGGAGCAACGCAAGCTCAAGCAAGACCGCTACGCCGAAAGCCACCGCCAGGCGGTGGTGGAACTGGCGCGCGCGCGCGGCATAGCCCTGGCCAGCCACGACGACACCGAGCTCAGCCATATCGACGAGGCGGTGCGCGACGGCGTGGCCATGTCCGAATTCCCCACCACCCTGACCGCCGCGCGCGCCGCGCGCGAACAGGGGCTGATGACGGTGATGGGCGCGCCCAACATCGTCCGCGGCGGCTCCCACTCCGGCAATGTCGCCGCCCTGGAACTGGCCGGCCACGGCCTGCTGGACATCCTGTCCTCGGACTACGTGCCGGCCAGCCTCTTGCACGCCGCCTACCTGCTGGGCCGCCAGCCGGGCTGGGACCCAAGCCGCGCCGTCGCCACCGTCACGCGCAACCCGGCCCGGGCGGTGGGATTGGCGGACCGCGGCGCCATCGCCGTCGGCCAGCGCGCGGACCTGGTCCAGGCGCGCGAGCGGGACGGCATTCCGCTGGTGCGCCAAGTGTGGAGCGCCGGCCTGCGCGTATTCTGATAAACGGCGTCCACGCCAAAAGGGCCGCGTTATCGCAACGCGGCCCCATTTCATTTCAATCCGACAATCCCCATTTCGCCCGCTCCGGCGGGGCGAGGAGAAGCCCGCGCCTGACTTTGCTGCCACAAACCAGGCGCAGGCGCTCACTCGCGCCGCAAGGGCGCATTCAAAGCCTTCTCCTTGCCAATATGCAAGAGCAGCATCAAAACGCCTATGCCCAGCGCCTTCATCCCGCACCAGAACAAAGCGATGCTAAATACGCGACAACATACAAAACCGATCAGCGACACAATTGATTTCCCAATCCAAAAATAAACGCCACTACTGACCAATAATCAAATGGAAAACGCTTCCGACTTCACCGCCCAATAAATATCCAAACGCTCCTTGCGCGTCAGATACACCTTGCCGCCCACGCCGCCGCCTTTCAGGGCGACGCTGCATATTCTCAAAGCGCGATAGAGTCCAGGCACCACCGCGCCCATGGCGGAGGTTTTTCTAATCAGGTTTTCGATATAAACCGTCAAGCTCTCCAAATCCTGCCGCCAAATCATCTCCCGCTCTTGGGCCAAGCCTTCCAATACTTTTTCATTTCCCGCCATTAACACGGCCACTGCCTCCAAAAAACATCAGCGGCCGGCTTAACCCTGTTGATACTAAATGTCTTTATCCAAACCAGTACAATTTATTATCAGCCATTAGAAATGATTATCGTTTTGGCCGCCGCCCCAGGTCCGATATCGGCCCGAACAGGGCCAACAACGGCCGCAGCAATCATTATCATTCCTTACCACCCCTGGCAAAAAGCTTAATTCTCAAGGCTTGCGCCCCCGCTCATCCAAACTGCATGCTATGATCTCCGCTCTGTTCCGTGGGCGCGAAATCCGCTTTCGACTGCCTAAATGTATTGAATAACAACACACATCATTCAGCATGCAATATAAAAACAAAGACCACGCCAACGCCGGCAATCCTTTAATGGAGCAACTCGCCAACAGCGCCAAACTCTCCGCGCTGATCCTATGTCTGGATCAGGCGCAATTGCTGAGCGAGCAACTGTTAAACGAACTTAACAGCAGAGATAAAAGAATTAATGCGATAGAGCAGGAGCTGCTGCGAGCGCAACAAGAAATCACACAGCTTAAATCCACGCATTAAGCCAAAAGCGCCGCTGGTTTTAACAAGCGGCCGCAGCCATTTGCCAGAGCCGTCAATTCCACTCAGTCCTCAATAGCAAGCGACAGGCCATCTTATTGGCGGCTCCCTTATCCCGGTTTTTCATGCGCGCTTCGCGCCGGACTCGCCTCGGCGGGCGTTTCGGCTCCGTTCCGGCGCCGGCGCGCTGTAATCGCGTCGCTACAATTCCGTAGTCATCGCCGGCCGCTCCGGCCTTTCGCCAAATCCATGGTTTTCGTTGCGGGCCGGCCACGCCGAATACGCCGGATTCCCCGACGCCGCCATCCCGGCGGCAATGCCCTACAGGCCTGAGTTCCAGCGGACTTCGCCGTCCGTTCGCGCATGCGGTCCGCGCGGCGAACGCGGCCATCCTCTTGAAAAGAAGCGGATTCTGTTGGAAAATATTTGACGTCAAATCAAGAGCGCGCCCGGCGCTCTTGTCATTTCCGCTTACCTTTCGGCTCCCCCGCAACATCACTTGGCAAGGCCAGCTTGGCAGTTGGGTATTGCTACCTATAATCGATTTAGAGCAAATTACCTATGGGGTAATTTAAAATATCGCCGAACCCGTCCTGGCCGTAATATCAAATGCCGCAAGGCGTTTCCAATACCGGCCGCGGCGTGGGAAGAAAGATTATAAAAATGAGATTCCATATTGAAGACAAAGTCGTCTTCGACCCTGACGAGGGCAGCCTGCTGCCCGGGGATCAAGACAAGATCATCCTGAAATACAATGAAGCGCTGCTGCTCAAGCTCTTGCTCTCCGGACTGTTCGAAAAAAACGAGCTGATTGAAAACGTATGGGGGAAAACCATCGTCACCGACTCCAGCTACCACAAGCTGGTATTCGATCTGCGCGCGCAGCTTGAGAAAAGCGGGCTGGATCCCAAGATCATCAAGACCATTCCGAGGCGCGGCTGCCAATTCGTCGGCGCCTTCGCCACGCTGGAGCCGCGGGAGGACGCCGACGGCGCCCTGCCCGCGCCGGAAAGCCTCCCGCCCGCGGCCGGAGCCGCGCCGGCGCCCAAGCGGCGCATGGCGCGCTGGCGGCTGCCGGTCCGTGTCGATCGCCGCCAGGCGCTGGCCCTGCTGGCCATCACCGCCGCGGGTCTGCTCTTGGGCTGGCACGCCTCTTGGTGGATTCCGCAAATGAACATTCATAAAATGCGCGACGGCGCGCGCAGCCTGTTCGTGGTGGGCAATGTCTACCGCGACGCGCCCAAGCTGCCGGAAAGCGGCGGCGACGCCTTCTACATCAAGAGCGGCAAATGCACGGCGAGTTATCTGTGCGACAAGAAATACGGGAGCGATCTCAATTGCAAAAACAAAATCGTGTTCTGATCGCTCTCGGACTGTTTCTGATCGCGCTCTATCTGGGCTATGCCGGCCACAACTACATCATGGACAGCCGCACCATCTGCACCGCCCGCATCTCCGAACTCAAATTCCCGCGCAATAGCGGCGAGACGGCGATCACCAGCGGCTTCATCGATCTGGACATGAAGAACGAGACCATCCACTTCTTCCTGCATTCGCCCACCGGCGACTACATCAACCGCCTGCTGCAGTTCAACACCAGCTACGGCTGGAACGGCGAGGCCAACGCGGTCACCATCGTCAAAAAGACCAAGTCGCCGTCCGAGTACGGCAGCCTGGCCAGCGAATACCATATCTTCGACATCGGCACCCGCCACCTGATCAATATGGTGCCGGTCACCAACCATGTCACCCAGGTCAATTTCGACTCGATCAGCTTCTTCTGCGAAAACCAGGAAATCCTGTGAGTCCGGCCCGGCGCGTCCACGCCGCCGGGCCTTGAGCCGGGTTCTCAGAACCTGTTTACGATCTCCGAGCCTGTTCAAAGTCTCGCGAGCAAGAGCGAGACAAGGCGAAAACGAGCGAAAAAGCGGAATGTACACGTGGTACATGAGCATTTTGAGCTTGTTTTTAACGCCGTATCGCTGAAGCGCAGCAGACATTGAACAGGTTCTCAGAAATACGCCATCGCGTAAGTCATCGCCCCCACCAGGCTGCAAAAGATCAGGCTGTGCTTGAGGGTGAAGCGGAACAGGTCCGCCTCCTTGCCCACCAGCCCCACCGCCGCGCAGGCCACGGCGATGGACTGCGGCGAAATCATCTTGCCGGTCACGCCGCCGGTGGTGTTGGCCGCCACCAGCAGAATGTCCGACACGCCCAGTTGATGCGCGGTGGACGCCTGCAAGGCCGAGAACAAGGCATTGGACGAGGTGTCGGAACCGGTCAGGAACACGCCCAGCCAGCCCAGGAAGGGCGAGAAAAAGGGAAAGGCCTTGCCGGTATTGGCCAGGCACAAGGCCAGCGTGCTGGACATGCCGGAATAATTGGCGACGAAAGCGAAGGCCAGCACCATGCCGATGGACAGGATGGGCCGCTTCAGTTCGGCCAGGGTCTCGCCGAAGGCGGCGGCGGCCTGCGCCGGCCGGAAGCGCAGCAACACGATGGACAGCAAGGCCGCGACGAAAATGGCGGTGCCCACGGCGGACAGCAGGTCCAGCTTGTACAGCGCCTCGTAAGGCTTGTCCGCGGCCACGATGGGCGCGGTCTTGATCACCAGATTGTCCAGATACGGCACATGGAACTTCAGCACCCAGTGCTCCAGCGCGCCGCCCTTGGCGAACAAGGCCTTGAACGGTTTCAGGCTCCACAGCGTCACCAGCGCGGTCAGGATCAGGAACGGCCCCCAGGCGCGGGCGATCCGGCCCAGGCCGAAGCCGGAAGGCCGGCGCGGGCTGGGCGCGCGGCGGCCGGCGAAAGTGAAGATCTCGCGCGGCTGCCACACTTTCAGGAACAGCGTCAGACACACCAGGCTGACCAGGGCCGAAGTGATGTCCGGCAGTTCCGGCCCGATGTAGTTGGAGGTGAAATACTGAGTGACGGCGAAGGAGCCGCCGGCCACCAGCACCGCCGGCCAGGTTTGGCGCACGCCTTTGAGGCCGTCCATCATCATCACCAGCCAGAACGGCACCAGCACCGACAGAAACGGCAGTTGATGTCCGGCCTTGGCGCCGATGGCGAAAGGGTCCAGCCCGGTGACCTGACCGGCGACGATGATGGGGATGCCCATGGCGCCGAAAGCCACCGGCGCGGTATTGGCGATCAGGCACAGGCCGGCCGCGTACAGCGGATTGAAGCCCAGGCCCACCAGCAGCGCGGCGGTGATGGCCACCGGCGCGCCGAAGCCGGCGGCGCCCTCCAGGAAGGCGCCGAAGGAGAAGCCCACCAGCAGCATCTGCAGCCGTTGATCCTCGGTCACCGACAACACCGAGGCGCGGATGATGTCGAACTGTCCGGTCTTGACGGTGATCTTGTACAGGAACACCGCGGCGATGATGATCCAGGCGATGGGCCACAGGCCGTAGGCGAAGCCGAAACCGGCGGCAGCCAGCGCCATGTCCGCCGGCATGCCGTAGAACAACGTGGCCACCAGCAGCGCCAGCAGCACGGTCAGGCTGCCGGCAACATGGCCCTTGAGCCGGAACACCGCCAGCGCCAGGAAAAAGAAAATAATCGGCAAGGCCGCCATCAGCGCCGACAGCGCCATGCCGCCGGACGGAAAGTAGTTTTGGGTCCAGATCATGATGTCTCCTCTGTAGTCTCTCCTTCTTCTTGCGCGCACAAACATCCGCGCGGCGGCGGGCTAGCCGCGGCCGTGTGGACGGAATGCGTTCAGGGAAGGATGTTTACGGGCGTTTCAACTCGGAGCCGGCCATCCTCCCGGACGGCGGCGCCATCAATACGGCCTTCATAGCGGGCCGCTTCCAGGGGTGGTGCAAAAATCCAGCAGCGCCTCGACGCTGCGGTATTCAAAGCCGGCGTGCTCGCTCAGGCCGATCTGACAAGTGCGGCTCATCGACACGCCGTGGCGGCAGCCCTGGGGCAAGGCCGGCGGCAGCCGTCGCAAGCTGTGCGCGTTCAGCTCCGGCACGGTGAAGCCCTTGTCGCCGGCGAAGCCGCAGCAGGCGATGTCCGGCACCGTCAGCCGCTCGGCGCAGCGGCCGGCCAGCCGCGTGAGCGCGTCCGCCGCGCCCATCTCGGCGGCGCTGCAGGGGATGTGCAGCGCCAGTTGCGCCAGCTTGCGCGTCACCGCCAGCCGCGGCGCGACGAAGGCGTCCAGGAAACGGGCCGCGTCGAACAGACGCAAGCGCGCGTCCAGCCGGCCTTGGCGCTGGGCGGACAGGATGCGCGCCGCGCACGGCCCGTTGTCCAGGTAAACCGGATGACGGCCGTCTTCGCTGGCGGCCAGCAAGGCCAGGTTCAGCGCGTTCTGACTGATGTCCAGCGCCTCCACCGCATTGGCCGAGGCGAAGGGCTGGCCGCAGCACAGGCCATCCTGGCCAGCCGGATAGCGAGGGCTGAAACCGGCGCGACGCAGCAAGGCCAGCGTGGGCGCGGCGGCGTTGCCGCCGGCGGCGTCCGCGGCCAGCGCGCGGTTGACGCAGCTGAGGAAGAGCACCACCGGCTCGCCGTCGCCGCCGGCGGCGGGCAGACGGCCGGCCGGCCGCGGCAGATGCGCGGGCAGCAAGGGAATCACCTTGTGGCGGCGACGCAGCCTCAAGCTGATGCGGTGCAGCCGCTCCGGCCCGAATAGATGCGCCAGCGCCAGGCCGGCGCGGACGGCGGACGCGGCGACGCCGATGTGGCGGGCGGCGAAGCGCGCGGCGCGCGGCCGCGGCGACGGGCCTTGCAAGCGCTTCATCAGATCGCCGGTATTGATGTCCACCGGACAGCGCGTCGCGCACATGCCGGTGGCGGCGCAGGTGTCGATGGCGCGGTAGCGGAAATCGGCGCGCAGCGCGGCCAGCTCTTCCGCCGCGCCGCCGTCGCGGCTCAGTTGCTGGATGCGGCGCCAGGCGACGATGCGCTGGCGCGGGCTCAGCGTCAGCCCGTGCGACGGGCAGGCCGCCTCGCAAAAGCCGCATTCGATGCAGCGGTCGACGATGGGATCGGCCGCCGGCAAGGGCTTGAGGTTTTCCAGGTGCAGCCGCTCGTTGTCAGTGATGATCACGCCGGGATTGAGCAGGCCGTCCGGGTCGAACAAGGCCTTGATGCGGCGCATGATGTTCCAGGCGGCGTCGCCCCACTCCTGGCGCACAAAGGGCGCGACATTGCGGCCGGTGCCGTGCTCGGCCTTCAGCGAGCCGTCGTATTCGCCGGCCACCAGCGCGCTGACGTCCTGCATGAAGGCGTCGTAACGCGCCACCTCCCGCTCGCTGTCGAAGCTGGGCGCGAACACGAAATGCAGATTGCCGTCCAGCGCATGGCCGAACAACAAGGCCTCGTCATAGCCGTGGCGGTCGAACAAGGCCGTCAGCCTGGCCACGCCGTCGGCCAGCTGCGGAATTGGGAAAGCCACGTCCTCGATCACCACGGTGCTGCCCAGCGGCCGCACCGCGCCCACCGCTGGAAACAGGCCCTTGCGCAAGGCCCAATAGCTGTCGCAGACCGCGGCCTCGCGGCTGAAGCCGCTGGACAGGCGCGGCGCAAAACCGGCCAGCAGTTGGTCTATCGCCGCGCAATGGCGCTCCAGCTCCGCCTCGGAACCGGCCCGCGCCTCGATCAGCAAACAGGCCTCCTCCGGACCGAACGGCCGCGCCAGGAAATCCGGCAGCCCCGGCTTGCCGTGCAAGGCGCGCAGGCTGCGGCTGTCTATCAGCTCCACCGCCGCCACGCCGTGGGCGTTTGCGGCCGCGCTCAGCGCCGACACCGCGCGGCAGCACGGCTCCAGCGCGTCGAACAGCAACAAGGCCGAGGCCTTGTGCGGATGCTCGACCACGCTGTGGAAGGTGATCTCGCTGATGAAGCCCAGCGTGCCCTCGGAACCGATCAGCACATGGCTGAGCATGTCCACCGGGTCGTCGAAATCCAGCAAGGCGTTGATGCCGTAACCGGTGGTGTTCTTCAACCGGTATTTGCGGCGCACCCGCTCGGCCAGCGCCGCGTCGGCGCGCAGTTCGGCCGCCAGGCCGGACAAGCCGGCCAGCAGCGCGGCGTGGGACTGGCGGAAAGCCGCCACGCTGGCGGCGTCGCCGGTGTCCAGCGCGGCGCCGTCCAGCAGCAGCAGGCGCATCGCCGCCAGCGTGTGATAGCTGTTGTCGCGGGTGCCGCAGCACATGCCGCTGGAGTTGTTGGCGGCGATGCCGCCGATCTTGGCGCTATTGATCGACGCCGGGTCCGGGCCGATCTTGCGGCCGTAAGGCGCCAGCAGGGCGTTGGCGTGGCTGCCTATCATCGCCGGCCCCAGCCGGACGCGCGCGCCGTCGTCCAAGACCTGGCCATGGTTGAAGCCATCGCCCAGCAAGACCAGCACCGAATCGCTGACCGCCTGGCCGGACAAGCTGGTGCCGGCGGCGCGGAAGGTCAGCGCCACCCGGTGGCGGCGCGCCAGCGCCAGGATGGCCGCCACTTCCGCCTCGCTGTCGACGCGGGCGACGATTTGCGGCCGCAGCCGGTAAAAGCTGGCGTCGGTGCCGTAAGCCAATGTGGACAGCGGGTCGGTGTAGATGCGCGCCGCCGGCATCGCCGCCAGCAAATCCTGATGGAAAGCCTGATGCGCCGGACTCATGCTCATGGCCGCTCCCCGGCGGCGCGGCGCGCTTCGCGTTCGCGCACCAGCTCGTGCAGGGTCTTGGGCGCCGGCGTCAGCGGCGCGTGGTTCTGGGTCCAGCCCAACTGGCCGCCAAGCGCGAGCTTGCGCAGCCGGGTGGCGCCCCAGCCGAACCAGCGGTACAGCCGCGGCGAGGCGTGGACCTGGCGCCAGCCCTTCCAGGCCAGCCGCTCCGCCGCGCTGGCCGCCGCGCCCTGGCCGCGCAGCGGATGGCTGACCGCCTCCCCGGCCGGACGCTGGCTTTCCTCGCGCAGCCGCATCAGCATCTCGGGGATGGGGATCTTCACCGGGCAGACCTCGCCGCAAGCGCCGCACAGGCTGGAGGCGGTGGGCAGATCGCGGGTGTTTTCCAGGCCCAGCAGATGCGGCGAAATGATCTCGCCTATCGGCCCCGGATAGGTGGTGCCGTAAGCGTGGCCGCCGATGCGGGCGTAGACCGGGCAATGATTCATGCAGGCGCCGCAGCGTATGCATTGCAGGGTCTTGCGCAATTGCGCGTCGGCGTAGGCCTGGCTGCGGCCGTTGTCCAGCAGCACCAGATGCACTTCGCGCGGACCGTCTTTTTCGCCGGCGCGGCGCGGGCCGCTGATCATATTGAAATAAGTGGTGATGGGCTGGCCGATGGCGGAGCGGGTCAGCAGGCTGTACAAGGGCGGCACGTCGGCCAGCTTCTCCACCACTTTCTCGATGCCGGTGATGGCGATGTGCAGGTCCGGCACCGTGGTGCACATGCGGCCGTTGCCCTCGTTCTCCACCAGGCACAGCGTGCCGGTTTCCGCCACCGCGAAGTTGACGCCGGACAGGCCGACGTCGGCATCCAGATAGAGCCGGCGCAGCGCGCCGCGGCCTATCTGTATCAACTCGTCCACGTCCTCGGTGTAGGGCGTGCCCGGCAGCTTGTCGTGGAATAGCCGCGCGATGTCGGCCTTGGTCTTGTGTATCGCCGGCATGATGATGTGGGTGGGCTTTTCGCCGGCCAGCTGCACGATGTACTCGCCCATATCGCTTTCCACCGCGGCGACGCCGCGCGCTTCCAGATAATGGTTGAGTTCGATTTCCTCGCTGACCATGGACTTGCCCTTGACCATCAGCCGGCCGGCGCGCGCCGCCACCAGGCCGTGGATGATGCGATTGGCCTCGTCAGCGGTCTCGGCCCAATGCACTTGCACGCCGTTGGCGCTCAGCCGCGCCTCCAACTGCTCCAGCAAGTCCGGCAGCCGCGACAGGCAACGCTGGCGGATGGCTTCTCCCAGCGCGCGCAAGGCGTCCAGTTCCGCCGGATCGTCGAAGGCCGACAAACGCTTGGCCATCAGAAAATCCATCGCCCCGCGCAGGCTGTGGCGCAGTTCGCCGTCGGCCAATGCCGCGCGCGCCTGCTGCTTGAATTGGCGCGAGGGATAAAGCTCGATCTTGTGCTCGCTCATGGTCGGGCCTCCTCCGCCTGCTCCAGCTGCGCCGGATCGATGTGCTCGGGCAGCTGCGCCAGCACCAGCAGTTCACGCGGACCGTGCGCGCCGTAGGCCAGCGTCAGCTGGATGTCGGCGGTCTTGGACGGGCCGGAAATCAGCAAGGCGTTGGTAGGCATGCCGTCCTGCCAGTTTTCGCAACGCATCGCGCTGTAGAAGTCCGGATAGAGCGTGGCGGTGTCGAACAGGACGATGTGCAGCGGCGGCACCAGGCTCATGGTGCGCGGCTCCTGCGCGTCCGGCCACAGCACCAGGGTGCCGGTGGCGGCGATGCCGCAGCGCGCCGCGGTGAACGCGGCCTCGATCTCGAACAGCTCGGCCTTCCAGTCGTCGACGGCGCGGTCGAAGAAACGCAGCGCCGGCGGCGTCGGCAAGCCTTGCAGCACCGCCTCGGCGCGGCGGCCGTGCGCGGTGTCGGACAGCAGCAAGGAGGCCGGCCGCCGCTGCGCAATCCACACCGCCAGCCGCGTGTGCCAGTCGTCGGCGCGCACCCATAGCACCTCGGTCTTCACCGCCCGCATCGCCCGCGCCCAGCCGCGCAAGGCGTCCAGGCTGTGCTGCGGCGGCGCGAAGTGCCGGAAATGCGCGTCCAACTCCGGCCGCGGCCGTTCCTCGCGCGGCGCGGCGCGCAGCTTGGCCAGAATGGCGTCGCGGGCGCTCATGCCTTGCCTCCCACGCGCTCCAGCAGAAAGCTGGCCAGATGCCGGCCCCGAAACGCCCTGCCCTCCTTGGCCAGCTTGCCGTTGATATTGAGCAGACAGCCGCCGTCCGCGGTGATGAACTCCACCGCGCCGCTGTCCCGCAGCGCGGCGGCCTTGTCCGTCACCATCGCCCCGGCGATGTCAGGATGCTTGATCGAAAAAGTGCCGCCGAAACCGCAGCACTCGGATTCATGGTCGTGCACCACCCGTTCCACATTGGCCAGCCGCTCCAGCAAGGCCCAAGAGGACAGATGCACATTCATTTCACGGCGGGCGGAACAGGAGGTATGCACTGCCACCTTCACCTTGGGGCCCTGATCTTGCGGCCGCCAGTCCAGATGGTTGAGCAGAAAATCGCTGAACTCCACCACCCGAGCGGCCGCCGCGCAGGCGCGCGCCTCGTCCGGCTGGCCGGCGAACAGCTTGGGCCAATGGTGCTTGATCATGCCGCCGCAGGAGCCGGACGGTACCACGATGGGCCAATCCTCGGCAAAACAGTCCAGCTGCGCCCGCGCCACCGCCAGCGCTTCCGCCGGATGGCCGCTGGTATAGGCCGGCTGGCCGCAGCAGCTCTGTTGCTGTGGAAAGTGCACTCGCAAGCCCAGGCCTTCCAGCAAGGCGATGGCGTCCACGCCGGCCTGCGGCAAAAACAGGTCCAGCAGACAGGTGCCGAACAGATACACGTTGGCAGGCTTCATCCGGTTTCCTTTGTAAATTGGTAAGACCAATTATTTTTATTAAAACAACTCTAGAGTGATTGCTTGAGTCCGTCAATATGACGACGCGGATTCCCGCACCGGCTGTGGTAAGCTGCACTCACTCTGGTCTGACCAATTTTTCCGAACCGACAAGCCCGGTGCCATGGCCTATCCCAAACTGAACATCCCCAAACTCTCCGACGTCATCGTCGAACAACTGGAAAAGCGCATTCTGGACGGCGTGCTCAAACCGGGAGACCGCCTGCCGCCGGAACGGCAGCTGGCCGAGGAGTTCGGCGTGTCCCGGCCCTCGCTGCGCGAGGCGATCCAGCAACTGGCGTCGCGCGGCCTGCTCAGCAGCCGCCAGGGCGGCGGCACCTGGGTGACGGACCGGCTGGAGACCGCGTTTTCCGACCCCTGGGAAAAGCTGCTGAACCAGCATCAGGACTTGCACGGTGACTTATTGGAATTCAGGCGGGTGCTGGAAGGCGCGGCGGCACGCAGCGCGGCCAACCGCGCCACGCCGGCCGACCTACAGCGTCTGGAACATTGCGTGAACCAATTGCAGAACGCCTACGACGGCGGAGATCTGGCCCAACAGGCGCAGGCCGACGTGCGCTTTCACCAGGCGGTGGCCGAGGCCTCGCACAATGTCTTGTTCGCCCATCTGAGCGGCAGCCTGCTGGCCATGCTGCATCGGCACGTCAAGGACAATATCGCCGATTTGTTCGCGGTGGGAGAAGTGGCGGACGCGCTGCGCGCGCAGCATCTGGCCATCTGGGAAGCTATCCGCGACAAACAGCCGGACGCCGCGCAGCAAGCGGTGGAACAACATCTGGACTTTGTCGCCACCACGCTGCAAAGCAGGCAGCGGCAAGCGGAGCGCGATGCGCGGGCGCGCATGCGCCTGGAACATCAGGACCCTTGAAGCGCGCCTGAGCCGGCCGCCGCGGCGCCAGCATCCATTCAAGGTCTCACGGGCCAGCGCGAGACAAAATGAAAACAGCGGAAGAAGCGGAACGCGCTCGCGGCGCACGAGCATTTCGAAGCGGTGCTCGCCATGCCAGGTTTCACGAGGCGCGGCAGATGGTGAATGCTGCTAGACCTGCCCCAATCTCTTCTGACTCTTGATCACAAAGCGCTCGCGGTCCTCTCCCCTGGCCTCCGCCTCCACCAGCCACACCGGCGGCCTGCCGCGGCCGGACCAGGTCTGGTGCGGCATCGCCGGGTTCTGATATTTGGGCGTCACGCCGTTTTTGGCGTAGAGCTTGGGCAGAATCAGGCCGTAAGCCATGGCCAGCCGCTCAATTTCTTCTATCCCTTTCTGCTGACGCAACTGAACGCGGTCCGTCAGGGTGTTCAGCAGGAAAACCGCGGCTTCTTTCAAAGCCTGGTCCGAGGAGGAGTCCAGCAAGTCCTCGTTGATCAACTGTTTTTTATTCATGCACGCCTCCTAAGCTTTGCCGGACTGTCGCGTCCCTTCCCACCCCGGCCAATCCGCGCCCGGCATTCTCATGTCTATGCCATCCATCTTTAGCCATCGATTTGAGCCAGGCTTTAACCTTGTCCGGCATTAACTCTTTGCGCTAATGCCGGACGTGAATTGTTTTTCCGCGGATATTCTATCCCCGCCACCCCAATGGCTTGGAATAGGAATAAACTGATTTTTCCCAGAAAATCACGGCTTTGCGTCCAGCGGCGTCAAAAGCCGCCGCCGCCGCCCCTTAAACCCTCTTTCTCACCCGGCGTCCGCCAAGGGAAATATTTTGAGAAAAGCCTTGCGCGGCCTGAAAAGCCTAGGTATAGTTCGCTTCCTGTCGAGACCGACCGGGCGAAAGCCGGGAAGGACGAAACACTCCGTGGGGGTATAGCTCAGCTGGGAGAGCGCTTGCATGGCATGCAAGAGGTCAGCGGTTCGATCCCGCTTATCTCCACCACAATTCAGTCCCCATCGTCTAGAGGCCTAGGACATCGCCCTTTCACGGCGGTAACCGGGGTTCGAATCCCCGTGGGGACGCCAGCAATACCGGGGGTATAGCTCAGCTGGGAGAGCGCTTGCATGGCATGCAAGAGGTCAGCGGTTCGATCCCGCTTATCTCCACCAAATATAAAAGCCGAAATCTCGCGATTTCGGCTTTTATTCTTTCCCGCGCGGATTTTATTCCGCCGCCATCCTGAATTCGTTCTTACCCGCCCTCTTGGCCTGGTACATCGCCCGGTCGGCCGCATGCAGCAAACCGCCCAGATCGCCGCCGTTTTCCGGAAAGAACGCCACCCCGATGCTGGCCGACACCGCGCACTCGTCGTCACCCAAAGCCACCGGCTGCGCCAACACCGTCAAGAGCCGACCCACCATCACGCTGCAGGACTCTCCGCGATCCAAGCCCGGCGCCACCACCAGAAATTCGTCTCCGCCCAGGCGCACCACCAAATCCTCGCCGCGCACATGCTGACGCAGACGCTCGGCCATCGCCACCAGCAGCGCGTCGCCCGCCTCGTGCCCCCAGCCGTCGTTCACCGCCTTGAAACCGTCCAGATCGATGAACAAGAGCGCGATGCGTTCATTGCGGCGCTTGGCCCTGGCAATCTCCTTATCCAGTTCCACCTGCAGAAAATGGCGATTGCCCAAGCCGGTCAGTTGATCATGGTAGGCCAGGAAATGAATATGCGCTTCCGCCGCGCGTATCGCCGAAATATCGGAGATGGCCAGCACGTAATGACTGACCGCCCCCTCCCCGTCCCGCACCACCGACGCATGCTGCCAGCAAGGAAAGGTTTCACCCCGGCGGCGACACACCACCTCGCCCTGCCAGAAATGCCGCTCTCCCTCCAGCCGACGGTAAAAACTCTCGCCATGCGGCTCCACGTGCAGGCAATCGTCCGGATCGCTACCCAACGATTCTTCCGCGCTCAAGCCCGTCAATCGGTAAAAGGACTCGTTCGCCGACACGATGCAACGCCGATGATCCAATACCAGAATCCCCTCCGCGCTGGCCTGAAACACCACGCTGGCTTGCCGCAGGCTGGCCTCGCTCAAATGCGCGTCGGTCACGTCTCGCGCCACCCCCACCCAACGCGCCGGCTCGCCCTGCGCGGCGAAATTGCGCCCGCACAGCTCAAGCCAGCGCTCCGCGCCCTCCGCGTCCAGCTTCACTGTTTTCTGCAAGACCCGCTCGGACTCCAAGATCCGCGTCAACTCGGCGGCGTCGGCCTCAGCCATGCCGAGCAAACCGGGCAACCCGTCCTCGGCGACGGCGAACGGAAACGCGTCCAGAAACTCCTGCTCCCACACCATCTCGCCGCGCCGGCCGCCCCATTCCCACACCCCCAGCCGGGCCGCCTCCACCGCCATGCGCAAGCGACGGCGCTGACGCTGCTCCTCCACCTCCGCCCTGCGCCGCGCCAGCCCCATGCGCACCGAGGCGTTCAGCTCCCGCAACTGATACGGCTTGAGCAGATAGCCGTAGGGCGCGCTGCCTTCCGCGTTGCGCAGCATATCGTCCTCGGCGTAGGCGGTCAGGAAGATGGACGGGATTTGGAAACGCTCGCGTATCACGCGCGCCGCCTCGGTGCCCGGCACGTCGCCGTCCAGATGAATGTCCATCAACACCAGATCCGGCCGATCCGCCCCCGCCCGCCGCACCGCGTCGTCCGCATTGGCGCAGACGCCGAGAACCCGGTAACCCAAAGACTCCAGACTGGTCTGCAAGTCCAGCGCCACCACCCCTTCGTCTTCCACGATCAACAAACCGTTGTCCATATTCATTCCGCGCTCTCCGGCTCATCGCTGAACGCGATCTCCACGCAGGCCCCGCCCGCCTCAGGCCGCAGCAAGCGAGCCTCCCCCTTCAACTGACCCACCAAGGTGGGAATCAGGCGAAACCCCAAGGAACTGACCTCGCCCAGCTTCACCGACTCCGGAATGCCGACGCCGTCGTCCGACACCAGAATCCGGCAACGCCCGCCGTCCTCCCGTTCCAGCGCCACCTCCACCGTGCCGCGCCGATCGGGAAACGCATGCTTGAGCGCATTGGTCACCAACTCGTTCACCAGCAAGCCGCAGGGAATCGCCCGCTGCATGCCCAGATACACCGCGGCGCCCATGCCGCGGCAGCGCAAGCGCACCCCGACGTCCGACACGCTGCCGCTGAGCAACTGAGTCAGCCGCTCCAGGTAAACCCCCACGTGAATCCGGGAAAAGTCGCCGTGCTCGTACAAGAGCTGATGGATCAGCGCCATCGCGCGCACATGATTCTGACACTCGGTCAGCACCGCCACCGCCTCCGGCGGCGCCGAGCGCGTTTGCAGATTGAGCAGACTGGAAATGACTTGCAGATTGTTTTTGACCCGGTGGTGCACCTCGTTGAGCAAGGCGGTCTTTTCCTTCAAGGCCAGCTCCAGACTGGCCTGCGCCGCCTTGCGCGCGCTGATGTCGGTAATGGTGGCCAGCACTTGCAACTCCCCGCCGTCGCGCACCGGCGTCAGGCCGATTTCGGCCGGGAACTCGCCGCCGTCGCGCCGCACCCCGAAGATTTCCTGCTGGCGCGCCATCTCCCGCGCCTCCGGGCGGCGCATATAATTTTCGATCAGCCGCCCATGGCCGTCGCGGAAGCGCTCCGGCACCAGGCCGGAAATCATCAGACCCTCCATGCCGACGCCCAGATAATCGAACATCACCTCCGCCCGATGATTCGCCATCCGGATGCGCCCGCTCTGGTCTATCATCACCAAGCCGTCCAGCGCGGAATCCACCACCATGCGCAAGCGGGCCTCGCCCTCGCCGCGCAGACGCTCGGCCCGCCGCTCCGCCGCCACGTCCCTGACCACCGCCAACACCCCCGCCACCTCGTCCGCCGAGGCGCAATACGGCAGATAGCTGATCTGCCACTCCCTGAGCGCGCCCTTGCCGCCGGCACCCACCTTGGAATTGACGCAAACATCCAGCACCGGCTCGCCGCTCTCCATCACCTGCCGCATCAGCGATTCCAGATATTCGCCGATCTGCGGCAGCGTTTCCGCCACGCCGCGCCCCAGATGGGCCGAATGCGGCAGGCCGTTGGCCTCCGCCAGACGTTGGTTGAGCAATCGATAACGCATCTGGCCGTCAATCAGCGCCAGTCCCACCGGAACCGCCTCCAGCACATCGGACAACACCTGTTCGGCGCAATCCAAGGCGCTGCTTTCGCCCTTCAGGGATCCAGCCACCCGGCCTCCTCACGCCGCCCCCAACTCACCGCGCCGCGCAGCCGGAAACGGCCGCGCTCAAGCGCGCGCAAACGAGGCGGTCAAGTTGTCACCAGCTTGTGTTATATGACGTATGGAATGGGAAGCAAACTGTTAAAATTGCTTAGCGCAATCAATTGGGACAGGCGCGCCAGGGCGCCGAGAACTCGACGGGAAGCCGCGACGAACGCGCGGAAACGCAAAAAGGCCACGCGATGCGTGGCCTTTTGAATTCTGGCTCCCCGAGCAGGGCTCGAACCTGCGACCTGCGGATTAACAGTCCGTCGCTCTACCAACTGAGCTATCAGGGAACATCTCTTGCGAGAGAGGGGTATATTAACCAAACCCCTGAGCGGCGTCAACACCCGGAGCGCTAAATAGCAGCGCTCCGGGCCTCAGACTACGTTCAAGGATTGCGGGTTTCCACCTGCACCAGGTCAGCCGGAGCGGCGCCCTGCTGAGCCTGACGAGTCACGTCGCGACGACGCGGCCCCGCCGGCAATACCGGCTCCTGCGCCGCGGGCGCCTCGACTACCGACTTGGTGGACACCATGACCAAGCCGCCCAGGCTTGCCGGCTCCGCCGCGGCAACGGCGCGGGTCTCAACCACGGCCGGCGCCTCGACTGCCGGCTCGACCGGATCGGCCTGTTCCGGCTCGCTCTGCGCAGCGGCAACTTCCGGCGCAGGCGCGGGTTCCGCCGCGACAAACGCCTCGACAGCCTCCAGCACCGAAACCACTTCAACCGCCGGAGCCGCCTCAAACACCGGAGCCGCTTCCACGACCGGGGCCAGCTCAATCGCCGGAGCCGCGTCAACCGCCGGCTGTTCCAGCTCAACCGCCGCAACAGGCTCGAACGCTTCCCGCGCCGGCTGGACCGCTTCGACTGCCGCGGACTCAACCGCCGCCGCTTCCTCACGCTGCTCAGCCGCTGCCGCCGGCGCTTCAGCCGGCGCCTCGGCCACCGCCTCGACGACGGCTTCCACCGCTACCGCGCCGACAACGGCCGCGGCTGCGATCGGCGCCGCTTCCGCCGCCGGCAGGGCAAGACCCTCTTCCTGCGGCGCTGCGGCCGGATCATCGCGACGACGGTCGCGACGGCTGCGACGACGACGACGCTCATTGCGCTCCTGCTGCTCGGCGTCGCCTTCGGCGCGAGCCTCGTCGACAACCGGCTTGCTCAGCTCCAAAGCCTGCTCTTCCGCCTGCGGCGCCTGACGACGACGCGGCTCCTGCTGCGGACGCTCCTGCTTCTCCAGCTTTTCCGGACGCTCCTGCGGCGCTTCCTCGCGCGCCGGCTGTTGACGCTGCGCGTCCTTCAGCTCGCGCGGTTCGCGGCCTTCGCGAGTCTCGCGACCGTTGTCGCGCTCGCGGCGGCGGCCGTTGCGCGGCTGCTCGCCGCGCTCCTGGCGCTCCTCGCGTTGCGGCTGCTCTTTGCGCTCCGGACGCTCCTGGCGTTCCTGACGCTCGCCGTCCTGGCGCTCGCCGCGTTCGGCGCGCTCCGGACGACGCGGCTTCTCATCGGAACCTTGACGACGCTGCTCGTGTTCGCGACGCGCCTGACCGCCCGGACGGCGGTCGCCGTTGCGCTGGCGGTTGCCGCGTTGCTGAGACTGGGCCGCCGGCTTTTTCTTCTCGGCCGGCTGAGCCGCTTGCTCCGGCTCGGCGAACAGGCTCTTGACCCAAGCGCCCAGCTTGCCGAACAGACCCGGCTCCGGCTCGGCCACCTTGGCCGCCACCGTCGGCGCCGGCTGCTGAGGCGTAATGCCCTTGACCGCGGCTTCCTGACGCTCCAGCTTCGGCTTTTCATGGCCGAAGTTGGTGATCACGTCTTCTTCCTGCACTTCCACCCGCTTGTAGCTCGGCGCTTCGCCAGCTTCGGCCAGGTCGTCGTGGCGCACGCGCACGATCTTGTAATGCGGGGTTTCCAGATGGATGTTCGGGATCAGCACCACGTCCACGTCCAGACGCTCTTCGATCGAATGGATCTCGGAACGCTTTTCGTTGAGCAGGAAGGTGGCCACGTCCACCGGCACCTGCGCGTGAACCGCGCCGGTGTTTTCCTTCATCGCCTCTTCCTGAATGATGCGCAGGATGTGCAGCGCGGAGGACTCGGTGCCGCGGATGAAACCGATGCCGTGACAGCGCGGGCAGGTCTCATGACTGGTCTCGCCCAGGCTGGGCTGCAGACGCTGACGCGACAATTCCAGCAGGCCGAAACGGGACAGCTTGCCCATTTGGACGCGAGCGCGGTCGTGCTTGAGCACGTCGCGCAGGCGGTTTTCCACGTCGCGCTGGTTCTTGGCGCTTTCCATGTCGATGAAGTCGATCACCACCAGGCCGCCCAGGTCGCGCAAGCGCAGTTGGCGGGCGATTTCCTCGGCCGCCTCCAGGTTGGTCTTGACCGCGGTGTCTTCGATGTCGGCGCCCTTGGTGGCGCGCGCGGAGTTGACGTCGATGGACACCAGCGCTTCGGTGTGGTCGATCACGATGGCGCCGCCGGACGGCAGCTGCACGCTGCGCGCGAAGGCGGTTTCGATCTGGTGTTCGATCTGGAAACGGGAGAACAGCGGCACATGATCCTTGTACAGCTTCACACGCGACAGCATGTTGGGCATCACATGGCTCATGAACTGACGGGCCTGATCGTAGATTTCCTCGGTGTCGATCAGCACTTCGCCGATGTCCGGATGGAAGTAATCGCGGATCGCGCGGATCACCAGGCTGCCTTCCTGCAGAATCAGGAACGGCGCGTTCTGAGCGCCGGCCGCGCCTTCAATCGCGCGCCACAGCTGCATCAGGTAACCCAGATCCCACTGCAGTTCTTCCAGATTGCGGCCGATGCCGGCGGTACGGGCGATCAGGCTCATGCCGTGCGGCACTTCCAGCTGAGACAAGAGGTCCTTCAGCTCCTGACGCTCCTCGCCCTCGATGCGGCGCGATACGCCGCCGCCGCGCGGGTTGTTGGGCATCAGCACCAGATAACGACCGGCCAGGCTGATATAGGTGGTCAGCGCGGCGCCTTTGTTGCCGCGCTCGTCCTTCTCCACCTGCACGATGACTTCCATGCCTTCGCGCAGCACATCCTGAATGCGCGGACGGCCGCCGTCATAGCCCTGGAAATAGGAACGGGACACCTCTTTGAACGGCAGGAAGCCGTGGCGTTCGGTGCCGTAATCGACAAAACAAGCCTCAAGGGAGGGCTCGATACGGGTAATCACACCCTTATAGATATTCCCCTTGCGCTGCTCCTTGCCTACAGTCTCGATATCGAGGTCGACGAGCTTTTGTCCGTCGACGATAGCAACGCGCAGCTCTTCAGCTTGCGTTGCGTTGAACAACATGCGTTTCATTTACATTCCTTGCGCGGCACTCACGCAAGGGATGCAGCCAGTATTTGACGGCCCAGTGACTATTGATGGGCGCTTTCCGAAAGAAGTGTCGATGTAAAGATCGAAAAAAACAGTTTTGACAAGCCTACTTCCTGAAAATCGATCACACGCAGACCTGACTCATGTGCGCAATTGGCGCTCCGGGATCGCCGGCCTGCCTCAAAGGGCAGGACATACAGTGCAGGGGGGCTAGCATGCCGGGTCAAACTTCGCTGCAAAATTTCCTGACTGGCTTAGCATCAGGAAATGGAATACTCGTGAGTGCGTTATGCGTACAAATGCATTACCATCGCTGCTTTTCGGTGAGCGAGTTAACCTTGGCTGCAAACGTCGCGAGCGGCATCAGGTCAGGGTCTGTAAATCCCTGCCGGCCGTCTCTAACCTCTTGCAGCAGCGCCACGCAACATGCCGTGACCTTGGCTTGACATTTCGCCGTCATCTTGGTGCAACACACCTTGGGACAGCGCCAGAAGTATAAGCAATATGACAGACATTCGCAAAGATTCCGTCTCCTTCGTCCAAGTGGACGACGGCGACGCCGGCCAACGCATCGACAACTACCTGGTGCGTTTGCTCAAGGGCGTGCCCAAGAGCCACATCTACCGCATCCTGCGCTCCGGCGAGGTGAGGGTGAACAAGGGCCGCATCGACGCCGCCTACCGCGTGCAGGCGGGCGACGAGCTGCGCATTCCGCCCATACGCGTGGCCGAGCGCGCGGAAAAGAACGTGCCGGCCGCCACCTTCCCGGTGGTGTACGAAGACAACGCGCTGCTGGTGATAGACAAACCGGCCGGCGTGGCGGTGCACGGCGGCAGCGGCGTGTCCTTCGGCGTGATCGAACAACTGCGCCAGGCGCATCCGGACTGGCGCTATCTTGAGCTGGTGCACCGGCTGGACCGCGAAACCTCCGGCCTCCTGATGCTGGCCAAGAAGCGCTCGGCGCTGACCAAGCTGCACGACATGATGCGCGCCAATGTGCCGGACAAGCGCTATCTGGCGCTGGGCCTAGGCCAGTGGCCGGACGACGCGCGCCAGGTCAAACTGCCGCTGTTCAAGTTCCACACCCCGGACGGCGAGCGCCGCGTGAAAGTCAGCGACGCCGAAAACGGCCAGTACGCGCACACCAATTTCGCGGTCAAGGAACGTTTTGCCGAGTTCACGCTGGTGGAAGCCCACCTGCGCACCGGCCGCACCCACCAGATCCGCGTGCACATGCAGGCCAACGGCTGCGCGATCGCCGGCGACGAGAAATACGGCGACTTCGCGCTGAACAAGGAACTGGCCAAACGCGGCCTGAAACGCATGTTCCTGCACGCGCGCAGCCTGTCCCTGCCCCATCCGCTGACCGGCGAGCCGCTGAAACTGGAAGCGCCGCTGCCGCCGGAGCTGGAGCGCTTCCTGAAAAGCCTGAGGTCTTGAGATGAACACTCGCTTCGATCTGGTCGTTTTCGACTGGGACGGCACCCTGATGGACTCCACCGCTCACATCAGCCAGTCCATCCAGCAGGCTTGCGCCGACCTGTCCCTGCCCGTCCCCAGCCGCGAGCAGGCCAGCCACGTCATCGGCCTGCGCCTGGCCGAGGCGCTGCAACAGGCCTGTCCAGCCGCCGCCCCGGAGCAACTGCCGCGGCTGACCGAAGCCTTCCGCCATCACTATCACGCCAATCAGCACCAAGTGACGCTGTTCGACGGCGCCGTGGACTGCCTGAACGCCATCGCCGCCAGCGGCGTTTTCCTGGCGGTGGCCACCGGCAACAGCCGCGCCGGCCTCAACCGCTTGCTGGAGCAGACCGGGCTCGGCCCGCTGTTCCACGCCACCCGCACCGTGGACGAATGCCATTCCAAGCCTCATCCGGACATGCTGTTGTCGCTGACCGAGATGCTGGGCGCGGACCCGCGCCGCACGCTGATGATAGGCGACACCAGCCACGACCTGCTGATGGCCGGCAACGCCGGCTGCCACAGCGTAGGCGTCGGCTTCGGTGCCCACGACAGCGAGCATCTGGAAAGCTGCGGACCGCTGGCCTTGTTCCATTCCTACCCCGAGCTGCAGACATGGCTGCTGCCGAAACTCGGATAATCTGCGCCGCGGCCGAGCTGCAGGACGGCGGCCGCGCCTGGCGCTTCGAGATCGCACAGGCGGACGGCGCCCCGCCGCTGCCCGCCTTCGCCGTGCGCTACCGCGGCAAGGTCTACGCCTACGTCAACGCCTGCCGCCACATTCCGGTGGAACTGGATTTGCGCGACGGCGAAGTCTTCGACCTCAGCGGCCATTATCTGGTGTGCAGCATGCACGGCGCCTGCTACGAAGCGCACACCGGCTATTGCGTCTCCGGCCCCTGCCGCGGCCAGCGACTGATCGCCGTGCCCGTCTTCGAACAGGACGGCAACATCTGCATCAATGTCATGCCGTCGTGAACTTTGCTAGACTCCTGGAATTATTCAGGGAGCACCCACACATGAGCGACACCTCCAACCATTGGGAACGCCAATTGCTGGAAAAACTGGCCAGCGCCGCGTTGGTGGAACAACGCCGCGCCCGCCAGTGGAAAATTTTCTTCCGCATGATCTGGCTGATCATCATCGGCTTCATCCTGTTCAGCCTGTTCATGCGCAACGAGGACAAGGCCACCGCCGGCATCGTCGGCTCCGGGCACACCGCCGTCATCACGCTGGAAGGCGTGATCGACAGCCAGAGCGACACCGCCAACAAGCTGAGCCAGGCCCTGACCGACGCCTACGGCGACAAGAGCACCAAGGGCATCATCATCGACGCCAACAGCCCGGGCGGCAGCCCGGCGCTGTCCGGCATGGCCTATGACGAAATCCGCCGCCAGAAGAAGCTGCACCCGTCGGTGCCGGTTTACGTAGTGGTCAGCGAGGTCTGCGCGTCCGGCTGCTATTACATCGCCTCCGCCGCCGACAAGATCTTCGTCGACAAGGCCAGCATCATCGGCTCCATCGGCGTATTGTCCGACGGCTTCGGCTTCACCGGCGCCATGGAAAAACTGGGCGTGGACCGCCGCCTGCGCACCTCCGGCGAGAACAAGGCGATGGGCGACCCCTTCTCCCCGGTCAACCCCAAGCAAGAAGCCATCCGCCAGCAATTGCTGGACGACATCCACCAGCAATTCATCGCGGCGGTCCAGGCTGGCCGCGGCCAGCGCCTGGCCAAGGACCCGCAACTGTTCTCCGGCATGGTGTGGCTGGGCGACAAGAGCATCCCGCTGGGCCTGGCCGACGGCCTGGGCACGGTGCGCTCGGTGGCGCGCGACGTGATCAAGGCGGAGAAAACCGTCGACTATACTCAGCAAGACGATCTGTCCAGCCGCGTGGCGCGCAAGATCGGCGTGGAGTTCGCCGGCGGCGTGAAGAGTCTGTTCGACACCAAGCTGTTCTGACCAACCGGCAAGGCACACCATGGCGCGCAGAAGAAAACGACAGGAAGAAGAACACGAGAACCATGAACGTTGGCTGGTTTCCTACGCCGACTTCATCACCCTGCTGTTCGCTTTCTTCGTGGTGATGTACGCGATCTCCTCGGTCAACGAGGGCAAGTACCGCGTGCTCTCCTCCGCCATCGTGGACGCCTTCCGCTCCGGCTCCACCATCAGCGTCAACACCACCCCGCCCAGCGGCGGGGCCAACACCATGATAGAGATCCCCGAGACCAAACCCATCGCCAAGGCGGTCAAGGGAGAACACCAGGCCGAGAAAAAAGCCAACACCGGCTCCGCCCAGGGCGACGAAAAAACCCGGCTCGCCAACCTGACCCAGGATCTGGCCAAAGTGATGGACCCGCTGGTCAAGAGCGGCCAGGTCACCATCACCCACAGCAGCAAGGGCGTCACCATCGACATCCGCGACACCGCGCTCTTCCCCACCGGACAGGCGCAGCCCAACGAACAGTCGCGCCAGCTGATGGCCAATATGGCGCTGCAGCTGGCCAAGGTGGACAATCCGATCCGGGTGGAAGGCTTCACCGACACCGTGCCCATCCGCAATTCCTACTTCCCGTCCAACTGGGAACTGTCCGCCTCGCGCGCCGGCAGCGTGGTGCGCCTGTTCCAGGAAAACGGCATCAAGCCGGAACGGCTGGTGGCGGTGGGCCGAGGCGCCAACCTGCCGGTGGGCGACAACGCCACCGCCGACGGCCGCGCCAGCAACCGCCGCGTCGCCATCACCGTGCTGGCGAGCGGGCTGAGCGACGCCGAAGTGCTGTCGCCGCAAGACGCATCCATGGCCAATGGCCGCTAACACCCCTGTTTCTCAAGAGGAGCACGATATGAGCACCCCGATTCATCATTCCGCGCTGGAACAGCTGTTCCTCAACGCCCGCACCCACAGCCACTGGCAGGACCGCCCGGTCAGCGCCGAAACGCTGCACCAGCTGTTCGACCTGCTGAAAATGGCGCCCACCAGCGCCAACTGCTCGCCGGCGCGCTTCATCTTCGTGCAAAGCGACGCCGCCAAGGCCAAGCTCAAGCCCTGCCTGGCCGAAGGCAACGTCGAAAAAACCATGGCCGCGCCGGTCTGCGTGATCGTGGCCCAGGACATGCGCTTCTACGAGCACCTGCCCAAGCTCTACCCGCACGCCGACGCCAGAAGCTGGTTCGAAGGCAACGACGCGGCGATCCAGGCCACCGCCTCGCGCAACAGCAGCCTGCAAGGCGGCTACCTGTTGCTGGCCGCACGCTCGCTGGGGCTGGACTGCGGTCCGATGTCCGGCTTCGACAACGCCGCGGTGGACCAGGCCTTCTTCCCGGACGGCCGCTTCAAATCCAACTTCCTGGTCAACCTGGGCTACGGCGCAGCGGACAAGCTCTACCCGCGCTCGCCGCGCTTCGAGTTTGACGACGCCTGCCAGATTCTTTAATCCCCCCGCCCGATGCCCGGTTATAATGCCGGGCATTTTGCTGCCTGGAGAAACAAGATGCTCTATTCGCTTCTGCGCCCGCTGCTGTTCCGCTTTGACGCAGAGACCGCCCACGAACAGACGCTGGCCATGCTGGACCAGGCGCACAAGCTGCGCCTGAGCACGCTGACCTGCCACAGCGCCGCGCGCAAGCCGGTGCAAGCCATGGGCCTGACCTTCCCCAACGCAGTGGGACTCGCCGCCGGGCTGGACAAGAATGGAGCGCATATCGACGCCTTGGCCGCGCTGGGTTTCGGCTTCATCGAAATCGGCACCGTCACCCCGCGGCCCCAGCCGGGCAATCCCAAGCCGCGGCTGTTCCGCCTGCCGGAGCACCAGGCCATCATCAACCGCATGGGCTTCAACAATCTGGGCGTGGACACCCTGCTGGACAATGTCCGCCGCTGCAAATTCCAGGGCGTGCTCGGCATCAATATCGGCAAGAACGCCGCCACCCCGATAGAAAACGCCGCCGACGACTACCTGGCCTGCCTGGACAAGGTCTACGCCTACGCCAGCTATGTCGCCGTCAACATTTCCTCGCCCAACACCAAGAACCTGCGCCAGTTGCAGGAGGGCGACGAACTGGGCCGCCTGTTGGCGCAATTGAAGCAGCGCCAGCAGGCGCTGGCCGACAAGCACGGCCGCCACGTGCCGCTGGCGCTGAAGATCGCGCCGGATCTGGACGACGATCAGATCGTCGCCATCGCCCGCCTGCTGACCGAACACCGCATCGACGGCGTCATCGCCACCAACACCACGCTCTCTCGCGAGGCGGTGGCCGGCCACCCGTTGGCGGAGCAGGCCGGCGGCCTGTCCGGCGCGCCGGTCAAAGACCGTTCCACAACAGTTATTCGCAAATTAGCCAAGGAACTTGACGGCGCTCTGCCTATCATAGGAGTTGGCGGCATCCTGTCCGGGCGGGACGCCGTGGAAAAACTGGACGCCGGCGCCAGCCTGGTGCAAGTCTACAGCGGCCTGATCTACCGAGGCCCGGCGCTGGTGGCCGAATGCGCGAATGCGATCGCAGCGCGCGCCAAACCCTGAACAACAGCACGCGCGGCCGCGCACGGGCCCTCCCTCAGGAAGCCCGGCGACAGGCCCGCGGCGACCATCCCGGGGCAAACCGGCTCGCTTATATAACATGGGACTCACTCATATGAACGCAAAACAACTGATTCGTCTTTCCGCCGTCGCGCTGCTGAGCGCCGGCGTGCTCACCGGCTGCGCCACCTCCGACTCCGCCGCCGTCTACTCCAAAGGCCAGATGCGCCAGGCGCAGACCGTGCAGCTGGGCACCGTGGTGTCGGTGCAGAACGTGAAAATGGAAGGCAGCAATAATGAGCTGCTGACTCTGGGCGGCGCCGCGCTGGGCGGCCTGGCCGGCAGCAATATCGGCGGCGGCAAGGGCCAGATCGCCGGCGGCATCGTAGGCGCGCTGGCCGGCGGCTTCGGCGCCCAGGCCGCTCAACGCGGCCTGAGCAAGAACGCGCTGGAAATCACCGTCAAGCTGGATGGTTCCGGCCGCATGATCTCCATCGTGCAGGAAGCCGACATTCCGTTCTCCGCCAACCAGCGCGTGCGCGTGCTGACCGGCGGCGGCAACGACCGCGTGGTGCCGTTCTAAGCATCCGCTCAAGGCCCGCCGTCGCACGTCTTCGACTCGCAGGCCTTGAACAGGCTCTGACGCGGACCGCGTCAGCAATGAAAAAGCCGGCGCTCGCGCCGGCTTTTTCATTGGGTGCCGCTCACTCGTCCCGCGGCCTGGACAGCTCCACCCAACGCCCGTCCATCAAGGCCTGCAGGGGCTGATACATCGCCTTGTAGGACATCTTCTGGCATTCGCGTATCCAATAGCCCAGATACAGGTGCGGCAGCCCCAGCCGCCGCGTCAGCTCCGCCTGCCACAACACATTGAACACGCCCAGGCTGGATTTGGCGTCTTCCGGATCGTAAAAGGTGTACACCGCGGACAGGCCGTCGGCCAGGCGGTCGATCAGACTGACCATCTTCAATTCGCCGTCCAGGCGGAACTCCGCCAGCATGCTGTCCACCCCGCTTTTCAGGATGAACTCCGAATACTGCTGCGGATCGTCGTCCGACATGCCGCCGCCGGCGTGCCGCGACTGCTGATACCAGCGGTACAGCGCATAGTGTTCGGCGTCGAACTCCAGCGGCAGCAGGCGCACCTGCATCGCCTCCAGCCGCCGCGCCACCTTGCGCTGAGTGCGGCTGGGCGCGAAGCGCTCCACCGGAATCCGCACCGGCACGCAAGCCTGGCAACTGTCGCAATACGGCCGGTAGGTATACAGGCCGCTGCGGCGGAAGCCCAGCTTCACCAACTGGCTGTAAACCTCGCCATCGATCGCCTCCGCCGGGATCGCCACCTGCGAACGCGCCTGACGCCCGGCCAGATAACTGCAGGGATAGGGCGCGGTGGCGTAGAAATGGATGGCCACTGTCGGGCCGGGATCACGATGGCTCATTGGTATACCGGTAGTTCCACATCGCGGCGGGCTGCGCCCGTCGGGCATTCTCTTTCAGAGTAGCAAGAAATGTCTGACGCGAAACCAACTTGGCGCCCAAGCTCTGCAAATGGCGGGTGTGCATCTGACAATCTATCATCGTCACCCCCTGCGTCCGCAAATGGCGCACCATGTGGATGAAAGCCAGCTTGGACGCGTTGCTGCGCCGGGAAAACATGGATTCGCCGTAGAACATCAAGCCCAGGCCGATGCCGTACAGACCGCCGACCAGCTCGCCGTCCATCCAGGTCTCGAAAGAATGCGCGTAGCCCAGCCGGTGCAGACGGCAATAGGCGTCCACCATCTCCGGCACGATCCAGGTGCCCTGCTGCTGGGTTCTGGGTGCGGCGCAGGCCGATATCACCTCGCGAAACGCAGTGTCCACGCGGATTTCATAAGGTTGGTTGCGCAGCACTTTGTCCATGGAACGGCTGACTTTGAGCTCGTCCGGACTCAGCACCATGCGCGGCGCCGGCGACCACCACAGAATGGGCTCGCCTTCGGAAAACCAGGGGAAAATACCTTGGGAGTAAGCAGCCAGGATGCGCTGCGGGGACAAATCGCCTCCGGCGGCCAGCAAACCATTGGGTTCGCGCAGAGCCAGCCGCACCGGAGGGAAGACCGGCTCAGGACCGAGCCAGGGAATCATGCCTTCTTGGCGTTAAGGCAGTCCGGGCACTCGCCGTACATGTACAGCGCGTGATCGACGATGCGGAAACCATGCTGCTCGGCGATGCGGTCTTGCAAAGCCTCGATCTCCGGATCGAAGAACTCGACCACCTTGCCGCAGCTGACGCACACCATGTGATCGTGATGACCGCCCTGGTTCAGCTCGTACACCGCTTTGCCGGTTTCGAAATGGTGGCGCACCAGAATGCCCGCCTGCTCGAACTGCGTCAGCACGCGGTAAATGGTGGCAAGGCCGATGTCGATATTTTCCGCGAGCAGCTTGCGGTAGACATCTTCCGCCGACATGTGGCCGGCGTGCTCCTCCTCGAACAGATCGAGGATTTTCAAACGCGGGCCGGTGGCCTTGAGGCCGATATCTTTAAGGTGACTGGCTTTGCTCATCGTGATATAAAGTGGGTCGATTTCAGATCATGATAAAGCCTTTTCACGGCTTTGCCTAATTACCGCCTCATAACTTTTAGGTCACGGAGTATCATGCGCGCCCTGATTTTTGTCGCCGTCCTTGCCCTCTCCGGCTGCAGCTCAATGAACCCTCTGAACTGGCTCAGCCCGCACAAGATGGAAATCCAGCAGGGCAATTATGTCACAGAGGATGCCGTCGCCAAACTTAAACCGGGCATGACGCGCTCGCAAGTGCGTTTCCTGTTGGGTTCTCCGCTACTGGCCGACGCGTTTCACGCCAATCGCTGGGATTACACCTATAGCGACATCAAGCAGGGCAAGCTGGATAAAAACAGCAACCGCCTGTTGACCGTCCACTTCAACGGCGACGTGCTGGAGCGCGTGGAAGGCCAGGCGCAGCCGGCCGAACGCCCGCCGCTGACCGCCTCCGCGCCGGCCCAGGAAGCCAAGCCATGAGCGCCTCCCCGCTGAAACTGGTGGTGGTCGGCGCCGGCGGCCGCATGGGCAAGGCCCTGATTGAAGCGGCGCTGGCCGCGCCCGGCGTGGCGCTGCACGCCGCGGTGGACCGCCCCGGCTCGGAATTCATCGGCCAGGACGCCGGCCTGTTCATCGGCAAGCACACCGGCGTCAAGATAGGCGGCGACTTCCTCCAGGCGCTGGAAGGCGCCGACGCCGTCATCGACTTCACCCGCCCGGAAGGCACGCTGGAACACCTGGCCGCCTGCGCCGAGCGCGGCGTGCAGATGATCATCGGCACCACCGGCTTCGACGAGGCCGGCAAGGCGGCGATCCGCGCCGCCGGCGACCGGATCGGCATCGTGTTCGCCTCCAATTTCAGCGTTGGCGTCAACCTCACCTTCAAGCTGCTGGACATGGCGGCGCGAGTGCTGGACGACGGCTACGACATCGAAATCATCGAAGCCCACCACCGTCATAAAGTGGACGCGCCGTCCGGCACCGCGCTGCGCATGGGCGAAGTCATCGCCGACGCGCTGGGCCGCGACTTGAAAGAATGCGCGGTTTACGGCCGCGAAGGCGTGACCGGCGAGCGCGATCCGCACACCATAGGCTTCGCCACCGTGCGCGGCGGCGACGTGGTCGGCGATCACACCGCCTTGTTCGCCGCCATCGGCGAACGCGTGGAAATCAGCCACAAGGCCTCCAGCCGCGCCACCTTCGCCAACGGCGCGGTGCGCGCCGCGCGCTGGCTGGCCGGCAAACCGCGCGGCCTGTTCGATATGCAGGACGTGCTGGGCCTGCGCTAAGCGCCGGCGGGGAGCCTCCTCCCCGCCCCCCTTTCCATGCGCCTCTTCCCGCTGACCCTGGCCCTCGCAGCCGGCCTGATTCTCCTCTCTCTCGCCTCGCTGCTGCACGGCAGCGGCATGGACGCGTCCCGTTTGCTGGCCGGCCAGCCCTTGCCGGAACTGGAATGGCAATTGCTGTGGCAGCTGCGGCTGCCGCGCCTGCTGGCCAGCGCCAGCGCCGGCGCCTTGTTGGCCAGCGCCGGCGCGGCGGTGCAGGCGCGTTTCCGCAACCCGCTGGCCGAACCCGGCCTGATCGGCATCAACAGCGGCGCGGCGCTGGCCGCCGCCGCCGCGCTGAGCTTGGGCGCCGGCCTCTACGCGGTGTCCGCGTCCGCCTTCGCCGGCGGCCTGTTCTCCTTATTGCTGATCCGCCTGCTGGGCCAGACCCAACAAGGCGGCAGCCGGCTGATCCTCAGCGGTCTCGCCATCAGTTCCTTGCTGGGCAGCCTGCTGACCCTGCTGATCACCACCCTGCCCGACGGCTCCTTGCGCGTGGTAATTTTCTGGCTGATGGGCAGCTTCGCCAGCGTGGACTGGCCGCAAACCGTCTTGCTGTGCGCGGCCGCGCCGCTGGTCTGGCTGGCGCTGCACCGGCAATGGCGCTTTCTCAACGCGCTGCAATTGGGCGAAACCGCCGCCTTTCACCTGGGCTTTGAAGTGCGTCGCCGCGAATGGCAGGTGGTGATCCTGGCGGCCCTGGCCGCCGGCCTGGTGGTGTCCGCCTGCGGCATGATCGGTTTCATCGGCCTGATGGGCCCGCACCTGGCGCGCCAACTGGTGGGCGGCAACGCGCGACGGCTGCTGTGGATCGCGCCCATGCTGGGCGCGCTGCTGGCCATCGCCTCGGACTGGCTGGCGCGCAGCCTGCTGGCGCCCAGCGAACTGCCGGTGGGCGTGATCACCAGCCTGATAGGCGCGCCCTTCTTCCTGTGGCTGCTGCGGCAAAGCGCGGAAAAGGACGCCCATGCTTGAAGCGCGCGCCCTCAGCCTTTCCCGCCAGGGCCGCCTCTTGGTGGAGGCGGTGTCCCTGCGCGTGGCGCCGGGCGAACTCAATATCGTGCTAGGCCCCAACGGGGCCGGCAAAAGCAGCTTGCTGGGCATGCTGGCCGGTCTGCACGCGCCCAGCGCCGGCGAGGCGTGGATGGCCGGACGGCCGCTACGCGGCCAATCCGCCGCGCAACTGGCGCGCCAGCGCGCGGTGGTGGAGCAAAATCCGCTGACGCCGGCCGGCTGGAGCACGATGGAGCTGATCCAGTCCGGCGCTTATCTGCTGGGCGACGCCGGCGAGGCCTGCCGCCAGGCGCTGGAACTCACCTGCACCGCGGAGCTGGCGCAACGCCAGGCGCGCACCCTGTCCGGCGGCGAACAGCAACGCGTCCACCTGGCGCGCGCGCTGTGCCAGTTGCTAGCCTCGGCGGACGCGGAACGCTATCTATTGCTGGACGAACCCACCGCCGCGCTGGACTTCGCCATGGCCGACGCGCTGCTGGCGCAGGTGGCCCGCATCTGCCGCGAGCTGAATATCGGCGCGCTGGCCGTGGTGCACGATCTGAACCTGGCGCTGCGCCACGCCGACAATGTGCTGCTGCTGAACGAAGGACGCGCCGCCGGCTTCGGACCCACGCCCGAAATCATGCGGCGGGAAACGCTAGAGGCGGTTTACGGCGTGCGGCTGGCGGAGCTGAGCAGCCGGGAGCACGCCTTGCGCGCTTTCGTGCCCTTGCCCCACCCGCACCAAGAGTAAACGCTCAGCGGTGCGAGGCCTGCTTGCACTCGCTGAGGAAGCGCGCGCGGTCCGCCTCGCCCACTTCTCCGGCGAAGCCCTGGGTGATCACCGCCTCCGCGCCGCGCCGGTTTTCCCCCAGTTGCAAACACATCTGCTTGGCCTGGATCACACAGGCCGCGCCCTTGGCCATGCCGTGCCGCACCAGCGCGTCCGCCACTTCCTGACAAATCCATTCCTGGTAATTCAAGCGGTGCGAGATCACGTCGATCAGCCGCGCGATGCGGCCGAAGCCGTGCAGCCGTCCGCCCGGAATGTAGGCGACGTGGGCAATACCTTCGAAGGGCACCAGATGGTGCGGACACAGGCTGTGGATGGAGATATTGCTGATGATGACCATCTCGCGGGAATCGTCTTCAAAACCGCAGCCCAGCACCTCGCTCGGATCGGCGGCGTAGCCGTCCAGCAAGCGGTCGCGCCAAAACGCGCCGACACGTTCCGCGGTCCTGCCCAGATGCGGGTCGCCTTGCGGCTGAAAGCCGCAGGCGGTCAGCAAATCGGTCACCGCGCGCTCAAACGCCTCCTTGTCGAAGGGCCGCAAGCGTTCCACGCCCACCTTGGGCGCGCGCTCCGGCGCTGGATGATCGCAATGCTGGTGGTCCATATCGTCTCCCTTATGAGCGCTGGTTCAAAGTCCGCCGCGCGCCGGCGAGGCAGAGCGCGGCCGGGGCCGCCTCGCGTGAAGCGAAACAGGCTTTGCGGCGGCGACGCGCAATCGAAATAGGAATTCGAGAGCGGCCCGGAGGGAAAGTTGCATCCGCCGGCGGCATGAAAAACCCGGGGGCGACGACCGCCGGCCCCGGGTTTTCGACTATATCACAGGCCGCCGCGGCTACACGCGCGCACCATCCAGGTTGGATTTCATCTCGTAGCTCTGCTTGACGTCGCCATTGCCGTCCACGCTTTCCAGCCTCACGTCGAAGCCCCACAGCCGACACACGTGCTTGAGCACCTCGTTGGCGCTGTTGTCGTCCAGCGGCCGCCGGTTGTGCATGGTGTGGCGCAGCACCAGGCTGCGGTCGCCGCGCACATTGACCGACCACACCTGGATATTGGGCTCGCGCGAACCCAGATTGTACTGCTCGGCCAGCTTGCCGCGGATGTCGCGGTAGCCCATGTCGTCATGAATGGCGGACACCTCCAGCTTGTCGTCGTGGTCGTCGTCGCGAATCGAGAACAGGCGGAAATCGCGAATCAGCTTGGGCGACAGATACTGCGAGATAAAGCTCTCGTCCTTGAAGTTCTTCATCGCGAACTCCAGGGACTCCCGCCACGGCGTGCCGGCCAGGTCCGGGAACCAGGCACGGTCCTCGTCGGTGGGGGCTTCGCAAATGCGCTTGATGTCCTGATACATGGAGAAGCCCAGCGCGTACGGGTTGATGCCGTTGTACCAACGCGCCGTCACCGGCGGCTGGTACACCACATTGGTGTGGCTCTGCAAAAACTCCATCATGAAGCCGTCGGTGACCATGCCCTTGTCGTACAGGCGATTGAGGATGGTGTAGTGCCAGAACGTGGCCCAGCCCTCGTTCATCACCTGGGTCTGCCGCTGCGGGTAGAAATACTGCGCCACCTTGCGCACGATGCGCACCACCTCGCGCTGCCAAGGCTCCAGCAGCGGCGCGGATTTCTCGATGAAGTACAGCAGGTTTTCCTGCGGCTCCGGCGGAAAACGCGGCGGCGCCTTGTCGCTGCCGTCCTTGTCGCGCTTGGGAATGGTGCGCCACAGGTCGTTGACCTGGGTTTGCAGGTATTGCTCGCGCTCTTCCTGACGCGCCTGCTCCTTGGCCAGCGACAGCTTCTGCGGCCGCTTGTAGCGGTCCACGCCGTAATTCATCAGCGCGTGGCAACTGTCCAGCAAGTCCTCCACCGCGTCTATGCCGTAGCGCTCCTCGCACTTGGTGATATAGCTCTTGGCGAACACCAGATAGTCGATGATGGCCGAGGCGTCGGTCCAGGCGCGGAACAGGTAGTTGCCCTTGAAAAAGCTGTTGTGGCCGTAAGCGGCGTGGGCGATCACCAGCGCCTGCATCGTCATGGAGTTTTCCTCCATCAGATAGGCGATGCAGGGGTTGGAGTTGATCACAATCTCATAGGCCAGCCCCATCTGGCCGCGCTTATAGCTCTTTTCGGTGGCGACGAAATGCTTGCCGTAGCTCCAGTGATGGTAGTTGACCGGCATGCCCACCGAGGCGTAGGCATCCATCATCTGCTCGGCGGTGATGACTTCCAGCTGATTGGGATAGACATCCAGCTTGAACTCATCCACCGCGATGGTGCGTATCTGCCGGTCGTACTCGTCGACCAGGTCGAAGGTCCATTCGGACCCGGTAGAAATCGGTGTCATGTTGCTCCCCCCTTGGCAAGACCGCTCAGAACCTGTTTACGATCTGCTGCGCGTCGGCGATACGGCGTCGAAACCGAGCTCAAAATGCTCATGTACCACGTGTACATTCCGCTTTTTCGCTCGTTTCCGCCTTGTCTCGCGAGATCATAAACACGTTCTCAGGCGGTGGCGGCACGGCCATTGGCCGGCTGGCGCTTGAACAGTTCCCGGAAGACCGGGTAGATGTCGGAAGCCGAACGAATTTTCTGCATGGCGAACTGGCGGTTGCGTTCCTGCACCTTCAAGTATTCGTACCAGAGGTTTTGCGGCTCTCCTTCGGTGATCTCGATGTAGGCGAAGTACTGGCAGTAAGGCAGCAGGTCCTCCTCCATGATGCGGCCGCAGTTGGCGGAATCGCTGTCCCAGTTGTCGCCGTCGGACGCCTGAGCGGCGTAGATATTCCATTCGCTGCCGGCGTAGCGTTTCTTGACGATCTCCGCCATCAGATTGAGCGCCGAGGACACCACGGTGCCGCCGGATTCGCGCGAGTGGAAGAAATCCTCCTCGCTCACCTCCACCGCACTGGTGTGATGGCGGATGAACACCACCTCGATCTTCTCGTAATTGCGCTGCAGGAACAGGTAAAGCAGGATGAAGAAACGCTTGGCCATGTCCTTTTTCTGCTCGTCCATGGAGCCGGACACGTCCATGATGCAGAACATCACCGCCTGACTGGTGGGCTTGGGCTGCTTGACCCGGTTGTTGTAGCGCAGGTCGAACGGGTCTATCCACGGAATGCTGGCGATGCGTTCGCGCAGCCGGTGAATGCTTTGCCGTTTTTCGCGGATTTCCGAGGTGTTGTCCTCGTCATCCTCCATCAGGGTGTCGAGTTCCTCCTCCGCGTCGCCCAGCGTGGCCATGGTGGGCGCGGCCATCGCCACCCGCCGCGCCAGCGCGCCGCGCAGCGAACGCACGATATTGATGTTGGCCGGCGTGCCGTCGTTGGTGTAACCGGCGCGCACCGTCTTCATCTCCTCAATGCCCATCAGCTGGGTCTTGATCAGATTGGGCAGGGCCAGGTCGTCGAAGAACACATTCATGAACTCTTCGCGCGACAGCTGGAACACGAAATCGTCCTCGCCCTCGCCGTCCTGGCTGGCCTTGCTGCCGCCTCCGCCCCCGCCGCCCTGCGGCCGCGGCAGGCGGTCGCCCTTGACGAACTCCTCATTGCCCGGGTGCACGTTTTCCGTCATGCCGCCCTTGCCGTGATGAAACACGGGTTCGGAAATATCCTTTACCGGAATCGAGACCTTCTCCCCGCTCTCGATATCGGTAATGCTGCGCCCCTTGACCGCCTTGGCGACGGCCTCCTTGATTTGGGCCTTGAAACGGCGCAGAAACCGTTCGCGGTTGACCGCGGACTTGTTCTTGCCGTTGAGGCGCCGATCGATGATGTGGGACATAAGCACCTCGCTTTGCCTGTGCCGGCGGCGGCCGCCCGCGGGCGGCCATCGCCTGGCTTGCTGTTGTTATATTCTTCACCGCCCGGCGGCGACAGCGGCCACGCGGGCGATTTCCGGCGCCGCCCCAGGCGGCGCCGGATCAGCGACGGCTTACGAGGACTTGCGCACTCGCAGATACCATTCGCACAACAGACGCACTTGCTTGGCGGTGTAGCCTTTTTCCACCATGCGGTTGACGAAGTCCTCGTGCTTCTTCGCATCCTCGGCGCTGGCCTTGGCGTTGAAGGAGATCACCGGCAACAGCTCCTCGGTGTTGGAGAACATCTTCTTCTCTATGACCGTGCGCAGCTTCTCGTAGCTGGTCCAGGTGGGATTCTTGCCGCCGTTGTTGGCCCGCGCCCGCAACACGAAGTTGACGATCTCGTTGCGGAAGTCTTTGGGGTTGGAAATCCCGGCCGGCTTCTCTATCTTCTCCAGCTCCGCGTTCAAGGAGGTTCGGTCGAAGATCTCGCCGGTGTCCTGATCGCGGTACTCCTGATCCTGAATCCAGAAGTCCGCGAAGCTGACGTAGCGGTCGAAGATGTTCTGGCCGTATTCGGAGTAGCTTTCCAGATAAGCGGTTTGAATCTCCTTGCCGATGAACTCCACGTACTTGGGCGCCAGATACTCCTTCAGGAAGGTCAGATACTTCTGCTCGATTTCCGCCGGGAACTGCTCGCGCTCAACCTGCTGCTCGATCACGTACAGCAAGTGCACCGGGTTGGCCGCCACTTCACTGTGGTCGAAGTTGAACACCTTGGACAGAATCTTGTAGGCGAAGCGCGTGGATAAGCCGCTCATGCCCTCGTCCACCCCGGCGTAATCGCGGTATTCCTGGATGGATTTGGCCTTGGGATCCGTATCCTTCAGATTGTCCCCGTCGTACACCTGCATCTTGCTGAACAGGCTGGAGTTTTCCGGCTCTTTCAGCCGCGACAGCACCGCGAACTGCGACATCATCTTCAGCGTGCCCGGCGCGCACGGCGCGCGGCCCAGCGAAGAGTTGCGAATCAGCTTGTCGTAGATCTTGATCTCGTCGGACACGCGCAGGCAATACGGCACCTTGACGATGTAGATCCGATCCAGGAAAGCCTCGTTGTTCTTGTTGTTGCGGAACTGCTTCCACTCGGATTCGTTGGAGTGGGCCAGGATCACGCCTTCAAACGGAATCGCGCCAAAGCCCTCGGTGCCCTTGAAGTTGCCTTCCTGGGTGGCCGTCAGCAGCGGGTGCAAGACCTTGATCGGCGCCTTGAACATCTCCACGAATTCCAGCAAGCCCTGGTTGGCCAGGCACAAGCCGCCGGAGTAGCTGTAAGCGTCCGGATCGTCCTGCGCGTATTTCTCCAGCTTGCGGATATCCACCTTGCCCACCAGGGACGAGATGTCCTGATTGTTCTCGTCGCCCGGCTCGGTCTTGGCCACCGCGATCTGCTTGAGCACGGACGGATAGCGTTTGACCACGCGGAACTGGCCGATGTCGCCGTTGAACTCATGCAGCCGCTTCACCGCCCACGGGCTGGGGATGCTCTTCAGATAACGGCGCGGAATGCCGTATTCCTCTTCCAGCAGCGCCCCGTCCTCGTCGTAGTTGAACAGCGCCAGCGGAGACTCGTTGACCGGGCTGCCTTTCAGGCAATAGAACGGCACCAGCTCCATCAGCTCTTTCAGCTTCTCGGCGATAGACGATTTGCCGCCACCCACCGGGCCCAGCAAATAGAGGATCTGCTTCTTCTCTTCCAGGCCTTGCGCGGCGTGGCGGAAGTAGGACACCACCTGTTCGATCACCTCCTCGGTGCCGTAAAAATCACGGAACGCGGGATAGACCTTGATGACTTTGTTGGAAAAGATGCGGGACAGACGCGAATCGTGCCGAGTGTCCACCAGCTCCGGCTCGCCTATGGCGGCCAGCATGCGCTCTGCGGCGGTGGCGTAAGCGCCGGGGTCTTTCTTGCAGAGCTCCAGGTACTCCTGGATGGTGTACTCCTCCTCACGAGTCTTGTCGTAACGAGCAGCGTAGTGACTGAAGATATCCGGGTGCATGGCTCTCTCCTGGCAGGTAGCAGAGGCGCAAACGATATGCACGCGGCATCCGCTGCTCCCCTTGCTGAATTAGAGTATTCACATTGTTTCCGGCTTTCTTTTTCTGGGTATAGCATAACGCACAGCCTGGCAGGGCAAAACCGCGCCTGCACACAAAATATGAGATCGTGAGCCAGATTCAATACAAGTATTTGAAATGGATGGTGAATTCCGCCAGCTTTTTTTTGTAACGGAAGACGAGCGGCGTGTAAGCGGGAGTAAACGGAAATCGGCCCTAAAAAAACGCTTTGAGAATCAAACGTTTCCATCGCGGCGATTGAAACATTCACGCCGCGCAGCGCGGCGGAAAAAGAGAAGGGAATATAAAGAATGCGCCGCGTCCGCGCGGACTGCGGCGCTCAGCCTTTGCGCTGCACAATGCGCACGCCGATTTCATAGATGCGGCCGCGCTGCACCTCATTGCAGCGCTTCACCTCCACCACCGCCTCCAAGGGCTTGCCCGGCATGCCGCCCACGCCCGGGGCCAGCACGATCACGGACAGACGCTCGCCAAACTGCGGCACAAAGGACGAGCGCAAGGCCATGCCGTCCACCGACAGATCCACGCACTCGCCGTAATGGGTTTCGCCGCTGATCAAAGAACGGATGCGGGCCTTGCAGCCCATGCTGATGCGGCGCCCGCGCCGTCGATCCCGGTAAGGATCAAACGGCGACACCCGGCATCCTCCCGGCCTGGTGCGCCGCCAGCCAGTGCAGGCCCACGATGGACTTGCTGTCGCAGATCGCCCCGCTCAGCGTCATCTCCATCGCCTGCGCTACAGGCACCGTCAGCACCTCCAGGAATTCGCCCTCGTCCAGCCGGCTGCCCTGCTGGCTCAGCCCTTCCGCCAGGTAATAACTGATGCGCTCGTTGGAATAGCCAATGCAGGGATAAGCGGTGCCCAGATACGTCCAGCGCTCCGCCGCGTAGCCGGTTTCCTCCAACAGCTCCCGCCTGGCCGTGGCCGCCGGGTCCTCGTCCGGGTCTATCTTGCCGGCGGGAATCTCCACGAACTCGCGGCCGGTCGGATAACGGTACTGGCGCTCCAGCACCAGCTTGCCGTCCGGCGTCAGCGCCAGCACCGCCACCGCGCCGGGGTGCAGAATGTATTCGCGCGTGGACGCCGCGCCGTCCGGCAGCGCCACCTCGTCTTTATGAACCTTGAGAAAACCGCCCTGATACACCACCTCCGACGACAACTGCTTTTCAACCAGATCCACAATCACCCCTTAAAGTGTTCTGCAATGCCTGCTTTTCCAGGCGCTGATCACCGCCCAGCGCCACAGCAGCCGCGTCAACGCGTAGCCGATCACGGCAAAGGTCAGGCCCAGCGCCGGCAATCCCACCAGCAAGGGCCAGCCCAGCTCCGCCAGCCAATTCAGGCAGGCGTGCCACCAATCCGGCAAGCTCATCCGGTCCCAATTGGGCGGCGGCGTCATTGTACCCGCAGCCGGATTGCCCAGTAAAAGCTTGCCATAAGCATAAGCCAGAAAGTACAGCGGCAATACGGTCAAAGGGTTAGTGTACAGCGTGAACAACACCGCCACCGGCAGATTCACCCGCATCAGCAAAGCCAGCGCCACCGCCGTCACCTTTTGCGTGGGGCCGGGCATCAGGCCGGCGAACAAACCCACCCCCACCCCCATCGCCACCTTGCGGCGGTTCAGCGACCAATACGCCGGCCGGTCCAGATAGGGCGCCAGCCGGCGCAGGCCCGGCTTCTGAAACCAATGGTGCCGATAGGCAACCCATTTGCGTACCTTGCGTCTAAACCAAGTCATCTGGAATGTTTTGATCCTTGTGCGCGCGCGTTGCCGTTAAACCACACTCGGCGACGGGTAAAACGCGAAAAGCTTGTCAAAGCCACGTCGATAATTTAAACAAGCGTTTGAATTATTCACCCAAGCGCAGGGCGACCCCAAACACGACAGACCTGGGCCGGATCGTCCAGGCCGCGCAAACCAACAGGAGAGACCCATGCCTGCATACCAAGCCCCGCTGCGGGATTTCGATTTCGTGCTCCACGAGCTGATCAAGGTACAGGACATCATCCCCACCCTGCCCGGCTACGAAGAAGCCACCCAGGACATTTTCCGCTCCTATCTGGAGGCCGCCGCCCAGTTCTGTGAAAGCGAACTGGCGCCGCTGAACCGCCAGGGCGACGAAGAAGGCTGTCACTACGACAGCTCCACCAAATCCGTCACCACCCCACCCGGCTTCAAGGAAGCCTACCAGCAATACTGTGAACTGGGCTTCCCGGCGCTGGACTGCGACCCGGCCTACGGCGGCCAGGGCATGCCCAAGGCGCTGGGCTTCCCCATCATGGAAATGCAGTGCTCCAGCAACGTGGCCTGGTCCATGTACCCCGGCCTGTCCCACGGCGCGTATTCTGCCATTCATGCCCACGGAACCGAAGCGCAAAAAGCGGCCTACCTGCCCAAACTGGTGGACGGCAGCTGGACCGGCACCATGTGCCTGACCGAACCGCACTGCGGCACCGACCTGGGCCTGCTCAAAACCCGCGCCGAACCGAACGGCGACGGCAGCTACAGCATTACCGGCACCAAGATTTTCATCTCCGCCGGTGAACATGATATGTCCGACAACATTATCCACCTGGTGCTGGCCCGCCTGCCGGACTCGCCCAAGGACGTGAAAGGCATCTCCCTGTTCATCGTGCCCAAATTCCATGACGACGGCAGCCGCAACCCCGTGGCCTGCGGCAGCCTGGAACACAAGATGGGCATCAAGGCCAACGCCACCGCGGTGATCAACCTGGACGGCGCCAAAGGCTATTTGATTGGCGAAGTCAACAAGGGCCTGTCCTGCATGTTCACCATGATGAACGCCGCCCGCCTGGGCTGCGGCATGCAAGGCCTGGGCATAGGCGAAGCCTCCTTCCAGGGCGCGCTGGCCTATGCGCGCGAACGCCTGCAAATGCGCTCGCTCTCCGGCGACAAATGCCCGGACAAGCCGGCGGACCCCATCATCGTCCACCCGGACGTGCGCCGCATGCTGCTGACCCAGAAAGCCTACACCGAAGCCGGCCGCGCGCTGACCAGCCTGCTGGCGCTGCAACTGGACATTGAAGACAAACACCCGGACGCCGACGCCCGCCAGGACGCCGCCGACCTCGTGGCCCTGCTCACCCCGGTGGCCAAGGCCTTCATGACCGACAACGGCTACGAAGCCGCCAACCTGGGCATGCAAGTATTCGGCGGCCATGGCTACATCCGCGAATGGGGCATGGAACAACTGGTGCGCGACTGCCGCATCTCCCAGATCTACGAAGGCACCAACGGCATCCAGGCCATCGACCTCTTGGGCCGCAAAGTGCTGATGGACCAGGGCCAGAAGCTGCGCAAGTTCACCAAGCAAATTCACAAGTTCTGCCAGGCCAATGAAGGCAACGACAAGCTGGCCGACTACGTGGCCCCGCTGTCCAAGCTGTTGAAAGACGTGGGCGAAGTGACCATGGGCATCGGCATGGCAGGCATGCAGAACCGCGACGAAGCCGGCGCGGCCGCCACCGACTACCTGCGCCTGATCGGCCACCTCAGCTACGCCTGGCTGTGGGCGCGGATGGCGGAAGTGGCTCATTCCAAGCTGGGCGGCGGCGAAGACGGCTTCTACCAGGCCAAGATCCTGACCGGCCGCTTCTATATGAGCAAGCTGTTCCCGGAAGTGCACAGCCTGCTGGCCAAGCTCAAGGCCGGCGCCAAGCCGTTGATGGAGTTGCAGGACGAGCACTTCGCGTTCTAAGAACCTGTTCAATGTCTGCTGCGCTTCAGCGATACGGCGTTGAAAACCAGCTCAAAATGCTCATGTACCACGTGTACATTCCGCTTTTTCGCTCGTTTTCGCCTTGTCTCGCCCTTGCTCGCGAGACTTTGAACAGGCTCTAAGCCACTTACGATAGTGAAACGGAAACGGCCCCTCGGGGCCGTTTTTCTTTTGCCGCCGCCCGTCCCTCACCCAGCCTGGGCCTGAGCCATCACGATAGTGATTCATAAAAAACGAATACAAAGCTAATTATATTTCACTTTTAACGAACAATTGGGCTTCGTAAAATGGCCGCCATGGATACACCGCGCCAACGGCAGCGGAACATTCGCATTCATTCATCCCAATACCAGAGGCCCTCTCATGATTACCCTGAACGTATTCTTCAACGTCAAAGCCGAAAGCCAACAAGACTTCCTCACCCTGCTCAACACCATGGTGCGGGAATCCAATAAGGAAACCGGCTGCAACTACTACCAGCTTTGGCAGCAAGCCGGTGAGCCACTGCGCTACGCGCTGATCGAACTGTGGGACAGCAAGGAGCGCCTGGCCGAACACCAGAAAACGCCGCACTGGATCGCCTTCAACGACCGCGTCAACGACTATCTGGACGGACAGTACGACGAGCACCACTACTCCGAACTCGCGCGCTAAGGACCTGTTTACGATCTGCTGCGCGTCGTGAAGTCTTGCACGGTGAGTACAAGCTCAAAATGCTCATGTGCCACTTGTACATTCCGCTGTCTCAGCGGTTTCCGCCTTGTCTCGCTCTTGCGCGCGAGATTTTGAACAGGCTCTAATAACACAGCACAAAACCAAACGGCCCCGAAGGGCCGTTTTTTCATGACCAACGCACTCAGCGCTGACGGCCCCGGCCACGCTTCTTGCGCCGCTGTTGCTGCTGCGTCTCCGCCAACTGCTCCAGGCACAGATAAAGCTGCTGTACCGCCTCCACATGCTGCGCCAGATCCACCCGCTCCACCGCCAGATTCAGCAGCATCTCCAGATAATTGAAGAAGCCCTTGCACAGGCCGATGCGGTAACTCTTATCGGCAAAATCCATATCGCTGGCAATGCGGAACAACAGCCCGCGCGCCGCATGCTGACGGTTGGTCTTCAACAACTGCGCCATGTGCGCCGCGTACTGGCGGCCAATGGCGCAGGCTTCGAAATAATCCTGGGGCTCCGCCGGCTGCCAGTAATGCGGATAAGTGCGGCCCGGCACGCGACGGACAAAGGGCAGACGGAGGTCTTTGGCTTCGCTGGAGGGGAAGCGGTAGCGGGAACGGCGGGGGTTTGAGAAATCAGACATGGGCAACCTCTTGCTAGAAGTGCGTGAAAACCAGCGGCTGCCGGTCAGGCAGACACAACACAAGTTTGGAAAACGTGCTGAAAACAGCACCTCGCCTGCAGTCGATGGGTTCTCACGGCCCAGTGCCGGGATGAAACGGCACGGAGGGATTGTTGCTTAGAGGGGGACGGGGGTCAAGACCATACAGCCTGACTACCTTACGCAGACAACACTGACGAGACAGCAAAATGCAAAATAGCAAACAATTATGATGGCAATTAAATCAAAACAACCCAATGAAACCACAAAACAAATCATTCCTTTTCTCGTGACTTCTTTTCCACCAGACGTTCTGCAATTTCGATATCAATACCTAAAGCCTGTCTTGCCTTGACCTTTCTTCCACGAAGATAACTTTTATACTCGCCCACTAGCAAAGTCCACACCATGCCTACTCCAGAGAGAACCAACAAAATGAGCATCATATTTCCATATACAGCACTGGCATGCTCATTCCAAAAATAGCTATAACCTCTCAAACCAGCAAAAAAAGCCCCAAGCTCAACAAATATCAAAAAGCAGTAGAGCACAGAAAAATGCATACCAGACACCCGCCCCATTAACTTAAAAGCCAGCCCTCCCCCTATCAAAGCAAGGAGCCCTATCCACGATCGCATCAGAACGCTTTCAAATTTAGAGCACACCCAACCATTTCGTACGGCTGAGTAACTTTCACAATAAAGCCCGTCAGGCATATTAAGCGCCCAAGCGCGAGGAATCGAAATTAATTGCCCCTGAAAAGCCACAAAAGCCAACAACCACAAAGCACACAACAAAATTATAAAAATATTTCTTTTCATAGATTAGCCAGGCAAACTTATTAACCACATGGACAAAAAAATGATCTTCGCACTCGCTACCAGACCACAAAAGCCCAAGCATTAAGTACTAGCGCACGAATACATCTACGGAGGGCTTTAGTGACAACCAACCAGTTTACATGACACATCAATCATCACATCCAAGCTGATACCGCATTTATAAAAATAGCATTAATCCATAATCAAACACAGCACACATAGCCTTACAACAACCATCAAGCTACTCTACAGCACTCCCTGACCTGCCATCAAAGCTTCGCTCCATTGGCAGATGAACTCGCCACGAGGTATAGGAGTGTAGTTCGACTAGCCGCCAACTAACGTCGAGGGCTTCAAGTTCTCCGCCTCCAACACCCACCCCTTTTTATTTCCGCACACCACCGCCGTGTACGCATCGGCTTTGCCGAATGAGGTCTTGCCCACTCGGCAAGATGTTCCCGCTTGAATCATGAAGGCCGGCTTGTCTCTTGCATCGTTTACAGCCGCGTAAGCGAAGGTGTCACGGCTTGCGATAGCCTCCACCATTGGATCAGAGCAGCCAGCCAGAATGGCGAGGAATGTCATAAAAAGAGGTCGTTTGATCATTAAGCTTATTTCAGCTCCCGCAACACTTCCGGGTGCTGTACAGCCACCCGCAGCAAGGTCTGCGCCGCGCCAGTGGGCATGCGCCGGCCTTGCTCCCATTCCTGCAGCGTGCGCTTGCTGACATCCAACAATGCCGCGAACTCCGTCTGGGACATACCCATCTGCGAACGCGCTTGTGTGGCCAGCGTGGGCATGACCTGGGTGCGCCGGGTGGCCTGGTCCGCCTTCATCTGGCGCACGGACTCCAGCAGTTCCGCCCCCAGATCGCGCTGGGCGTCCCGAGCGGCCAGTTCTTTGTCAGTCGGCATCAATAGTCTCCTTGATCGCTCTGAGAATGTGGGCCGGAATATCCTCCCTCACATTCTTGCCATAGATGGTAAGCAGCCAAATCGTGCCATCATCCAATAAGTTGTAATGAATCACTCGCACCCCGCCACGCTTCCCCTGCCCCTCCGAAGACCAACGTACCTTGCGGCAACCACCGGAGCCGGGAATCACCGCACCAGCGGTGGGATTGTTGACTAACCAGACAAAGAAGACGCTACGCTCTTCTTCGCTCCAGTAATCAGCAACATACCTAGTAAAAATGGAGGTTTCCGCTAGGGTGTACATGGCTCAATAGTACGTCAATGACGTACAATTCACAAGAAAGAACAGACCTAGGTAAACACAAGCCACCACATGAATCCATCGATCAAGCTCCCCACAACCTGATCCGCCCCCTCACCCACTCTTAAACGACTCAAAAAACCCTAGCGCCCGCGCATCGCCGGCATAAGCGACATTGATCCGCAGCCAGTCATTGTCCTCTCCGCCAGGCATGAAGCCGCTGCCCGGCGATAACAGGATTCCTCGCTTGGCGGCTTCCGCCTGCATGTCCTCGAAGCTGTGGCGACCGGTGCGCGCCCAGACGAACATGCCGCCCTGCGGCTCCGCAAACACTTGCCAGCCGTTGGCTTCCAGCGTTTGTAGCGTGGCGGCCATTTGCCGGTTCAGCCGCAGCCGCAGCCTTTGCGTCAGCTTGCGGTAAGCGCCGCTGGACAAGAGCTGGGCCGCCACGCATTCCGCAAAGCGCTGGGTGCCGATGCCGGTGTACATCTTGATATTGGCCAGTTGGCGGATCAGCTCAGGCTGGGCCAGCACATAGCCGACGCGCAGCGAGCAGCTGAGGGTTTTGGAGAAGCTGGATACGTAGATCACCCGCCGCAGCGAATCCAGCGCCGCCAGGCGCACGCCGGGGTGGTTCTGGAAATCCGCGTAGATGTCGTCTTCCACGATCAGAAAGTCATGGGCCTCGGCCAGTTGCAGCAGGCGGTGCGCCACCGCCGGCGTCAAGCAGGTGCCGGTGGGGTTGTGGAACAGGCTGTTGATGAACAGACATTTGGGCCGATGCCGGGCGAGGATGGCTTCCAGCGCCGCCAGGTCCGGCCCGTTGCCGGCGCGCGGCACCGCCAGCATTTCTATGCCGTGGAATTTCAGCAGGTTGAACAGATTGTAGTAGCCGGGGCTTTCCACCAGCACGGTGTCGCCGGGCTTGAGCAGTGCGCGCGCCAGCAGGTCCAGCGCGTGGCTGCCGCCGTTGGTGGTGAGGATTTGCTCCTGCTCCACATGGATGTCGATCTGGCGCAGCCGCTGTTGCAGTTGCCGGCGCAAGGCCGGCAGGCCCAGCGGGGTGCTGTAGTCGAACAGGTCCGCCGGCTGGCAGCGGGTGATGTGGCGGATGGCGTAGCCCAGTTCTTCCTGGTCGCGCCAGCTGTCCGGCACCCAGCCGCAGCCCAGCTTCAACTGCTCGCCGCTGTCGCTGAACTGGCCCCAGGCCGGTTCCATGGTTTCCCGCCATTCGCTTTCTTCGCGGCCCGGCGGCGCGGCCACGAAGAAGCCGGCGCCGTGGCGCGATTCCAGCAGGCCCAGCGCCACCAGCCGGTCGTAGGCGTCGATCACGCAGGACTGGCTGAGCTGCTGCTCCTTGGCCAGTTGGCGGATGGAGGGCAGCCGGGTGCCGGGGCGGACGCGGCTGCGCCGTATCCAGGCGCGCAGTTGATCGGCGATTTGCTGCGCCAGCGGCTGCCGGCTGGCGCGGTCGAGTTCTAGCCGCATGGCGGGCTCACTGTTTGCTGATAATGAGCAAACAGTTAAGCGCAAATGGCCGCCGCTGTCACTTGTTGCCGTCATGGAGCGGCCGGATAGTGGCGTGTCGCGCGGCCCGCCGCACCCTTTATCCTAGCCAGGCCTCACCTTATGACCGTCCCACTGTCCGTCCACACTGTTTGTCCCACCGTGTCTCTTTTATTCCCGGAGGCGGCATGAACACGCGCCACCCTGCCCGGCTGGCCTTCGGCCTGTGCCTGATCACTTGCGCGGTGAATCTGCAAGCGCCGCTGTACACCGCTTACGCGCAGTTGGCCGGCCAGGGCGCGGCGGCCACCGCCACCGCGTTTTCCGCCTATGTGCTGGGAGTGTTGCCGGTACTGCTGGCGCTGGGCGGCCTGCCGGACCGGCTGGGACGCAAGCCCTTGATCCTGGCGGCGCTGGCGCTGGCGATGCTGGCCACCGCCGTCATGGCCTTGTGGCCGCGGCTGGAGGCCTTGGCCGTGGCGCGCTTTCTGCTGGGCTGCGGCACCGCGCTGGCTTCCGCCGCCGGCGTCGCTTATATGGGGGAATTGATGGCGGAGCCGGACGGCCGCCTCGCCACTTTGTGGGTGACGGCCAGCACCTCGCTGGGCTTTGGCCTGGGCGCGGCGCTGACCAGCGTGTGCCTGCTGTGGCAGAGCACGCTGACGCCGGCCAGCTTTTGGCTGCATCTGGCGCTGGCCGGCGCGGCGCTGCTGGCGGTGGCGGGCTTGCCGGACCCGGCCCCGCGCGGCCGCCATACGGCGATGCTGCGCCCGCCCTATTTCCCCGCCGGCAGCTTGCCCTTCGGCTTGGCCATTCTGCTGGCCTGGGCGGCGGTGGGGCTGGTGATCGCGCTGCTGCCCTCGGTGCTGGCCGCGCATGGGCTGGCGCGCTGGTCCGGGTTTTCCACCTTCACCGTGATCAGCTGCGGCCTGCTGTTCCAGCCGCTGGCCCGCGCGATGCCGCCCAGCCGCGCCGCCCGTCTGGGCATGCTGGTGCTGCCGCCCAGCTACGCGCTGCTGGCCTGGGGCGCGACCCAGGGTTCGCTGGCGGCGGTGTTGCTCGGCGCGCTGGGCGCGAGCAGCTCCTGCTACGGCTTCACTTATCTGGGCGGTTTGTCCGCGGTGAACGCGCTGGCCGGTGCGGAGAAGCCGCGCGCCAGCGCCGGTTTCTTTCTGTTGGCCTATATCGGCTTCAGCTTGCCGGTGATCTTCACCGGCCTGCTGGTGGACCGCCTGGGCGCGCCCGCCGCCCTGCTGCTGTTCGGCCTGGCGCTGGCCGCCGGCGCGGCCCTGGTTGCCCGGGCGATTGGGCGGAGCGCGGCGGCAAACGTCATGCTTCCCGCCATGGCGACGGCCGGCCGGCGCGATTAGCCGCGGGTGGCAAGGCCTAAGAACGGGTTCAACGTCCCGCGCTTCCAGCATGCTATTGACCATAAAGGCATTGGCGATAGCATGCGAAGAATATCCAAAGGGTTTGGCTTTGCAGGCAAGGCATTGCAAATAGCGTCAGCCCACGAATAACGGCTGAAATAAACACTCCCCTGCCACAGGCATTTGCATACCTTTGCGTATCAGTTGGCATTAGGCGCTTTTGCTTTATCAATAACTGGCACTGATGCTCTTATTGCTGCGGATCTTGTAGCCACCGCCTTCTTCACCCCTGAAAGAATGGGCAAAATCAACAATATAACCTTCAGACAACAACTCTTTTGAAAGCCCCCTCATTTACCCACTTGTAAGATGGTGCTAGCATGCGTTGTGGCATAGGGGACACCAATGACTTTAATTCCCTCAAGAAGAGCCGGCCTTCCTTCTGACGAAACCTGGCCCTCCGCCCAAAAGCAGCCCAATCATCAAAACTTAATAAACAATCAGGAATTGAACAATGAAATCCACTCAAACAAATCAAACATCCTGTAGCCCCCTCTTTCAGGAGGACTTCTTTTAAACCACACAATAAAAACCATCATGCCAACCATAGAAAACACATTAAAAAAATCTCCTTTGCTTTATTTTTTCATATTTGTCAGTATAACGCCCATTCTGCTTATCGGAATCGCATCTCAGCTAATGGGGGATTCATCCCTAGCGCCAATCTTCAATTTCTTGCCTCTCAAGCATTTAACGGATTCTGGCGGCATGCAATCTGAGACGCTGAAAAACACGGCTGCCGTGACTTTCTCGTACATTCGTTTCAGCATTCCAATTTACTTTATCGCAATTATTTTTCTATTTCGTCGGGCTTTTGCTTCCAGCAACTTAGATTTAAGCCATTTCAGCTGGAAACGAGTGACTCTTTCGCTATTCGCCATCGGCGGAATGCTTGCCTTCATGGTGTACATTACTTATTTTGACGGTTCCAACCTTGAGTCTGGCAGGTATATCATTAGAATAGCCGCCACCAATCCGATACTTTATTCAATCTTGGCGTCATGTCATGTAATGATGTTCTATTTCATTGCGCATTTGACTTTTATCAGCCTCGTTTTTCAGCCTATTTACTTGATAAAAAACCGCTAATTTCTCAACGGCGGGGGTAGTCCAAAAACCTCCGCCAACACCATTCATATGACATACCGTCGCCGCCCACTCGCCCACTGCAGCCTCCCCCATTCTTCCCCAGCAAAAAATTGATAAGCGCGATAAGCATGATTTGATCTAGCCCAATCCGGCAACTATGTTTCATCAAGAGGCCGCGGCTCTGGCAGGGCGCGTCGCGGCACTATAGGCACAATATCTGTCCGGGGGAGCGCTCCATGCTGCACCAGTTGACCGTCAAGCAAAAACTGTTGGCCGGCTTTGGCCTGCTGATCATTCTGATCGCCATCATCGTGGCGGTGGCGATGATGAAGTTGAACACCATTGGGGACAAGATCCGCGATGTGACCGAGGACCGTTATCCCAAGATCGTGTTGGCCAACAAGATCAGCGTCACCACGCTGGACGTGGGCCGCTCCATCCGCAACGCCATCATCGTGCAGACGCCGGAGGAGACCGAGACCCATATCAAGAAGGTGGAGGAGTTCCGCGCCGCCAACGCCGTCAATATGGATCAGATGGAAAAGCTGTTGTCCACGCCCAAAGGGAAGGAGCTGTTCGACAAGCTCAAGACGGCCAGCGCCAATCTGGGCGGTCAGTTCGAGCCCTTGTACGCCTTGGCGCGCGCCAACAAGAACGAGGAAGCCAAAACCTTTCTGATGAAGACTTTTGCGCCGGCCAACAATGCGTTTTTAAAGGCGCTGAAAGAGATGTCTGACTTTCAGGAAGACTTGATGCAAAAGTCTATCGAGGGCAGCAAGGCCGCGCAGAGCGAGGCGGTGACGGTGTTGATCACCGTGGCGGTGATCGCCCTGATCGCCGCGGTGGCGATTGCGATGTTCATCGCCAATCTGGTGACGGTGCCGCTGAAGAAATCCGCGCAGCTGGTGCGCAATATCAAGCAGGGCGATTTGTCCGGCCACGATGAGCCGATTCCGGAGGCGCGCGACGAGGCCATCGCCATGGCCAAGGATATTCAGGAGATGCGCCAGGGCCTGCGCGAGGTGGTGGCCAGCATCCAGAAAAACGCCAACGAGGTGTCGGACTCCGCCCATGAGTTGGCCAGCATGTCCGAACAGGTGGCCCACGGCGCTCAGCGCCAGTCCGAGGCCACCTCGGAGGCCGCCGCCACCATTGAGGAGCTGACGGTCAGCATCAACCACGTGGCGGACAACTCCAACGAGGCTTCCCGCCAAGCGGCGATGGCCGGCGATCTGGCCAGCCGCGGCGGCCATGCGGTGAAGGCGTCGGTGGGCAATATCGAATCGGTGTCGTCTTCGGTGGCGGCCACTTCGGACCAGATGAAGGGCCTGACTCAGGAAGTGCAGAAGATAGGCAATATCGTCACGGTGATCCGCGACGTGGCGGACCAGACCAACCTGCTGGCCTTGAACGCGGCGATTGAGGCGGCGCGCGCCGGCGAGATGGGCCGCGGCTTCGCCGTGGTGGCGGACGAGGTGCGCAAGCTGGCGGAACGCACCGCCAGTTCCGCTCAGGAAATCACTCAGATGATCGGTTCCATCCAGGGCAGCGCCAACCGGGTGGTGGGCAGCATGGAGCAGAGCCTGACCAGCGTGGGCACGGTGTCCGACGGCGCCGGCCAGGCCACCGACTCCATGCAGGAGATCGAGGGCAGCACCCACTCCATCGTGCAATCCATCGGCAACATCACCAGCGCGCTGAGCGAGCAGCGCACCGCCAGCCTGAACCTGGCGCAGAGCATGGAACGGGTGTCGCAGATGGCGGAGGAAAACAGCGCCACGGTGGAAGAACTGGCCACCACCTCCAGCCAGCTCAATGCGCTGGCGCAGAACCTGCAGGGCGTGACCGCGCGCTTCCGTCTCTAAAAACGGGTTTCAAACGAGGCGGGTCCGGCAAGCGCGGGCCCGCCCTTCCCCGCGCTCAGTCGTACTGGGTGCCCTTCTGGATCAATTCCACCTTGTAGCCGTCCGGGTCCTGCAAAAAGGCGATCACGGTGCGGCCGTGCTTCATCGGCCCCGCTTCGCGCGCCACGGTGTAGCCCAGCGCGCGCGCCTGCTCGCAGACGGCGGCGGCGTCGTCCACTTCTATCGCCACATGGCCATAGCCGTTGCCCAGCTGGTAATCGCCCTGATCCCAGTTATGGGTGAGCTCGATGGCGGCGGCCTCGGTTTCGTCTCGATAGCCGACAAAGGCCAGGGTGAAGCGGCCGTCCGGGAAGTCGTTGCGGCGCAGCAGGCGCATGCCCAGCGCCCGGGTGTAGAAGGCCAGCGCGGCGTCCAGATCGGCCACGCGCAACATGGTGTGCAGAATTCTCATGCGCTTTTTCCTGATGGTTGAGATGAAGAGCCTGTTCAATGTCTCGCGAGCCTGAACGAGACAAGGCGAAAGCGAGCGAAAAAGCGGAATGTGCCGGTGGTAGATGAGCATTCCAAAACGGGTTTCAACGCCGTATCGCTGAAGCGCAGCAGACTTTGAACAGCTTCTTAGATCGCGGTCATCTTAGCCGCGCTCATTACCCATAAAAAGCGACTTATAATGTACGGATCAATCACAAAAAGCGAAACATGAAACTCTCGCAACTGAATTTCTTCTGCGCGGTGGTGGAGCAAGGCAGCATCGCCGCCGCCGCCGAGCAATTGCACCGGGTGCCGTCCAATCTCACCGCCCGCTTGCAGGAATTGGAGGCAGAACTGGGCGTCAAGCTGTTCAGCCGCGAAAACCGTCGCCTGCTGACCACGCCGGAAGGCCATCTGCTCTACCGCCACGCCCGCGGCCTGCTGCAACAGGCCGAGGAGGTGCGCGGCCTGTTCGACGGCGCGCCCGCGCGCGGCTTGCTGAGAGTGGGCGCGCTGGACGGCGCTCTGGCCACCCATCTGCCCGCCCGCATCGCCCGCTACCGCCGCCAGCACGCCGAGGTGGAGCTGCATCTGCGCGCCGGCCATTCGCTGGAACTGGAGCGCCAGCTGCAGGATGGTGAGCTGGATCTGATTCTCAGCGACGGACCGGTGGAGCATCCGCTGCTGACCAGCCGGCTGGCTTTCCGGGAGAAGCTGACGCTGATCGCGCCGCCGGACACCGCCGCGGCGACGGCGGAGGCCTTGGCCGGGCTGGAGCTGTACACCTTCGGCGCGGCCTGCCATTACCGCCGGCTGGTGGATCAATGGTTGCAAGCCTCCGGCGTGCGGCCGCGCGCGGTGCTGGAGATCGAATCCTATCCGGCCATCTTCGCCTGCGTCGCCGCCGGCGCGGGCTTTTCCTGCGTGCCGGAGAGCCTGTGCCGGCCGCAAGACGGCTACCGCGGCTTCGCGCTGCCGGATTTGGCGATCAGCGACATCCACTTCATCTGGCGCAAGCAGCAGGACTCCGCATTGGTTGACGGTTTCGTTCAGTCTGTCGCCGCGGACTGAAGGCCGGCGCCGCGCAGCGCGAGCTCACTCAAGGCAGAAGGTTTCCTGCAAATGCCGCCAGCGCGGCGCGCCGGCCGCGTCGCGCTCAAACACCACGGTGGCCAGCCGCAGGCTGCTCGGCCGGCCGCCCAGGTATTGCGCTTCGCGATAAGCCACCGTCGCGCCGCCGGCGTGTTCATCCAGCAAGGCCAGTTGATCCACGGCGATCTCCAAACCCGGCTTGCCGCCGCCGGTCCGAGCGAACAGCTGCCGCAGTCCGTCCAGATCCAGCTGCGCGCCGCTGGGCGCCACCATGGTGAAGCGCGGCGAGAAGCGCGCCATCAGGGCCTCCAGCGCGGCGGCGTCCGCCGGGCCGGCGAACCATTGCCGGATGGCGATATGCGCGGAGATCACTTCGTCGAAATAGGGATTGGGCTTGGTCATCGGACTTTCTCTCTGTTAGTGGCTGGGCCGCAGCAGGGCCAGCACCGTCGGGGTGTGGATGCGCAGCACGAAAACCGCCGGCGCCAGGGTCAGGCCGGCGGCGATGAAGAAACAGGCTTGGTAGACCTGGGCGGTGGCCGCCGGCGCGCCGCTGTAATGAGTCAGCGCGTTCAGCAGCAGGCTGATCGCAGCCACGCCCAGGCCGAAACTGAACTGGCGGTTGATGTTCCACAGCGCGCTGGCCTGCCGCAGTTCGGCCTCGGCGATATCCAGGAAGGCCGCGCTCTGCGCCGCGCTGCTGCACAGGCTGCCGCCGAAGCCCATCAGGGCGTAAGCGGCGATCAGCGGCCCCGGCGCGCTGGCCCCGAGGGCCAGCGCAACGATGCCGGCGCTCTGGAACAGCATGCCCAGCAGCAGCAGGGGCTTGGGGCCGCCATGGTTGAAGCGGCCGCGGGTCAGGCTGATCGCCAGCGCGGAGGCCAGCGCCCAGGGCAGCATCAGGCCGCCGGCGGCGGCGGCGCTCAGCTTGAGCACCTCTTGCAGATAGAGCATGGCCGCCAGGCTGACGCCCATGAACACGCCGGGGACGAACAGATACACCAGCATGGCGGTGCGCAGCAGGCGCCCGCGCAACAGCGTCAGCTTCAGCGCCGGCTCGGCCTTGCCGGCGGCCGCCCGCGCGTAGCCGGCCAGCGCGGCGGCGGCCAATAACAGCGCGGCGAGCCCCCACGCCAGATGGCCGCTTTCGCCCAGCCAGGTCAAGCCCAGCAGCAACGAGGCCATGCCGACGGCCAGCAAAGCCAGGCCGGACAGGTCCAGCGCGCCGCGCCGCGCCGGGGTCCGGTCTTCCGGCAGCCAGCGCGCCGCCAGCCACAACGTCAGCAGGGCCAGCGGCACGCTGGCCAGCAAGACCCAACGCCAGGACAAGGCGTCCACGATCAGCCCGCCCAGCGCCGGCGACAGCGCCGGCACGATCAGCGCCACGCCCATGATCAGGGCGGTGAGCCGGGCGCGGAGCGCCGGCGGATAATGCCGGTAAACCATGGCCTGGCCCACCGGGATCAGCAGGCCGCCGCCCAGGCCCTGCAGCGCGCGCCAGCCTATCAGGGCTTCGATGGACGGGGCCGCACCCGCCAGCGCGGCCCCGGCGAGAAACAGCGCCAGCGATCCCAGCAGCACCCGCCGCTCGCCGTAAGCGCCGGCCAGCCACGCGCTGAACGGGATCACCAAGGTCAGGCCCAGCATATAGGCGTTGCCCACCCAGGCCAGCTGCGCCAGCGACGCGCCCAGGCCGTGGCCGATGTCCGGATAGGCGACGCTGGCGATGAACATATTGATCAGGTCCAGCGCAAAGCCGAGCAGGTACACCAGGGTCAGTTTCGAACGAAGCGACATCGGCGCTCTCCACGGTAAAGCGGCCGAGTATAGACAGGGGGAGGCGCTGGAAATAGCGGCCGCCGCCGGCTAAACTGTCAAAATATTTTTGACAATAACAGGCGGTGCCGTGGTCAGTCTGGATCGTTTTGAAACCTTCAAGGCCGTGGCGGACGCCGGCTCCTTCACCGCCGCCGCCGCCGCGCTGGGGCAGACCCGCGCGGTGGTCAGCTTCAACATCAAGCGCCTGGAGCAGGAAATCGGCGTCGCGCTCTTGATCCGCAATACCCGCAGTCTGGCGCTGACGGACGCCGGCGCGCGTTTTTACCAGCGCTGCGCCGACATGCTGGAGCAGGCGCGGCTGGCGATAGACGACGCCCGCGCCGAACACGGCGAGCTCAGCGGCGCGCTGCGCGTCACCGCCACGCTGGAATACGGCCTGGCCAGGATAGCGCCGGCGATCGAGCGCTTCGCCCTGCGCCACCCGGCGCTGCAACTGCAGTTGTCCACCTCCTCGCTGCACGCCGATCTGATCGCCGAACGCTTCGACGTCGCCATCCGCCTGGGCCGCCTGCCGGAAACCGATCTGCACGCGGTGCCGCTGGCCCAGTTCGATATTTTCCCGGTGGCGGCGCCGGCCCTGCTGGCGCAGCGGCCGGACGGAGACGTCCGCGACCTGGCCGCGCTGAGCCGGCTGCCCTGGCTGGGACACAGCCGGCTCAAGCACGCCCAGCCCTGGTTGGTGGACACGCCGGACGGCGGCCAAGAAGCCTGGCGCCAGCATGGCCAGCCGCGGCTGAGTTCGGACAGCGCGTCCATTCTGCGCGCCTACGCGCTGGCCGGCCTAGGCGTGGCCCTGCTGCCGGACTGGCTGGTCAAGGCCGATCTGCAAGCCGGCCGGCTTTGCCGGCTGCTGCCCGATCACGGCTTCCCGCAGCAAGGCATCCACGCGCTCTACCCGCGCACCCGCCATGTGCCGGCCAAGGTGCGGGCCTTCATCGATTTTTTGCGCGAGCGCGAGACGGCGGGCTAGCGGGCCGCCCGCGATTGTCCCGGTCATTGCCAGCGGCGCGGACGCCGCGTCCACGCAGGCCTGCGCTGAACGGTGGGCAAAGCCGCGGCCTTGATGCAAAATGTGAGCTTCACTCCCAATAAGCCACTCAAATGTCCTATCTCCGCGCCGCCTCGCTCCTGCCCGCCCTCTTGCTCTTGTCCGAATGCTGTCTAGCCGATATGGGCAGCATGGGCGCCTTCATGGTCAATCTGGCGCTGTTTGGCATCGTAGGCTGGCTGGCGCTGACTTGCTTGGTGTTCTGGAAGCTGCGCCGGCACACGGCCGGAGCCCAGTTCGGCTTCACCCTATTGTTTCTGCTGCTGCCCCTTTTGTGGGTGGTGAGCATGGGGCGCTGATCCGCCTGCTACGGGCAAAGAAAGGACGGCGCCGCAAAGCGCCGTCCTAGCCTATCGTGTCACTCCCGGCCACAAGCCGTTCAGAAGCCCACCGCCAGCAACAACCCCGCCGCCAGCGTGCCCAGCGCCGCCACCCCATAGGTGCAGGCCTTGGCCAGCGGCCCGCCGCGGACGCCGACATCGTGCAGGCTGTGGTAGATGCGGTGCGCCGCGTGCCACAACAGCAGGGCGATCAGGCCGAACAGCAGCGCCTTGCCGATCAGGCTTTGCGCCAGCGCCTGCAGCGTGGCGTAATCGGCGGCGCCGTCCGGCAGCCAGCCCAGCGGCCCGGCGATGCCGGTGATGAACACCAGCATGGGGCCGAACAAGGCGGCCAGCATGCCGCCCGCGCCGAACAAGCCCCAGAAAATGGGCGCGTGAGAGCGTTTCAGTTCCGGTTTCATGCCGTCATCCCCCATACCAGCATCAAGAGCGCGGCGCTGCACACCGCGGCGGCGGCCAAGCCGCCGGCGGTGATGGCCAGCGCGGACACCCGCCGCCCGGCCAGCGTCAGCGGCGGCAATGTGCGCGGCATGATCTTGAACCAGGTGTAGCTGTGGTAGGCGATCATGGCCAGCGCCGCCGCGTGCAGCAGCAAGGCCGGCGCGCTTTGCAAGGCGGCGATGAAACCGTTCCAGGCCGCCTCCCCCTGGCTCAGCCGCCACAGCCCGCACAGCAGGGTCAGCGCGTAGCCGGCGACGAACAGCGCCGTGCCTTCGTGCACCATGTACTCGATGAAGTAAGGGTTCTTGCGCCACCAGCCCTCCATTGGCCGGACATACGGTTTGCGCTTGCTCATTTGCACGTCCCCTTGGGCCGGGCGAAGCGCAGGAAGTAATCCCTGGCCACCGCCGTCTTGTTGAGGTTGACCGCATTGGCCGGGTCCACCATTTTGGGGCAGACCTCGGAGCAGTAGCCCACCGCGGTGCAGTTGAACACGCCTTCCTGCGCGGCCAGCAGCTCCATCCGCTCTTCGGCCGCGCTGTCGCGCGTGTCCATATTGTAGCGGTGCAGCAGCGCGATGGCGCCGGGCCCCAGGAACGTGTCGTCCAGGCCGTACTGCGGGCAGGCGGCGTAGCACAGCAGGCAGTTGATGCAGCTGCTGAACTGGGCGTACCAGTCCATCTGCGCCGGGGTTTGCAGGGTTTCGCCCTCGGACAAGGGCTTGTCTTCCTTGGGCACGATATAGGGCTGGATGCTTTCCAGCTTGGCGATGAAGTCGTCCAGCACCACCACCAGATCGCGTTCTATCGGGAAGTGATTCAGCGCCTCGATGCGCACCACGCCGGGGTAATCGCGCAGGAAGGTCTTGCAGGCCAGCTTGGGCACGCCGTCCACCATCATGCCGCAGCTGCCGCAAATCGCCTGCCGACAGGACCAGCGGAAAGCCAGGCCGCCGTCCAGATAATCGCGGATGTATTGCAGCGCCTGCAGCACCGACATGTCGTCGCGGTACGGCACTTCAAAGCTTTGCAGCCACGGCTCGCTGTCCTGCTCCGGACGGTAGCGCATCACGGCTATGGTCTTGGTCTGTTCGCTCATGCCTTGCCCTCCTTGGCCGCGGCTTCCGCCGCCAGTCCGGCCGCGCCGTAGGCGCGCACCGCCGGCTGCGATTTGGTGATCTTCACCGCGCCGTAATCTATGCGCGGCGCGTCCGCGCCCTGGTAGACGGCGAGGCTGTGTTTGAGGAAGTTGGCGTCGTCGCGCTGCTCGCAGCCGTCCAGCCGCTGATGGGCGCCGCGCGATTCGCGGCGTTGCAGCGCGGAATGCGCCATCGCCTCGGCCACGTCCAGCTGGTAGCCCAGCTCGATGGCCAGCAGCCAGTCGCTGTTCCAGACGCTGGATTTGTCTTCCACATGCACATTGCGGAAGCGCTGCTTCAGTTCCGCCAGCTTGTCGCAGGTGGCCTGCATCGAGGCTTCCAAGCGGTAGATGCCGCAGCCGGCTTCCATGGTTTCCGCCATTTCGCGGCGCAGTTCGGCGATGCGTTCGCCGCCTTCGCGCGCGCGCAGCGCGTGCAGGCGCGCCTCGGCGGCCTCGGCCTGCTGTTGCAGCGCCTCGCGCCGCGCCGGACGGCGCGATCGCGCGCAGCGGGCGGCTTCTTCGCCGGCCACTTTGCCGAACACCGACAGTTCCGCCAGCGAGTTGGAGCCCAGGCGGTTGGCGCCGTGGATGCCGACGCTGGAGCATTCGCCGGCGGCGAACAGGCCGGGCATGGGCGCGGCGCAGCGGCCGTCCACCAGGATGCCGCCCATGGTGTAGTGCACCGCCGGCCGCACCGGAATCGGCGCCTTGGCCGGGTCTATGCCCAGGAATTCCTCGGCCAGCTCGCAGATTTGCGGCAGCCGTTCGCGCAGCTTGGCGTGGCCCAGATGGCGCAGGTCCAGGTACACCGCGGAGCCCCATGGGCCTTCCACGGTGCGGCCCTGTTGCTGCTCGTACCAGAAGGCCTGGCTCAGCCGGTCGCGCGGACCCAGTTCCATGAATTTATTGCGCGGCTTGTCCTCGGCCGGGCCCAGGCCGTAATCCTGCAGATAGCGGTAGCCGTCCTTGTTGACCAGCAGGCCGCCTTCGCCGCGGCAGGCCTCGGTGAACAACAGGCCGGTGCCGGGCATGCAGGTGGGGTGATATTGGACGAACTCCATATCGCGCAGCGGCACGCCGTGACGGTAAGCCAGGGCCATGCCGTCGCCGGTGACGATGCCGCCGTTGGTGTTTTCGCGGAACACCCGGCCGGCGCCGCCGGTGGCCATCACCACCGCGCCGGCCTCGATCAACAAGCTGTCGCCGCTGGCGATGTCTATCGCCAGCACGCCGCGCGCCTCGCCGTCTTCCACGATCAGATCCGCGCAGAAGTATTCGTCGAAACGACGAATGGACGGGAAGCGGATCGAGGTCTGGAACAGGGTATGCAGCATGTGGAAGCCGGTCTTGTCGGCGGCGAACCAGGTGCGTTCAATCTTCATGCCGCCAAAGGCGCGCACATTGACGCTGCCGTCCTCCTTGCGGCTCCACGGGCAGCCCCAGCGTTCCAGCTGCACCATTTCCTCCGGGCACTGGCTAACGAAATATTCCACCACGTCCTGCTCGCACAGCCAGTCGCCGCCAGACACGGTGTCGTTGAAATGGGCGTCAAAGCTGTCGTGCGCCTGCTTGACCCCGGCGGAGCCGCCCTCGGCCGCCACGGTGTGGCTGCGCATCGGGTAGACCTTGGACACCAGCGCGATGCGCAAGGCCGGGTCCGCCTGGGCGGCGGCGATGGCGGCGCGCAAGCCCGCGCCCCCCGCTCCCACGATCACGATGTCTGCTTGGTAAGTTTCCACAAGCTTTCCTCACTTAGAAGTACAAATGCGTCAATCCGTACGCCGCCAGCGTGGACACCCCCACCCCTATCAGCCCCGGCATCATGAAGCTGTGGTTGAGCAGGTATTTGCCGATGCGGGTGGTGCCGCTGCGGTCCATATTGATGGCCGCCAGGTCGCTGGGATAAAAGGCGAAGAAGAAATAGGCGTAGCAAGAGGGCATGATGGCCAGCAGCTGGTGCGGGCTCAGGCCCAGGGCCAGGCCGAAGGGCACCATGATGGTGAGCGTGGCGGCCTGGCTCTTGACGAAGGCGGACACGGCGAACATCGCCAGCGCGAAGGTCCACGGCGCGTAGGCCACCATGGCCTTGATATTGGCCACCAGCAGCGGCTCGTTGGCCTTGACGAAGGTGTCGCTCATCCAGGCGATGCCGAAGATGGACACCACGGCGATCATGCCGGCGGTGAACACCTCGGAACGGGCGATCACCGCGGCCTTGGCGTTGGAACGGAACAGGATGAAGGCGCCGAAGGCCAGCATCACGAACTGCACCACCGTGGTCATCGGCACCGGCTTGCCCTGGCTGACCGGCAGCCATTGCGGAAACAAGGCCAGCAGCACGATGACGAGGATGCCGGAGAAGAACAGCGCCACCGATTGCCGCGCCGCCGCCGGCAGGGTCTTGTCCAGGGTGGTGACGGATTTTTCCACCGAGGCGCGGAAGTCCGGGTCTTGCATCCGGGCCAGGAATTCCGGATCGCGGTCCAGTTCCACGCCGCGGCGCAGGCTCCAGCAGGCGGCGGCCAGCACGCCCAGCAGGCCGGACGGCGCGGTCACCATCAGGATTTGCCACAGGGTCAGCGGCTGGCCGCTGTGGGCGGTCATCGCCAGCAGCGAGGTCACCGCCGCCGCCGCCGGGCTGGCGGTGATGCCCATTTGCGAGGCCACGCTGGCCATGGCCATCGGCCGTTCCGGGCGGATGCGGGTTTTCAGAGAAACGTCGGCGATCACCGGCAGCAGCGAATACACCGCATGGCCGGTGCCCACGCACATGGTGAGCAGGAAGGTGGACAGCGGTGCCAGGAAGGTGATTTGCTGCGGATGGCGGCGCATCAGCCGCTCCGCCTGCTGCACCAGGAAGTCCAGGCCGCCGGCCACTTGCAGCGTGGCCGAGGCGGTGACCACCGCCAGGATGATCAGCATCACGGTGATGGGCGGCTCCGCCGGCGCCACGCGGAACACGAAGCACAGCACCGCCACGCCCAGCCCGCCTATCATGCCCAGGGCCACGCCGCCGCGGCGTATGCCCATCAGTATCGCCGTCAGCAGCAGCGCGAATTGTATCCAGAAAACCCACATGATCTTGTCCCTATTAGCCATTGTTTTTCGCTGTTATAGGGGATTAACAGCATCGGCTAATAGACCTTGATCAAGTCCGGATCATAACGATTTCAAAACAGACCATTGGCATTGAAAACCAACTATTTTCAAGCCCTCCAGCCTGCTCCACTGACCTTAATAACGGCTAACCATGATATTCCGTATGGCTATAACTGGGCAGCATGCGGCTTGCGCATGCCCAATTGACGCCAATACCAGGGCAGAGGCCCGCGGCCTTCCCGCCCAGTTGAAGACCCCGTTTGGAGATCTTGTGATGAAACGCCATGAATTGTCCCTGCTCGCCGGCCTGCTGCTGACAGGCTACGCCGCCGCGCAGCCGGTGCCGCTGCCCAATCCCGGCATCCCCGGCTACCAGTTCCCGGAACCGGAATCCACGCTGATGCAGTGGATCAATCAGCCCAGCGCCGCCCATGCCCGCAATATCCACCGCCACGGCTGGGGCATGTGGGCCGCGCTGACCATGCCCAGCGGCCAGACCGAATACGGGCTCGCCAACGCGCCGGTCTATCTGACCTGGCTGACGCCGAACGAGGTGGCCGCCCTGCCCGCGGACGCGGCCGCCAACGTGACGTCGGCCTTGGCGGCGGCTCCGCGCCAGATGCGGCTGCGCGTGCCGCGCCAGTTCATGCGCATTCCCGGCTTCATGGAAAAGCTGCAGGCGCGACTGGCGGCGCTGAGCCAAAGCCAGGACCAATCCGCCCGCGGCGTGCGCGACACCTCCTCGTTTGAAATGGTGGGCTACGATCCGAGCGCCGCCGCCTTCGCCAGCAAGAACCAGCTGTTTTCCAAGGCGGCGCTGAACAAGCTCTACCAGGCCGGCAACGCGTCGATTCCGGCCTTCCCAAGCACCGCCGTCACCATCAAGCCGGTATACAAGCTGGTCAACAAGGCCAATATGATTCCGGGCACCTCCTTGTATGTGATGCCGGCCTGGCCCGGCACGCCCAAGCCGACGCCGGCGATGCAAAGCGGCGGCTTTCCGGAGGAGGCCTGGCCCGGCTGCGTCTACATCGACGCCAAGAACCCGGGCCGCTCCGCGGCTCAGAGCGTGGATGCTTCCTGTAGCAGCCCCAGCGCCGCCAATACCTTCGGCCTGGGCGACTTCATCCGCATCCCGATCACCGCCGCCAACGCCGCCCTGTTTTCCAGCCTGGCGCAAAACCAGTTGAAACAGCCGGTGGAACCCGGCGACACCCTGATCCTGATGGCGATGCACGTCACCTCGCGCGAGATGACGGAATGGACCTGGCAAACCTTCTTCTGGACCCCGGCCCCGGCCAAGCCGCCGCTGCCCAGCTCCGTCGCCGTGGCCCAGGCGCGTCCGGCGCAACTGCCCTGGCCGGCGGCGCATTACGCGATGTCCATCGGCTACCAGATGGTGGCGCCCAACCAGCCAGTGAACGGCGGCAAGAGCGTCGGCTCGCCGGTCACGGTGTACAACCCCTACTTGGAGGCCAGCTTCGGCAGCAGCGTCTTCCAGCCCCCGCCGCCGGTGAACGTGGGCATTTACAACTCCAAGACCAAGACCACCTTCAAGGGCACCCTGGGCATACAGAGCAATTGCATGACCTGCCACTCCGGCGCCTCGGTGAAGATGGACAGCACGGTCAAGCCGATAGGCTACGCCACCAATTTCTACATCCCGCGCAATGCGCCCATGTTCAAGGGCAATCTGCAAACCGACTTCCTGTGGTCCATCGCGGACGACGCGGAATAAGCGGCATGGCCTGAAGACGAACGCCCATCCTCCGGACGGGGGATGGGCGCAGGGCGCGGCGCGCGGTTTCGAGCAGGTTTTTAGAAGCTGTTCAAAGCCTCGCGAGCTAAGACGAGGCAAGGCGAAAACAGCTGAGAAAGCGGAATGTACACGTAGTACATGAGCGCTTCGAAGCCGTTTTCAACGCCGCATCGACGACGCGCAGCAGACATTGAATAGGTTCTTAAGGCGTTTTCTGCGCCTGCACCGCCGAAAAATGGCTAACCACCTCGCTCAGCTGGGCGGTGCTGCTGCGGATCTGGTCGATGGAGGTGCTGGCCACGCCGGCGTGCTCCTCGCCCATTCGCGCCTTGACCTGCATCTCATGGATGCTCTCGCTGGCGGACGAGGTGCCGTTGCGGATGTCGTCTATCATGCCGGCCACTTCCTTGGTGGAGGCGTTGGTGCGCTCGGCCAGCTTGCGCACCTCGTCCGCCACCACCGCGAAGCCGCGGCCCTGTTCACCGGCCCGCGCCGCCTCGATCGCCGCGTTCAGCGCCAAGAGATTGGTTTGATCGGCGATCTCGTGAATGGTGTTGACGATGGAGGTGATGCGCAGGGTTTTGGAGTCCAGGTCCTCGATGATCTTGACCGAACGCTCGGCGCTGTCCGCGATCAGGCTCATCTCGCCTATGGTGTCCTTGATCACCGCCAGGCCGTCCGACGAGGCCGCGTCGGACGCGGCGGACAAGCGGTGCGCCTCCTTCACCAGATGCAGGTCGTGCTGCGCCGCTTCTTCTTCCTCGGTGATGTCCAGCGCGAACTTGATCACTTTGTAGACCTCGCCCTCGTCGTTGACGATGGGGTTGTAGCTGGCCTCCAGCCAGATGGGCCGGCCCTGCTTGTCGCGGCGCTCGAACTTGCCGGCGATGAAGGTGCCCTGGTTCAGCCGCTGCCACAGCTCGGCGTAGGCCGGGCTGTGCACATAATCGGGAGAACAGAAGATCCGGTGATGCTGGCCGATGATTTCCTGCTCGGTGTAGCCCACCGTGCTCAGGAAGTTGCCGTTGGCGCGCAGCACAATGCCGTCGATGGAGAATTCGATCACCGCCATGGAGCGGCTGACCGCCTTCATGGTGTTGCGGGCCTCCAGCTCGGCTTGCACCGACTTGGTCACGTCCAGCGCGAACTTGACCACCGCCGTCACCTGGCCGGCTTCGTCGCGCACCGGATTGTAACTGGCCTCCAGCCACACGATCTCGCCGTCCTTGGTCACTCGCTTGAAGCGGTCGCTGACGAAATGCCCCTGCTTCAGCCGGCTCCAGAAGGTGGCGTACTCGGCGCTGCTCACGTAGTCGGCCGGACAAAACAGCCGGTGATGCTGGCCTATCACCTCGCTGGCGCGGTAGCCCATCACTTCTTCGAAATTGGCGTTGGCGGAACGCACCACGCCGTCCGGCGAAAACTCGATCACCGCCATCGAGCGGTCTATCGCCTGCAACACGCCCTGCTGTTTATGCAGCTCCGCCACCGTATCCCGCAATTTGCGTTTCAACGCCATATTGAACATGCAGCAACCTTTCCGCTCGAGTCATCGTCCTTGCCGTCAGCGCTCCTCTTCCACTCTTTATTTACAAAGCCGGCCATGCCAATGTCAAACCGTAAAAACACCTACCGCCCCCCGGTGGCCAAAATGCCGGGGCGCGCAAAAAAACAAGCCGCCTTGCGGCGGCGTGACCAGGGCGCTCGCGCGCCGCTCAAGCTTCAGCGTCCGGATCGGTGACCAGCCGCGAGAACATCTTGAAATTGCCCGGCTCGCCGCGCACCTGGCGATAGCCGCGCAGCAAACCCTCGTATTGAAAACCGCTGCCGCGCAGCAATTGCTCGGCGCGCCGGTTGCCGTCGCGCGCCACCGCCTGTACCCGGTACAAGCCGCAACCGACAAAGGCCCAGACCGTGACCGCCTTGCAGGCGGCCTGCCCCAGCCCGCGCCCCCAATAGGCCGGCGCCAGGTCGAAATCGATCTCCGCCTTGCGATCCTCCGGCCAGACGGCGTCGAAACCAACCGAACCGGCCAGATTCCCCGATTCGTCGTCCACAATGGCCAGCCGCAACGGCGCGCCCGGCTCGTCGGAGCGATAGGCCTGCACCAGCGGCGCCAGATCCGCCGCCGATTGCAGCTCCCAGCGCAGATGCTGCGCCACCTCGGGCAGGCGCAGATAGTCGTACCAGTCCGGAATATCCAGCATTTCCATGGGACGCAGGCTGAAACCCTGCAGATCGATAGACGGCGGGGTTATCACATTCATCACGAGCACCAGAATGAGGCGGCCGGCCCCCGCGCTTGCAAGCGAGTGGACCCGGCCGCGCTTTATTGTGTACAGCGGGAGACCGCACTCCATTCTAGAAGATAGCTCGCCAATAGAAAGCCTATCTAGGCCCGCTCAAGGTCTCGCGAACAAGAGCGGGACAAGGCGCAAACGGCTGAAGAAGCGGATCAGGCGGTCAAGGCCGGGCTGCCGGCCGGCGCGGCGGGCGCAGGCTGGGGGGCCTGGGCCTGCGCGTTGGCGGCCTGGATTTGCGGGCTATCGCCGGGGCTGAAGCTTTGCGTCACTTTGCCGGTCATCAGAATGCCCAGCACCACGATCACCGAATTGTCTATCGGCAAGGACGGCGAGCCTTTCTGGATCGAGGTGTAGGCCCAGACCAGCAGCACGCCCAGCGCCCACAGCAGGAAAGCCAGCCGCGTGGCGGAAAAGCTGCCGAAACCATCCTGCAAGAATTCAGAAACCTTCATCTTCCATCCTTTCCCGTTGAACCGGCGGGCAGGCCGCCTGCTATTTAGCGATATAGCGCCGCGGCCAAGGGCCGGCAAAACCGGAAAACACTTAGAACCCGTTCTAAAGCCTACTGCGCGTCAGCGATACCGCGTTGAAAACCCCTTCGAAATGCTCATATACCCTTGTACATTCCGCGCTCTTAGCTGTCTTCGCCTTGCCTCGCTCTCCTGGCGTGAAAGCTAGTCTTTAGGCCGGCGCCTTCTCCGCCGGGCTTGGCCATAATACGGAAGGATAAGCGCTCCGCCGCCGCAGAAGCATTCCGTCGCCTGTTTCAAGACGGCCGCCGCGGCGGCCATCCGCCTTCATGCCCGCTCCATATCAACAAGCCGCCGCGCCCATGGGCCGAGCGGCGGTCCGGCTCGCTCTTTGATTGACCCTAACTTGGAAGGAGTCTCGCCATGAGCCTAGACCAAGCCGTATTGGACAGCCCCGTTGTCGAAGACATCGACGCTCAGATCGAAAAAGTGCTGGCCATGATGTCCGCCCGGGACCTGCAGCAGCTGCAAGCCAAGCTGCGGCAGCTGTATCAATTGGAGTATTCCGAAACCGACGCGCATCCCTTCAATATCAAGACCATCATCAAGGGACGCGACATCCGCTTTGCGCGCGGGGTGTCCCCGGCTTCCCGCGCCTTCATGATTCTGCACAGCCTGGGACATTATTTTTTCATCTGCGCGGCCAGGCGCAAGAACATCGAGCGTTATGACTATATTTACGACCTGCGCGGGGTGCAGACGGCGCTGCACTATTACGAAACCGCCGGCCAGGGCAGCGGCCTGGATCAGCCGCCGCCGATGACGGAGCAGAAACGCAAGGACCGGGTGTCCTTCGAAGTGGGCGCCAACCGCTTTGCCGCCGATCTGCTGGCCGACATCGGCTTCGGCCAGGCGGCGGCGCTGATTCAGCGCTATCAGGTGGGCGACATCAACTACATCCTCGACGTGTCGCGCGGCGGCAAGGCCGCCATCGTGCCCAGCGATCACGACTATCTGCGCCGCTACATCTGCGCCGGCTTGTCCATAGACCCCGACGACGCTTACGATGACGGCGTCTACGATCCGGACGCCTACCGCCGGGACGGCATAGATTGGCAACATATCGAGGATATCCGGCTTGAGATCCATTTCTTCTGATTCTTCCGGCCGCGCATGGGCGGCATAAGCCGCCGCCAGCTGGCCGCCCTGTTCTGCTGCATGTTCATCATCGGATCGGCCGAAGTGGCGGCCGGCCCGATGATGGCCATGATGGGCCGCCATTTCGGCGTGCCCTCCAGCGCCATCGCCTATCTGCCCGCCGCTTACGGCCTGTGCTACGGCGTGTTCGCGCTGCTGGCCGGCCCGCTGTCCGACCGCTTTGGCCGCAGACCGCCCTTGCAGCTGGGCCTGCTCGGCTTCGCCCTGTGCTGCGCGCTGCTGCCCTCCGCCCCCGGCCTGAACGCGGCCGTCGCGCTGTCCGCGCTGAGCGGGCTGTGCGCGGCGGTGATCCAGCCCAATGCGCTGGCGCTGGTGGCGGACCTGGCCCCGCGCGCCCAGCTGGGCCAAAGGCTGGGCCAGGTCTTCATCGGGCTGATGCTGGCCTTCGTGCTGACGCCGGCGCTGGCCGGACGGCTGGCGGACACCGCCGGCTGGCAGGCCAGTTATTACGCGCTGGCGGCGGCCGGCCTGCTGGCCTGGGCCGCGGTGCGGCGCTGGTTCCGCGCCGACGGCGGCCGCCTGACGGCGGGCGGCGGCTTCCTGGCCACCCTGGCCGGCGCCTGGCGCACGCCCGGCGCGCGGCGCCGGCTATGCGTCAGCTATCTGTGGCTGGGTTGGGTCGCCGGCTTCGGCGCGGTGGTGGCCGAGGTGGCCGCGCGCAAGCTGGCGCTCAGCTCCACCGGCGGCGGCCTGCTGGCCGGCGGCTTGGGCCTGGTGGTCATCGCGGGCAATCTCTGCGGTCCGCCGTTGCAAAGGCGGCTGGGCGAGGCCGCCCTGCCGGCCGCGGCGCTGGCGGCGGCGCTGGGCATCCTGGCCTTCCTGCTGCCCCTGAGCGCGCTGTGGCAACTGGCGCTGGCCGGCTGTCTGTGGGCCTTCGGCTACGGCTGCGCCGGGCCCTTGCACCACGCCCGCTTGAGCACCCTGTCCGAACGCTATCGCGGCACCCTCAATTCCTATCACGCCAGCTTGTTGAACCTGGGCATTTTTTCCGCCGCCCTGTTGCTGGGCCTGAGCAGCGAGCCAAGACCGGTGGCCTGGTTCTGCGCCGCGGCCGGGCTGTTGACCCTGGCCGGCGCGCTCTTGCTGCTGCCCTTCGGGCCGGGCTTGCGGCCGGCGGACGCCAAACAGGCCTAAGAAGCTGTTCGAAGGCTATCGTTGGCATTAAGAAATACAATTCCGGCATCGGCTTGCAAATCCGCGCGTCGGACGCATCATGACAAATACAAAACAAAGTGCCATGCAACTAAGGAAACGTCATGATTGCCATTCGGGAGATCGACCATATCGTGCTGCGGGTCAGCGACCTGGCCAAGATGGAGCGCTTTTACCGCGAGGTGCTGGGCTGCACGGTGGAGCGCCGGCGAGAGGACTTGGGGCTGTTGCAGTTGCGCGCCGGGCATTCGCTGCTGGACCTGGTGCCGGTGGACGGCCCGCTGGGCCGGGCCGGCGGCCGCGCGCCGGCCGCGGAAGGCCGCAATCTGGATCACTTCTGTTTCCGCGTCGAGCCTTTCGACGAGGAGGCGATACGCGCCCACCTCGCAAGCCACGGCCTCAGCGCCGGGGAAACCGCCCAGCGCTACGGCGCCGAGGGCGACGGCCCCTCCTTGTACTTGCAGGACCCGGAGGGCAATGTCGTGGAGCTGAAAGGCCCGCCCTCCCCTTAGAAGCTGTTTACGATCTGCTGCGCTGCGGCGATACCATAGAACCTGTTCAATGCCTGCCGCGCTTCCTGACGGCGCGGCGAGCGCCGCTTCGGCCCTCTGAGCCGCCTCCGCGGCCGCAAGGCCTGAGCTCCAAAACCCCAAACCGCTGTTGAACCCGGCGTCGCCGCGCCCGTCGTGAGCGGCGTCTTTCGGCGCTAAGCGCCGGCTCACAGGCCGCTCCGGCAAACTGGGTCTGGCGGTTTTAAATATTACTGGTTTTGATTTTTTTATTTAGACATAAATACTCTAGTCTAAACCGCTTCGATAATAGGGGGTTTAATCCGCCCGCCCTAATCGCGTTAATTCAAACAACCGTTTGGAGCAAATGCCGAAATTCAAACTGGCATTGAATTGGTATTAAATATCGTCAATGACGCTTATTCGCCGCGCCGGCGGCCGCGCGCGGCGGATATAAAAAACCCCTGAAGCGGACAGCGCCTTCAGGGCTTGTGTCGCGTGAGTCCGCGTTCAAGGCTGTCTGCGAGCCTGAATGCCCGCCGCCACCTTTTGCAGCTTGTCCGCATAGCCCGGATCGGTGGCGTAGCCGCCCTGCGCCAGCGCCTGAGCGAAGGCCTGGGCGTTACCGCCCACGCCCAGCGCGCCGCGATAACGCGGATTGCCGGCCAGCAGCTGCGCGTAATCGGCGAAGGCGTCTTGCAGGCCGGAGTAGGCGCGGAAGCTTTCCGTCCGCTTCACGTCGCGGCCGTCCACATGCTCGGTGGTCAAGGCGCGGCTGACTTCGCCCTGCCAGCCCTTGCCAGCCTTGATGCCGAACAGATTGTGGTTGCTGCCGCCGTCGGCGCGGGTCAGCGGACGCTGGCCCCAGCCGGACTCCAGCGCCGCGTGAGCGGCCACCAGTTCCGGCGCCACGCCCAATTTGGCGGCGGCCTGTTGCGCGTAGGGCGCGATGCTGTCGAGAAAGGCTTGCTGGTCCGCGCCGTAGGGCATGCTGCCGCCCAGGGTGGCGTCCTGGACGCGCTGACGCGCCCAAGCGCCTTCCGGCGACAGGCTGGACCAGCTCTCCGAGCCGTTTTCGATGAAGTCGCGCACTTCGCTGCGCAGCTGACCGCTCCATTGGTCGGCGAAACGCTCGCCGTCCCCGCCGCCCTGGCCGATCAACGGCAAGGCGACGGCGTCGGCGCCGAAGTCCGGCCCGGCGCCGATGTCATTGCGCACAGTAAACATCGCTGTCTCCATTCAGCACGCGGTTCATCAGGTCCTGCTGCTGTTGCAGCAGCTGGCCATTGCGCAGGTTCAGGGTCTGGCACAAACGGATCTGCTCCACCAGCGCGTTCCAGCGCTGGCGGCAGGCTTGTTCCGCAGCGGCGGGCAAAAGCTTGAGCACCGCGTCCATCGAGGCGGCGCGGCCGCGGCCCAGCAATTGGCCGGCCAGTTGCAGGCGCTGGTCGCGGCTGGCCTGCAAGGCGTCGCATTGGGCGACGATGTCGGCCCCCAGCTGCCGCAGCTCGTCGGCCTGATGCGCCAGCGCGGCGGCGAACTGCTGTTCCAGCAGTTGCTCCAAGCGGCCGTAGCCTTGCAGATCCTGCTGCACGGTGGCCAGCAGTTGTTTGAAGGCTTGCTCGCGATTCATTCAGCGGCTCCGGTGGTATTGCTCCACCAGATCGGCCAGGCGGGCGGCGTCGAAGCGCACTTCGCCGCGCGCCAAGGCGGCGCGCACTTCTTCCACCCGCTTCATGTCGATGTCCGGCAGCGCGCGCAGTTCCGCCACCGCCGGCGCCATGTCCTGGCTCGCGGCGGGCGCGGCGACGGCGGCGGGCGCGCGGGCCGGCGTTTCCGCGGCGGCGCTCTGGCCGCCGACCGCCAGTTCGCGGCGTTGCGACGAGGTCGAATTGATTTGCATAGTTTGGAATCCGTCTGGTTAGGCTGTGCGAGCGGCGCGGCCGCTCGGAGCGGGCCCTGCGGCCCGCCCTTACCCTTTCAAGGCGACAGTCTGAAAAAAAACTTAAAAATTTACCGGTAACATTTTCAGAACGACAATGCGCCGGTTTTCCAGACGGATATAGCGGCCGAACACCAGCTCCTTCAGGATGCGCGCCACCATCTCGCGGGAGGAGCCGATCTGGTCGGCGATTTCCTGCTGGGTCAGCTGCTTTTTCAGCACCATTTCCTCGCCGTCCTGCTCTTCCAGCATTTGATTGATCAGGATGCGCACGCGGCCGTACACGTCCATCAGCGCCAGGTTCTTGGCCTTGGTGGACATGCGGCGCACCACTTGCACCAGATGGCACATGATGCGGGTGCGGGCCTCCGGGCTGTGCGGCAGGCCGTCTTCGGTATCGAACAACTGCATCAGGCTGTCGCGGCTGAACACCAGCAGGTGGCTGTCCTCGTCCGCCGCGCAATTGGAGCTGCGCTCGCCGCTGTCGATGAAGCCGACCATGCCGATCAGCTCCCCGGAAGCGCAGATTTGCAGAATGTATTTCTTGCTGAGTCCATCCGAAACAAAGACTTGCATGCAACCGCTGGCCAGCAGATAGACCTCGTTGGCGCTATCGCCCTCGTTGTACAGCACCTCGCCCTTGTTCAGGCGGCGGCTTTCGGCCAGTTCCAGCGCTTTGTCCAGTTTGTCGTTGTCCAGATGTCCGAACAGATGTGTGCCTCTTAACAAGGCTTTGATATTGTGGTTTTCATTCATGACCACGTCGTCCCCGATAGTCTTGCGATTGAATCGACTTTCCCGCAGATGTTTGCCGCCTTTTGGCGTCTTTTTTTGTCAACATCATCCGAGTCTTTCGCTCGGATTTTTATTAATCAGGTGCGGATTATAATATTAGCGGTTAACAAAAGTGTGAAAAAACACACATAAAAAAAGCCTGAAACGAATCAGGCTTTTGTTTTGAACCCAAAAAAATAAAAGTTCAGCGGGGAGTTAGGCCATCTTGCAGCGCGCTATCCAGATCGGATTTCTGTAGTGGCGAACTTACAACACTGGTCTCGCGATTGCCGCTCTGCCCCGGCGGTCCGAACATGGCCACCACCGCCTGCGCCTGCTTGCTGGTCATCACCAAGAGCTCGATGCGGCGGTTGTAGGCGGCCAGCGGGTGCTCGGCGTCCAGCGGCGCCCGGTCCGCCATGCCCACCACTTGCAAAATGCCGGCGGCGTTCATGCCGCCTTCCAGCAGATGCAGCCGCGCCGCCATCGCGCGGTTGCTGGACAGGCCCCAGTTCGAAAACGAACCGAAGCCGGCGGTCCGGTATTGCGCGGCGTCAGTGTGTCCGACAATCAGCAATTGATTGTCGATATGGCCGAACATCTCGCCCATATCGTGCAACAGCCGCTTGAAGCGCGGCTCGACGATGGCGCTGCCGCGCTCGAACATGCCCTGGTTGTCGGTGTCGTGCAGCATCACCCGCAAGCCGTAAGGCGTGACCACGGTCTGCAGATTGCTGGCCAGGCCGGCGTCGCGGCTCATCTTGGCCAGCAGGCCGGCCAGCTTTTCCAGATCCGCCACGCTGTCCAGGCTGCGCTGGCCCTGTCCGTCGAAGATTTTCTTGGCCACCTTGTTGCTCTCCTGCAGCAGGGAGTCGGCCTTGGTGGTGGTGGTGGGCTGGCCCGGAATCGGATCGCGCGGGATCAGGCTGCCCGGCGGGGTGCCGGTATGCTCGATGCTGCGCGAGCCGCCGGCCTTCAGCGGGCTGCCGCCGCCGGCGGTCAGCAATTGCTGCAGGTTTTCCTGGTCGCGCGCGGCCAGCACCCATAGCACCAGGAACAAGCACATCAGCGCCAGCACGAAGTCGGCGAACGCCACTTTCCACGCGCCGCCGTGTCCTTCGGAATCCTGACGACGCGACACCTTCTTGATCACCGCGGCTTCATGCTCGCGATTGGGTTTATTCGCCATGCCGGCCATCCGCTCAGTTCACGCCTTCCAGCGCGTTGATCCAGGTTTCCAGCTGGGAGAAGCTGGGCTTGGTGTTCAGCTGCACCAGGCGGCGGCCGGCGTCGATGGCCAGCAGCGGCGGCTTGCCGGACACATGGGTGGTCAACACCACTTTCACCGATTCGTAGTTGGACAGCTCCTGCTTGACCAGCTGGTGCATCATATTGGACAGCGGGTCCAGCACGCCGTAGCAGAAGAAGATGCCGATGAAGGTGCCCACCATGGCGGCGGCCACTTTCTCGCTGATCTCGCCGGCGGTGGCGCCCTGGCTGACGCTGTTCATCGCCATCACGATGCCCAGCACCGCGGCCAGAATGCCGAAGCCCGGCATCGCCTCGGCGATCTTGTGCAGCGATTTGGACGGCTGGTTCAATTCTTCGTGAATGGCGTCCAACTCCTGGTCCAGCACGCCCTCCAGTTCATGGGCGCTGATCTTGCCCATGGCCATCAGGCGGAAGTTGTCGACGATGAAGGCCAGCAGCTTGGGTTCTTCCAGCACCAGCGGGTAGCGGTTGAACAAGGCGCTCTGACGCGGGGCCTCCACGTGTTCGTCCAGCGCCTTCAGGCCCTGGCTGGCGGTGATCAGCAGTTCGTACATCAGCAGCAGCAGCTGGCGCTGAAATTCCGCGTCGTACTTCTTGCGCATGCCGACGCGCTTGATCTGGCCGCCCATTTCCGTCAGCACGTGCTGCGGGTTGCCCAGCACGATGGCGCCGACGGCGGCGCCGCAGATGATCAGCAGCTCCACCGGCTGCCAGATCACGGACAGGATGCCGCCATGCAGCATGAAGCCGCCAAAGACACAAACCAGCACGATCAGAATGCCGAATAATTGCTGCATGTTTTCTTTCCTCGGGCTCAGGCCGCTTGTAGGCAGGCCTGCATTTTTTTGAGAGCGCTCTTGTTGATCTGGCAGACGCGCGCTTCGGTCAGCGCCAGCACCGCCGCGATCTCCTTGAGACTCAGTTCAAATTCGTAATACAGCTGGATCACTTGCTGTTCGCGCGGGTTCAGCGCCTGCAAGGCCACGGTCAAGGCGCTTTTCAGCGCCAGCCGCTGTTCCGGATTGTCTTCCGCCGCCGGCTCCAGGCCCTGGGCCATCAGTTCGTCGAAGCTGGACAGCGCTTCCGCGTTGTCGGCCAGCAGCGCCTCCTGATAGGCCTCGGCGCTGAGGCCCAGCAGCTGCATCGCCTCGGCTTCGCTGGGTTCGCGCCCCAGCTTGCGGCTGAGCAGGCGCAGGCCGTCGCGCACGCGGTGGGCTTCCTGGCGCACCGAGCGCGGCCGCCAGTCCAGCCGGCGCAATTCGTCCAGGATGGCGCCGCGAATGCGCAAAATGGCGAAGCCGGCGAACTTGTCGTCCGGCTCGCCGTAGCGGCGCAGGCTTTCCAGCAAGGCCATCAGCCCCACCTGCTCCATGTCTTCGCGGTCGAACACGCCGCCGGCCTGAGACGACAGCTGGCGCGCCACCCGCTTGACCAGATGGGCGTACTGACGCAGCGCCTCGGCTTCGCCGCCGGCGCTGGCCGGGGCTTCGGCGTAACTGGCGTACATGGCGGCTTACTCGATGATCAATTTGCTGACCATCACCTCGCTGAACGGCGCGTCGCGTCGCTCGCGCAGAAAACCGCCGGCATAGGCCTTGGCCAGCAAGCGCTGGTAGTCGTCTATGCTCATCGTCAGCGCCTTGTCCGCCGGCAGCTCCGACAGCGCGCGCACGGCGATGCTCTTCAGGAAGGGCAGCTGGGACTTGACCTCGGCCTCCTGCTTTTCATTGCTGCGGAACACCAGGTCCACCGCCATGAAGCGGGTGGCGGATTCCCCGCCGCGCAGCATCACGATCACCTTGTCCATGCTGACGAAGCGCGCGTCCAGCGCCGCCGCCGGCTTGGGCGCTTCCGCGGCCTGCGGCGCGCGCGAACTCAGCCACCACCAGGCGCCGCCGCCTGCGGCCAGCGCCGTCACGATGGCCACGATCAAAATCACTACGATGTTTCGATTCATTCTTGTGCTTCCGCTGCTCAGCCCTGGCCCAGCCAGAAGCCTTGTCCATCACCCTGCCCCGCTTCCGCCAGCGCCCGTCCCGGCGCGCGTTGCGGCTGCTGTTGCCCCTGGCGTTCCTGACGCTGCTGGCCGCCCTGCCCCGGCGCGCCTTCGCGCACCTCCACCGCCACCTGGGTGTATTGGCGGTTGGACAGGTCCTGGCGCAGCGCGTCGCCGATGGCTTGCAACTGGCGCACCACTTCGCCGTGCGAGGCGGTCAGTTGCACTTGCAGCGCGCCGGCTTCGTGGCGGATGGAGATTTCCAGCGAGCCCAGCGAGGGCGGGTCCAGCCGGATCAGCGCGCGGTCCATGCCGTGGCTGCTTTGCACTTGCAGGCGCTCGCCCAGCGCGGCGCTGAGCTTGTCGCCCCATTTGGCCGCTTGTTCCGCGGGCAGCTTGATCGGCGCCCATTCCGGCAGCGGCGCGCCGGCCTTGTCCTGCGGCTGCGGCGCGATGGCGGCCAATAAGGGCGCGGCGGCTTGCGCCGGCGCCGGCGTTTCGCGGCCGGCCTGAGCCTCGCCGGCCGCGGCCGGCTTGGCCGGCAACGGCGCCAGGGTGTTGAGC
>NZ_JAMZGH010000003.1:0-293030 GCF_024158805.1 Chromobacterium sp. S0633 | reverse complement strand
CGGCTGCCCGCCGCGCCCGCCGCCGGCCTGCCGTCGGAACTGCTGCTGCGCCGGCCGGACCTGCGCGCCGCGGAACGGCAGCTGGCGGCCGCCAGCGCCGACATCGGCGTGGCCGCGGCCGAGCAATACCCGCGCTTCAGCCTGCTGGCCAGCGGCGGCTGGGACAGCGTCCGCTCCGGCGACTTCGCCTCCCAGGCCAGCCGCTACTGGAGTTTGGGGCCGCAGCTCAGCCTGCCGCTGTTCGCCGGCGGTCGGCTGCAAGCCCAGGTCAGAGCGCGCGAGGCCGGCTACGACGCCGCGCTGGCGCAATACCGCAAGGCGGTGCTGCAAGCGCTGGCCGATGTGGAAACCGCGCTGCTGCGCAGCCAGGCCGGCCGCGTCCAGGACGCGCGGCTGGCCGAGGGAGAAGCCGCGCTGCAACGCCAGCTTGGCTACGCCCGCCAGCGCGTCGCCGTCGGCGAGGCCGCGCAAAGCCATGCGCTGGAAGCGCAATTGCAGCTTGCCGCATTGCGCGAACAGCGGCTGGCCGCGCGGCAAACGCTGTCCGCCGACCTGATCGCGCTGTACAAGGCGCTGGGCGGCGGCGCCTTAGCCGCCGACGCGCCGCCGCGCTAAACCCGCCCCCGCGCCGCGTTTAAGCTGCGCTTAAGTTTGCGGTGTTCCAATCGCCTTAATCCCCTATCGCAAGAAAGGACATGGCGATGAACCCTAGACTCCCCCTGCTCAGCCTGCTGCTGCTCGCCAGCGGCGCCTTGTACGCCGCCGCCAGCCTGTGGCAAAGCGGCCTGCCGGCCAACTACTGGCAATGGCGACACGAACTGGTGCTGCTCAGCGGCGTGCAATTGATGGCCGTGATGAGCGCCGCCATGCTGCTGGCCGCGCGCCCACGCCGGCTGGAACCGCTGCTGGGCGGCCTGGACCGCCTCTACGCGCTGCACAAGCAGCTGGGCATCGCCGCCGGCCTGCTGCTGGCGGCTCACTGGCTGATCAAGCTGTCGCCCAAGCTGATGCTGGCGCTGGACTGGGTCGCTCCCCGCGTCAGAAGCGGCGGCGGCGGCAAAGACCCGCTGGTCTCGCTGGCCAAGGACGTGGGCGAATGGGCGGCCTGGGCGGTACTGGCCATGGTGATCCTGGCGCTGCTGCGCGCCGTGCCCTATCGCTTCTGGCGCAAGCTGCACAAGCTGTTCGCCCCGCTCTACCTGATGGGCGCCTTCCACGGCCTGATCCTGATGCCGGCCGAGATGTGGGCGCAGCCGGTGGGCTGGCTGCTGGCCGCGCTGATGCTGATCGGCTCCGGCTGCGCGCTCTACTCGCTGGCCGGCCGCATCGGCAAGCGACAACAATACGCCGGCCAGGTGCATAGCATCGAAGCGCTGCCGGCCGGGCAGTTGGAAGTGATCTGCCAGATGGACGCCTGGCCCGGCCACCGCGCCGGACAATTCGCCCTGATCAGCTTCGACGCCGCCGAAGGCGCCCATCCCTTCACCATCGCCAGCGCCGACCATGGCGACGGCCGGCTGCGTTTCATCATCAAGGCGCTGGGCGATTACACCCGCCGCCTGCCAACCGAACTCCAGATCGGCCAGGCCGTCACCGTGGAAGGCCCTTACGGCCGCTTCCAGCCGCGCGGCGGCGCGCGCCAAGCCTGGGTGGCCGGCGGCATCGGCGTCACCCCTTTCCTGGCCTGGCTGCAAAGCCGGGAAGTGGCCGAAGAGCAACTGGACGTGGATTTCTACTATTGCGTGCGCAGCCGCGGCGAAGCGGCGCGGCTGGAAGAAATGCGCCAGGCCTGTCGTCAGCGCGGCGTGCGGCTGCATCTGATCGAAAGCGAAGCCGGGGCACAGTTGAACGCCGGCATGCTGCCGGAAGTGGACGAGGTCTGGTTCTGCGGCCCGCAGGGCCTGGGCAAAGCGCTGCGGCGCGGCCTGAAACAACGCGGCGCGCAGGCGCCGGTTTTCCACCACGAGGCGTTCTCAATGCGCTGACGCAAGACGGGCGTTCCGACCTGCCGGAACGCCCGTCATACACTCAAGCAAGCCGCTGCAAGGCGGCTGGCGCATCGCTAATCTAGAGTCTGTTCAAAGTCTCGCGAGCGAGAGCGAGACAAGGCGGAAACAACCGAAGAAGCGGAATGTACATACGGTACATCAGCATTCTGAGGTCTTTTCCAACGCCCTTTTCTATTCATCCCGCCGCAGCGCAGCAGATCGTAAACAGGTTCTTAGAGTCGCTAACAAAACCGCGCAGCGTACCTGAGCCAAGGCGCGCCGACGCAGGCAGTACAAGTCGTACGACAAGGAGGCGCAACGCAGGATCAGAGGGTTTTGTTAGCGGGTCTTAACGCGTGGCGTAGACGCTGCGCCTCCCCTGCCCATCAAAACTCAACACCTGATAGGCCTGCTTGCTCGGCCCCTCCATCCCCGGGCTGCCCATCGGCATGCCCGGCACCGCCAGGCCGACGATCTTGGGCTTGTCCTTCAGCACCTTCTTCACCAGATCCGCCGGCACATGGCCTTCGAACACATAGCCGCCGATCTCGGCGGTATGGCAGGAACGCAGATCCGCCGGCACCTTCAAGCGGGCCTTCAACGCTGACATATCCGCCTCGTTGCGGATTTGCAGCGCCACGCCGTTCTGCTGCATATGCTCGGCCCAGGCGGAGCAGCAACCACAATACGGGTCCTTGTGCATCACGCCGCCGGCGGCGGCCACCACGGGGGACATCAAGGAAACGGCCAGCGCGGCGGCGGCCCAATACATGCGTTTATTCATGAGATGAAATCCAATGCTATTTGAATGAAAAAGCGAACCAGCCCGCAAAACCGCGGTTGGCGCAAAAAAAGGATCATTCAACAGATTGGGGAGGCCGCTCCGGCGGCGCGGGGATGAAACCGGACCACACTATTTCAGCCTTGGCCTGCAGCACCGGGCGGATCGCCTGCAAGGGCAGGCTGGGCGCCGCCGGCCATGGAGCGGCCGGCAACTGGCAGCAAGCGGCGGCCTGAGCGGCGCTGGCCGGCTGGGTATGGCAAGCCGCGCCGTCGTCGGCCATCCAGACGCAGGGCGCGCTGGCGTCCACGCGTCCGCCCATGCTCCAACCCGCCTGCGGCAAGAGCAGCAGACACGTTAGCAACAGTAGCAAGGGCAGACGAATAGGCATCGATTCAGGTAGGGCGCTGAGTCCGGAACAGGCTTGAGACTGGCGGATAGCGCCTTGGTTCCCAAGCCATTTCGCCATTTCTCCCACCCCGCGCAAAGTTTGAGCCAGGTCATATCCGCGCCAGATTTGTCGCGACCGAGTACAATCACACCCTCAATCAATAACGATTCGCATTTGCGTTCGCATTAATTCGGTGGGATACTTATGGTCCCATTTGACATTCCTTGCGCAAACTAAACGCCAACGGCATGCACACAGCGCCGGCCTTGCCGGGACGCGGATCAAATGGGCTTCGTTCATGTGATGATTTCCAGGTATCCACGATAATGAAAACCTTTGACTCCGCCGCCCGTCACGGCGTGCGCCTTGCCCTGTTGTCCGCGGCGGTTTCCGCCCTCTACCTGCCCGCCGCCCACGCGGCGGAAGCCGAAGCCACGCTGCCCTCGGTCGTGGTCACCGCCTCCGGCTACGAGCAAAAAATCAAACAGGCTCCGGCCAGCATCTCGGTGATCACCCGTGAAGACTTGGCGAAAAAACCGTTCACCAATCTAACCGACGCGCTGGTTGACCTGGAAGGCATCAACATCAACGGCTCCGGCCCTGGCGACAAGGACATCTCCATCCGCGGCATGCCCGGCGAATACTCGCTGATCCTGGTGGACGGTCGCCGCCAAGGCACCCGCGAAGTGCGTAGCCGCGGCACCGGCGGTTTCCAGCAATACCAGATCCCGCCGATGGAGGCGATTGAGCGCATCGAAGTGGTGCGCGGCCCGATGTCCTCGCTATACGGCTCCGACGCCATGGGCGGCGTGGTCAACATCATCACCCGCAAAGCGCCCAAGGAATGGCATGGTTCGATGACGCTGGGCGGCACCATCACCGAACATTCGAACGAAGGCAATACCGGCCAGAGCAGCTTCTGGCTGGGCGGCCCGCTGATGAAGGACCTGCTGTCGCTGCAAGTCTACGGCTCGCTGAACAACCAGGCTGAAGACAATATTTTCTACAGCAAGAGCGGCGACGGCGGCAAAGACGCCAATCACATGTCCGACATCAACGCCAAGTTGAGTTTCACCCCGAACCAGGACCACGAGATCACCTTCGAAGCCGGCCATAACGAACTGCGCAAGACCACCACGGGCGGCAAGAGTTTGTCCCCGACTCTCGGCAAATACGATCAATACGATACCCGTGATCACTGGAGCCTGAGCCACAACGGCAAATACGGCAATATCCGTTCCAATGTCGCGCTGTATCAGGAAATGGCCAAGTCCAGCTCGGACGAAAACAACGTCAGCGACGGCAAAGGCGTGAAGTTGGCCAATACCACGCTGGACGGCCAACTGACCTTCCTGCTGGATCGGCACACAGTGAAGGTTGGCACCCAGTTTGGCCGACAAGTTGGTTCCGATCTTCAGGCACAAGAGGCCCTGCTTCCGCCATTCCAATACAAAGGCCCTGCCAATCCGGATAAAGTTACTGTCAATACTTGGGCCCTGTTCGCCGAGGACAGCTATGAGGCCACTGACAATCTGACCATCACCGCCGGCGGTCGCGTCGACCACCACAGCGTGTTCGGCACCCACTTCACCCCGCGCGTTTACCTGGTCCAGCACCTGGGCTCGCAGTGGACACTGAAAGGCGGCGCGGGCAAGGGTTTCAAGGCGCCGACCATTCGCCAAAGCACCGACGGCTATTGCATGCGTACCGGCAGCCGCGTAGAGACTGGTTTGCTGTGCGGCAACTCCAAACTGAAGCCTGAGGAAAGCACTTCTTATGAAGTTAGTCTTCATTTCGACAATAGCCGGAACCTGAACAGCAGCGCCACTCTGTTCTACAATCGTTTCCGCAACAAGGTAGTCAGCTACGGTACGGACCAATTTACCGATCAGTTGAAGTACTTCGATAGAAACGACAAGCAATACAAAGATGCGAGAGTCTATGTCTACGACAACGTAGACCAAGTTGATATCCGTGGTCTCGAGCTGTCCAGCAGTTGGACCTTCATGCCGAAATGGACGCTGTCCGGCAATTACACCTACACCAAGTCCAAGCGCGAAGGCGGCAAGGAAACCTCGCTGTCCGGTCAATCGCTGAACGGCTTACCGCTGGACAAGACACCGGAACACGCCGGCAATGTGAAGCTGGCTTGGGCGCCGATGGAAAAGCTGGACCTGTACACTCGCCTGAACTTTGAAGGCAAACAGTACTACACCGGCTTCCGCAACGGCGCTTACGATGCGCGCACCCGCGGCGGCTCCAGCACCTGGGACTTTGGCGGCAGCTACAAGCTGAGCAAGAACTTCGACGTCAACTTCGCCGTCTTCAATTTGACCGACCGCAAAGTACCGATCGACGACCGCGTAGGCAACGCAGAGAAAGACAAAACCAAAGCGCCGCTTAACGGCAACTGGATGGTCGACGAGGGCCGCCGCTATTGGCTGACCTTGACCGGCAAGTTCTAAGCCGCACCCTGACGGCCCGTCCCCGGACGGGCCGGAAACACCGCACGGCAGTTGCCGAATCCGCCGGATTCGCCAACTGCCTGTTCCCGTTTTTACGATTGGAGAATTGATGATGTTGAGCAGCCGCGCCCAATTGACCACGCCCAATGCCGACAAGGTGCTGTACAAGCTGTGCAAGCACTACGCGCTGAAAGTCCCGGTGGAGTTCGACAGCCACCAGGCTCATGTGCACTTCCCCATCGGCGAATGCCGGATTCAGCGCCAGGACGACACCCTGGACATGATCTGTGCCGCCGACGCCGCCGACAAGCTGGCCAAGATCGAATTCATCATGGACGAGCACCTGGGCCTGATGGCCAAGACGCCGGACTTGAAACTGGATTGGGCCAAGACCGAGTAAGACCCCCAGCCCAGCCGCGTTTTCCGAGCGCGCCGGGCCTGCCCGGCGGCTCCCGTTTCTGTATGATGCTTGCCACCCGCTCCACGGCTAAAGCCCGTCCACCCGCCCTCTCCACCGCGGCGGGCTTTGGCAGCGGAGCCGTATCGCTCAAGGAATCACAATGAAAACACTGTTCTCCCGTCTGCTGCTGGCCGGCGCGCTGGCCGCGGCCACGCTGGCGGCCCAAGCCGCCACCGTCACCGACATCGCCGGCCGTAAAGTGGAAGTGCCGGCCAAGGTCAATCGCATCCTCCTGGGCGAAGGCCGGCTGTTCTACGCGCTGGCCCTGCTGGAAGGCAAGCAGCCCATCGCCCGCATCGCCGGCTGGCAGGGCGACTTCCGCCAGCTGGACCCGCAAACCTACGCCCAGTACAAACAACGCTTCCCGGCCATCGACCAGGTTCCGCTGATCGGCAAAACCAGCGAGAACTCGGTCAGCGCCGAAAAAGTGCTGACGCTGCGCCCCGACATCGCCGTGTTCAGCATCTCCGGCCACGGCCCGGGCCTGAACAACCCCATCGTGCAGCAATTGCAGGCGGCCAAGGTGCCGGTGGTCTTCGTCGATTTCCGCAACGCGCCGCTGGAACACACCGTGCCCAGCCTGCGCATCATGGGCAAGGCGCTGCAGCGCGAGGCCGAGGCCGAGCGCTTCATCCGCTTCTACCAGGGCAAGATGGACGCCATCCGCAAAGTCGTCGCCGCCATCCCGGCGCAGCAAAAGCCCAAGGCCTTCCTGGACCTGCGCGCCGGCGCCTTCAGCAACGTCACCAGCGCCGGCCGCGGCAGCCTGGGCGAGCTGGTGGACGCCGCCGGCGGCGTCAATATCGCCGACAAGCTGATTCCCGGCGCGGTGGGCGAAGTGAATATGGAGCATGTGCTGGCCAGCAATCCGGATCTTTACATCGGCACCGGCACCGCAGACGCCGCCGACAAGACCGGCATCCAGTTCGGCGCCAACATCAGCGCGGCGCAGGCGCAGGCCTCGCTCAAGCGCACCGCCGCGCGCAGCCCGGTGGGCGCCTTGCGCGCGGTGCGCGAAGGCCGCACCTTCGGCGCCTGGCACCACTTCTACAACACGCCTTACCACATCGTGCTGCTGGAAGCCTTCGCCAAGGAACTGCAGCCGGCGCGCTTCGCCAAGCTGGACCCGGACGCCAGCTGGAAGCAGCTGCACCGCGACTTCCTGGCCATAGAGCCGCAAGGCACTTACTGGGTCAAGGGCGTTAAATGAGCGGCGAAACCCTAACGCTTTCCGCCGCCATGGTGGCGGCGGACTACCGCCGCACCCTGCTGCGCCGGCTGCTGCTGGTGGCCGTGCTGCTGAGCCTGCTCGCCGTCTCGCTGACGCTGGACGTCACCACCGGCGCCAGCGGCATGCCGCTGGCCGAGTTCTGGCAGACGCTGTGGCACCCGGCCGCCGCCGATCCAGCCACCGAGGTGATCGTCTGGCAGATCCGCCTGCCCTATGCGCTGATCGCCATCGCCGCCGGCCTGGCGCTGGGGCTGGCCGGCGCCGAAATGCAGACCGTGCTGCACAACCCGCTGGCGGACCCGTTCACCCTGGGCCTGCAGCCGGCGGCCGCCTTCGGCGCGGCGCTGGCCATCCTGCTGGACGTCAGCCTCCCCGGCATCCCCGGCCCGTGGATGCTGCCGGTCAACGCCTTCGTGTTCGCGCTCGGTTCCGCGCTGCTGCTGGACGTGGTGGCGCGCTGGAGCAATATGCCCACCAGCGGCGTGGTGCTGTTCGGCATCGCGCTGTTCTTCAGCTTCAACGCCCTGGTGTCCCTGCTGCAATTCGTCTCCACCGCGGACTCGCTGCAAGACTTGGTGTTCTGGCTGATGGGCAGCTTGTCGCGCGCGGACTGGCCCAAGATCGCTTTGCTGTTCGGCGCTTTCGCGCTGATCCTGCCCTGGTCGCTGAGCCAGTCCTGGCGGCTGACCGCGCTGCGCCTGGGCGAAGACCGCGCCGCCAGCTTCGGCATCAATGTGCGCCGGCTGCGGCTCAGCTCGCTGCTGCGCGCCAGCCTGCTTACCGCGCTGGCGGTGGCCTTCGTCGGCACCATAGGCTTCATCGGCCTGATCGCGCCGCATATCGCGCGCCGGCTGGTGGGCGAGGATCACCGCTTCTACCTGCCGGTGAGCGCGCTGACCGGCGCCGCCATCCTGTCCATGGCCTCGGTGGTGACCAAGAATCTGGTGCCCGGCGTCATCGTGCCGGTGGGCATCGTCACCTCGCTGGTGGGCATCCCCTTCTTCATCGCCATCGTGCTGCGCAACGGAGGCCGCCAATGAACTCCGCTCTGTCCATCCATCAACTCTCGGTCAGCTACGGCAAGCGTCAGGTGATACGCGGGCTGGACGTGCCCTGTCTGCGGGCGGGCGACATCACGGCCTTGCTCGGCCCCAACGGCAGCGGCAAGTCCACCTTGCTGCGCGCCTTGGCCGGCCTGCAGCACAGCAGTGGCGACGTCCGCCTGGACCAGCGCGCGCTCAGCCGCCAGCGCGGCGAAGTGGCCTACCTGCCGCAGACCCTGCCGCCCAGCGTGCATCTGTCGGTGTTCGAATCGCTGATGGTGGCCGGCCAGGCCACCGCCGCCGGCCTATCGCGCCGCCATGACGACCAACAGGTGTTCGCGCTGCTGCAATCGCTGGGCATCGAGCAACTGGCGCTGCGCTATCTGGACCAGCTGTCCGGCGGTCAGCGCCAGCTGGTGGGCATCGCCCAGGCGCTGATCCGCGAACCGGCGGTGTTGCTGCTGGACGAGCCGCTGTCGGCGCTGGACCTCAACTACCAGTTCCACGTGATGGACCTGCTGCGCCGCGAAACCCGCCGCCGCGGCATGGTCACCGTCATCGTGCTGCACGACCTGAATGTGGCGCTGCGCCACTGCGACCGGGTACTGATGCTGAAGGACGGCGCGCTGCAAGCCAACGGCGCGCCGGACGAGGTGATAGACAGCCAAAGCCTGCGCCGCGTCTACGGCGTCAGCGGCCGGGTGGAGCGCTGCTCTCAGGGCGTGCCGCATGTACTGGTGGACGGGCTGCACAGCGGTTTGCGCTGAGAGCCTGTCCGATGTCTGCTGCGAACGGCCGAGGCCGCCGGCGATACCCACGCCGCCTCGGCCGTTTTCATTGCCAGCGCGCCTCAAGCCTTGCAAAACCCCAGCGCCGGATGGAAGCGCCAGCCATTGTCCGACTGCGGCAAGCTCAGCCCGCCAAAGCGCCGCGCGCAGGCGTCCAGCTCCATGCCCAGTTCCGCCGCCAGCTCGGCCAAGGCCGCCGGATAATCGCTGACGCCCCAGGGCCGGATATTCGGCTGCGTCAACGCCGCGTCCGGCACCCGCTGGTTCAGGCTGGCCTCCACCGGCGTGAAATGCGGCGGCTCCGGCCAGGGCCGGCTTTCCACCCGGTGCAGCGCGTAATCGTCCCCGTCCTCGGTGGGCAATAACAGCAAATCCAGCTCCGGCTCGCCGCCGGCGCGGAAAGGCTGCTGCTGCGCCAACACTCCGCTGAGCAGCGCCTGCGGCTGCTGCCAACAGCTATACGCGCCCAAGGGCGCGATGGCCTGGCCCTCGCGCCCCGGCCGGCTGCTGGCGGCCTTGGCCTGGCCGGCCGGCGACATCATCTGCGCCAGCCGCGCATGCTCCAGATGCGACAAGCGCCGCTTCGGCTGCAAGGGCTCCGGCTGCACGATGCGCGGCCGCGCGTCCAGATGCCGGTATTCGTCCTCCTCCAGCAGTTCGCTCAATAGATGGCTGTCCAAGGCAAACGCCTCATTCTCGAAGCCCGGCCTGCGGAAGGCCGGCTGGCTGGGCTGTTCCACGCTGCGCAGATTGCGCTCGGCAATCAGCACATTCACCTTGTCCCAAGGATCCGGACGGTGGCGGCGCAGCCGGCCGGCCAGCTGGATCAGCGAACGCATCGACGAGGGCTCGACGATCGCCCAGTCGTAATCGTGATCCCGCCCCACCTCGGTTACCGGCGAGCCCAGCACGATGAACACATGCTCGCGCTCCGGCTCCGCGTCCAGCTCGCGACGGATGGCCGGCAGCGTGAACACCGCTTCCGCTTGCTCGCGGTTCAGCGCCTGGTCCAGCTGGCGCTCGATGGCGGAACGCAACATCAACGGGTATTGCGAGTGGTAGACGCATAAATGCAGCTGCCAGTGCGCCGGCCACGGCAGCGCGTACAAGGCCAGCGCCACCTCGAACAAGGGTTGGATATTGGCCATGCGCACCAGGCCGAAGCTGACCGCCTGGCCGCTGATCGGGTCCCGCTGCTGATTGAGCCGGTGCAAGCGCTCGATAGCCGGCTGCAACTGGGCGGCGAACTCCCGACGCAAGGCCGGCGCCTGCCCCTGGCCAAAACTCAACGGCAATAGTTCAGCGTTGCGCCGCGCCGGCTGCGTGGCCAGCCAATCGGCGCGCCGGCCGGCAAACTGACGCTGCCGCCGGCGGAAAGCGTCGACATCGGCGCAGTCTTCCTGGGCCCGGTCCTGTTCATCCACCCAGGCGCAGCATACCGCCAGCGGACGCCCCGGCTGGCCGCGATTGGCCTGGAACTGACGGCGGCCGGCCAGATAGGCCTCGAACAAACCCTCGATCAGCGCCGGCGGCAAGGTGGCGGACGACAGCAGCAGCCGGCTGCCCAGCAAGCCGGCCCAATGCGCCAGCCGGGTCAGCGCCGGCAAATCCGCCAGGTCGAAATCGTCCGGCTCGTCCAGCACCAAGTCCCCGCTCATCAGCCGCAGCATGGGCGCGATCTGCCGCCCGCCGCGCTGGCTTTCCGTCGCCGGCGTCAGATGGTCTATGGTGCACACCAGCAGCGGCGCCTGCAGCAGCTTGGCCGTTTGCGGATCGCACAGCGCACGCGACAACAGCGGGTGCTCGCCGCCGGCCTCGTAACGCACCTCGCCGCCCTCGTCCCACAAGGCTTGGCGCGAGGCCGAGCCGCTGGCCTCCGCCTGCTGTTGATAGTGTTTGAACAACTGGGTGTTGGCGCTGCCGCCCACGCAGATGGCCAGATCGTCCTCGTTCAGGCGCAGCCGCTGGCGGAAGGCCTGACCGGTTTGCAGCGTCAGCGCGCGCAAGCCCAGCGCAAACGCGCAACGCAGGCCCAACGCCGGGTCCGCCAAGGCGTACATGATCCGCGCATTGCCCAGCGTCTTGCCGCAGCCGGTGGACGCCATATTGACGATGAAAGCGCCCTGCTCCGCCGCCCGCTGCCGCATTCCCGCGGCCAGGTCCGCGGCGCGGTCCTGCCAGTGGAAGCGTCCATCGGCGCTGCGCTGCAGCAAGCGCTTGCGCCGCGACAGCCGCGGCAGCTCGCGCTCAAAACCGGGCAAGGCGCGGCATACCAGGGCGCTCTGCTCCGCCACGCCCAGCAAATGCTCGTCCAGCGGCTGATTGAAATCGCCGGACCGGCCATGGGTATTCGCCCACAGCGGATAGCCGGCCTGGCCGCGCTTGTGCCGCAGCTGGCCGTAATCCAGGCTGGAAAAATGGTGATCCGCCAGCATCAGGCTCAGCCGCGCCACGTGCATCGCGTAAAGATTGTCCAGCCAGCGCGTCTCGCCGCGCGCGGTCAGGCGCGCGGCCAGCTTGTCCGCCAGCCGCGCGGCGCGGCGGCTCCAGGCCGGCGTGTTCACCGGCAGGCCCTGCGGGAAACGCCAATACGGCGCCAGCTGCGCCGGCTCGGCCTCCGTCTCCCGCCATTCGTTCCAGCGCGCGTCGATATGAGCCGGAATATTCAACAGCATGCGGCTTTGAAAGCCCTGCAGCTTGCCGCCCAAGCGGCATTGCCGCTCCTGCTCGAACTCCGGCATCAGCGGCAGCCGGTGATGCGTCAGCACCAGCCAGCCCACCGCGGCGGCCAACGGCGGCAGACAGGCAAACGGCGGTTCACACGCCGCCCCCATGCCGTCCGCCTGCAAACGCGCCAGCCAGCTGGCATGGTCCCGCGCCGTTGGCTGCCGCAAGCGCGCCAGCCAGCCGGCGTCGTCGTCATCGCCGACAAAGGCCTGGAACAAGCGCAGCGACACCCACTCGTGGCGGTAGAGATTGCGCTCGCTCCGCTCGCCGCGCAGCCGTTGCTGAAACGCCTGGCTGGCCTTGCCCAGGTCGTGCAGCAAGGCCGCCAGGCCGGCCAGCAGCTGGATGTCCTCGCCGCTATGCCAGTCGTTCTCGTCCGCGCTGCGCAGCACATTGCGGCGGGTGCTGTGCGTGGGCGTGGCGCCGTCGGCATTGAAGCGGCTGGCGTCGCCGACGATCCACAGCAGCTCGCTATGGTCCTGGCCGCGTATCCAGTGGCAGGCCACCGCGGTGTTCTTGCGCGCGCTCTGGCGCAGCAAGCGCCGCAGCGTGTCCAGCCCGGCCTGGGTGATGGGCGTTTGCCAGACGCGGTCGCCGCGGCGCTCGGCGAACTGGTCCAAAATCTGCCGGCTGCGCGTCAGCGCCTTCTTGTCGCATTGCGAAATCAGCAGGATATTCATGCCGCCCGCCCCCGCCGCTCGGCAATGTCCTTCAAGGTGTCGATGATGAAATCCAGCGCCTCGCCGCGGGTCAGCGCCTCGATGCAGGCCTGGCGGAAAGTCTGCTCATCGTCGCCGCGCATCGCGGACACAAAGGCCTGCGGCAGAATCAGCGCATCCTTGACCAGATCCGCCGCGTCGAACACCAGCCCGCCGCGCCGGGTCTTGCCGTGCAACACCGCCAGGCCGTGCGGCAAGCCCAGCACCCAGGCCGCGGTGGCGCCCAGGCCGTAAGCCAGGTAATTGCCGTGATCCAGAAAAGCGTTGGCCGGGTCCGTGCCGGCGCCGCGCTTGGCGCGGCTGAAACCGCCATAACCGGTGGCCTGCGCCGCCAAGCGGAACAGCAACTTGGTCAGCCGCGCCTCCTCGATCAGCAAATGCGCGTGGTCCGGCGCCTGGGCGATCGCCTGGCGCGAAGCCTGCAAGGCCGCCTCCAGACCGGCCTCCTCCACCACAAAACCGGCTTCGCGCAAGGCGCGGCTGCCCAGCCAATGCCGCTGCAAGCAGCCCAGCCGCGCCAGCTGCACATCCTTGGCGGCGGCCAGCCGCTGCGCGTCGTCAAACCAGAAACGCACCCAGTACTGCAGATATTCGGTGGGCCGGTACTCGCTTTGCGGCGCAAACCACGCCGCCTCCTGCTCCAGCTCATTGGCGCTGAATAAGGGCGTGCCGCCCCCGCCGCAAAACCCCACCATCACCCCGGCCTTGGCCAGCTCCCGCATCGCCGCCTGCGTCACCGAGGTGCCAGTGCCCAGCAGGATGCAACTAGTGTTGGCGATGGGGATATTCCAGTACAGCGAAGCCTTGCCCGCGTCGGTGACGTACTCCACCCGCCCGCCATTGACCAGCACCCGGCAGTGCTGCAGATAGTAAAGATTGGCGCGCTTGGAATGCAGAATGGTCTTGAGATCGGACGGGGAAAAATCTGACATGGCGATACCTTCGGGATGGAACGCGACAGCGCATCTTGCCATGAGCATGAAAAGTGGGACAGCCGGCGCGGACTACCCTTTTTTTCTGCCCCCAGGGGCCGACATTTAAAAACAATGGCTTAGCGATAAGCTGAAAATTTGGGTCAAAGCCGGAAGAATCGCTGCAAATGCCCACGCCATAAGGACTGTGGGCGGTGTAGACTCTAGTTCACTGCCGGATAGGCAGCTTAAGAAATGTGAACGTGGCCGGAGCCCATGTAGAACGTGTTCACTGCCGGATAGGCAGCTTAAGAAACGGCGGCAAGAGCCAGAAGGGCACAATGATGGTTCACTGCCGGATAGGCAGCTTAAGAAAGATGGTGGCCGTCCGCCTCCTTGAGCGTGACGTTCACTGCCGGATAGGCAGCTTAAGAAAAGTAGTAGTAAGCCCGCGCAAGCCAAGCAAGGTTCACTGCCGGATAGGCAGCTTAAGAAATCGGTGGCAGCCGCAATCAGCTGCGTATTATGTTCACTGCCGGATAGGCAGCTTAGAAAGCATCTCGGCGCAGTCGCTGGCGGAAATCCAGGTTCACTGCCGGATAGGCAGCTTAGAAACTATTGAAGGCTGTGGGGCAGCGGCTGCGCATGTTCACTGCCGGATAGGCAGCTTAGAAATACTACAACAGCGCGAATCCGTCGCAACCGTGGTTCACTGCCGGATAGGCAGCTTAGAAATGGTTGATGGCATCCTTCACCGATCCGATGGCGTTCACTGCCGGATAGGCAGCTTAGAAAAGCACGGCAGCGACGAGGACGTGGTGGCGCTGGTTCACTGCCGGATAGGCAGCTTAGAAACACGGACAGCGTCAGCTCGCCCAGGCACTGCAGGTTCACTGCCGGATAGGCAGCTTAGAAATACACGCATCCGGTACAGGACGTGCAGTCGGAGTTCACTGCCGGATAGGCAGCTTAGAAATTCGGGCAGGTCGTGACCGGCTGGGAGCTCGACGTTTACTGCCGGAATAGGCAGCTTAGAAAATTCGGCGACGGTGAAACCGGGGCAGGTTTTGGTTCACTGCCGGATAGGCAGCTTAGAAAAAGCGCAAGCGCTCGGTCAAGAAGTGGTCAATGTTCACTGCCGGATAGGCAGCTTAGAAATGATGGACCGGCTGTTCAACGCCCTGGACGGCGTTCACTGCCGGATAGGCAGCTTAGAAAAGTCACCGAGGAAATGCACCGCGCGGCGGTGAGTTCGAAAACGGAGACGGGGCAATTCCACTTGCCATACACAGCGATTGCCTGAAAACGAGCACAGCAAGAATCGGGTCGCCCGCAGGGGTACGCCGCCATAGACTTCGGACATCTCAATGATACGAAGGAGCGCGGCATGGCTTGGCAACTGGAAACCTTGGATCCGGTTTTCGTCGAACGGGCACGACACAAAGGGATTGATGCGCTCGGCCAGCCCGTGCGGCGGATGGCTGCCGCCGGCGGCGAACCGTTCCGCGATGCGCTGCGCCGCGCCATTCCGGGTGAGGAGCTGATTCTGGCGAGCTACAGCCCATTCCACCAAGTCGGTCCATACCGCGAGTATGGCCCGGTTTTCCTGGCGGCTGAATCACAACCGGAGCCTCTGCCCGAGCTGTCAGCGCTACTGCACCGCGTCGGCGTGAATGCCTACCTCGGCGACAGCGTGGCGCTGCGCGCTTACGACAAAGAACAGACCATGCAAGAAGCCGCACTGCTGCCAACGCATGAGGTGGAGGCGACACTGACTCGCTGGGAGGCACGACCCGAGATCGCTTTCGCGATGCTGCGTTTCCCCGCCCATGGATGCTATGCGCTGCGACTGAACCGGTACGAATAAATGGAGCCCAAGCGATGCGTGATCGGCCACCTGAAAATCAGCCCTTAGAACCTGTTTACGATCTGCTGCGCGTACACGGTAAGCAGCCCTTCGAAATGCTCATGTACCGGATGTACACTCCGCTTTCTCAGCCGCAACGCCTTGTCTCGCTCTTGCTCGCGAGATCGTAAACAGACTCTTACGGAGCAAGCAGCGCTCAAAAAGCAAAAACGCCGCTCACCCAAGGTGAACGGCGTTTTTCATCAAACCGGCGCGGCTCAAGTCAAGCGCCGCGCCAACTCCTCGCCTATCCTTCGCATCGGCTCCGGATCGCTCATGCCGAAGTGGTCGCAGTCCAGCTCCACGCATTCCAACTTGCCGCCGAGGAAGGGCCGCCAGTCTTCCGGCTTGGGCGCGTCTTCCGGGTGGACGCCGGCGCGGAACAGCAGCACGTCGCCGTCGTAAGGCGGGGTTTCGCTGTCGCGGAACAATTGCATGCCATGCAGCGAGGCCTCGCCCAGCCGCTCCAGCGCGGCGCGGCCCAGCGGCGCCAGCGGGCTGCCGGGGCGCAGCAGGCGTTGGTAAATCGCCTCATTGTCCAGCGGCTGGCCGTTCTCGTCGGCGTCCACTTCGCCGTTGACGCTGAGCACCGTCACCAGCGCGTCGTGCAATATCGGTTGCGGCCGGCCCTGCCAGCTGGCGGTCGGATAGCTGTCCATCAGCGCCGCCAGTTCCACGGTTTCGCCGGCGGCGCGCAGCTGCGCCGCCATCGCCTGCGCCAACCCGCCGCCCAGGGACCAGCCCAGCAGCCGGTACGGCCCTTGCGGCTGGACTTCGCGCACGCGGGCCACGTAGTCCGCCACCATCGCATCGAAGCTGGCCGGCTTGTCGCCGGTGATGCCGGTGGCTTGCAGGCCGTAGATGGCCACGCCGGGCAGGTGTTTGGCCAGGCCCAGATAGCACCAGGACAGGCCTTCCGCCGGGTGCAGGCAGAACAGCGCCGGCAGCGCGCCGGGCTGGATGGTCAGCAGCGGCGCGAATTCCTGGCCTTCGCTGGCCGACGGCGGCCGGTGCGCGGCGGGCGCGCTCAGCGCCTGCGCCAGCGCCGCCACCGTGCTGTGGCTGAACAGCGCGGACACTGCCACTTCGCGGTTCAGGCGCTGCGCCAGCCGGTTGGCCACCTGGATGGCTTGCAGCGATTTGCCGCCCATTTCGAAGAAGTTGGCGTGGCGGCTGGGCGGGTTCACGCCCAACACTTGCTGCCACACCTCCATCACCTGGCGCTCCAGCGGGCTGGCGTCTTCCGCCGCGGCCGGCGCTTGCGCTTCCATGCCGGCGGCCAGTTGCTTGCGGTCTATCTTGCCGTTGACGTTGCGCGGCAGGCTGTCCAGCCAGCGCCAGTGATCCGGGATCGCCGCCGCCGGCAGCACCTCGGCCAAGCGCGAGCGCATCATCGCCGGCTCGGTCTCGCCGCCGCTGAGGAAGGCGGCCAGCGTATAGCCGCCGCCGGCCAGCGGCAGGCCCACCACCGCCGCCTCGCGCACCTCCGGGCAGGCCAGCAGCGCGTTTTCGATTTCGGCCGGGTCGATGCGCAGGCCGCTGATTTTCATTTCATGATCCAGCCGGCCCAGGAAGCGCAGCTGGCCGTCGCTCAGCCGCGCGCGGTCGCCGGTGCGGTAGGCGCGCGGCGCGCCGGGCAGCGCATCCAGCGTTACGAAGCGGCGCGCGGTCAGTTCTTCGCGGCCCAGGTAGCCGATGGCCAGCGCCTCGCCCAGCAGGCACAGTTCGCCGTCCTCGCCCTGAGCCACCGGCTGCAAACGCTCGTCGACGATGACGGCGCGCACGCCGGGGCGCGGCAGGCCGATGGGCACGCTGTCGCCGCCGTCCCATACCGCACCGGGGCCGGACAGGATGGCGCTGGTGGCGATGATGGAGGCCTCGGTGGGCCCATAGCTATTGAGCAGTACGCTGCCCGGCAACAGCGCCTGCCAGCGGCCGGCGCGTTCCGGCAGCGCGGCTTCGCCACCGATGATGGTCAGCCGCACGCTAGCCAGCTGCGCGGCCAGTTCCGGCTGCAAGGCGAAGGCCAGTTCGTGCCAGAAGGCGGTGGGCAGGTCCAGCACGCTGATGCGCTGGCGCGCCACCGCGGCGGCGAAGGCCGGCATCGACTCCAGCATCGCGTCGGTGCGCAGCACCAGGGTGCCACCATGGCACAGCGCCAGGAAGATTTCCTCGATGCTGGCGTCAAAATGCAGCGGCGCGAATTGCAGAATGCGTTCGTCGGCGCCGATGCGGTACAACTGGCCGGCGCTGCTGACGAACTGTGCCAGCGCGCCGTGGCTGACCAGCACGCCGTTGGGCTTGCCGGTGGAGCCGGAGGTGTAGAGCAGATAAGCGGCTTGGCCGGCTTCCGGCGCCGGGTCCGCGGCGGCCAGCGCGTCCTGTTGCGGCGGCAGGTCCAGGCATAGCGCCGGCACGGCGCCCAAGAGCGGACGCCAGGCGCTCAGGGTGACGGCCAACCGCGGCTGCGCGTCGTCCAGCACCATGGCCAGCCGCGTCGGCGGGCCGTGCGGGTCCAGCGGCACATAGCAGCCGCCGGCCCACAGCGTGGCCAGGATGGCGACGATGGCTTCCGGGCTGCGCGGCAGCACGATGACCACCCGCTCCTCCGCCTGCAGGCCGGCGGCTTGCAAGCGGCCGGCCAGTTGCAGCACGCGCTGCAACAGCTCGCGGTAGGACAGGCGCTCGCCGTCCTGTTCCAGCGCCGTCGCGTCCGGCCGCGCGGCGGCGGCGGCGCGGATCAGGCTCAGCACCTCCCGCGGTTCGCGCTCCAGCGCCGCGCCGTCCAGCACGCTCAGCGGCGGCAGCTCCGGCAGCAACTCGCTCAACGCGGCGTCCGGCGCGCGGCCGGCCCAGGCGTCCAGCCAGGCCAGCAAATCGTCGCGCAGGCCGTCCAGCTCCGTCTGCGGATAGGCGTTGGGGTTGGCTTCCAGGCACAGCCGCCATTCGGTGTTCAACAGGCTGAAATTGATCGACACGTCCTCCACCGGGCCGGAACCCAGCGGCAGCACCCGGCTGTCCAGGCCGGCGAACGGCGCGCGGCGGTCGAAAGGCATCAGGTTCACCACTGCGCCGAACAAACGCTGCTGGCCGCCGACGCGCGCCAGATCGCCGCGCAGCTGCTCGTAGCGATAGCGCTGATGCGGCCGGATCGCGCGCAGGCTGTCCGCCAGTTGGCGGCTCAGCTCCGCCGCGCCCAGCTCTTCGTCCAGCCGCAGGCTCAGCGGCGCGATATTCATCGCCATGCACGGCACCGCCAGCGCCGGCGTGCCCAGGCGGTTCATCACCGGCAGGCCCAGGGTCAGCGCGCGGCGGCCGCTGCGCTTGGCCAGCCAGGCGCCCACCGCCGCCAGCAGCCAGGCGCCCCAGTCCACGCCGTGCTGTTTGGCCGAAGCCTGCCAGGCGGCGATCTGCGCCGGGCTCAGCCATTGCTCGGCCTTGTTCACCCCGTCCGCCAGCAAGGCGGCGGGCGCCAGCGTGCTGGCCGCCGGCTGCCGGCCCTGGCGCTGCAGCCAGAAGGCGCGGTCCTGCGCGCAGGCCTCGCTGGCCTGGTAGTCGTGATCGGCGGCGACGATCTTGTCCAGCGACCAATCCGCCAGCGGCGGCAGGGCCTGCTGCTTGACGCGGGCGCTGTAGCGCGCCGCCAGCGCCTGGCTCAGCAGGCCGTAGGCGAAGCCGTCCAGCGCGATATGGTGGGTCTGCAGATACCACCAGTGCCGCTCCGGCCCCAACTTCAGCAGCGCGCCCAGATAGAGCGCGTCCCGCGCCGGATCGCACGGCCGCGCCAGCGCCTGAGCCACCCAGACCCGCGCCGCCGCTTCCGGTTCCGCTTCCGCGCTGAAGTCCAGGCAGGGTATCTCCACCTGCGCGGCCACCGGCTGCTGCCACAGCTGGCTGCCGTCAAACTCGAAGCGCATGTTCAGCGCCGCGCAATTGGCCAACACCTCGGCGGCGCTGTCGCGCAAGGCGTCCAGGTCCAGCGCGCCGCGCAGCTCGGTGGCTTCGGCGGTGAGGTAACTCGGGTTGTCCGGGGAAAGTTGCTGTCCCATCCAGATGCCGTGCTGCGCGGCGCTGACGGGGAGGCGAGAAGCGGTCAAAGTCATAAGAAGGCGTGCCGTTGCGGTTCCATGCCAGCGCTATGATGCGTGGGCAGATCAAATGAGAGCAGCAATCTTACACTATAAATGGGAATGATTATCAATATTGGTTTGATTAGGCCTATCCCTTCTCCAGCCTCAGCCCCGCTCTGCAAAGCCGCCTATCTCCCAGCGGCATGCCTCATGCCAAGCACCATTCCTCCCCCGCATGATGCACATCAAGTAAACCCAGACCACTGTCCATACCAATATCACCTGCTCGCAGGCACACTAGATAGATGGAATGCCAGTTGAATGGACGTAAAAAAGGCCAGTCGCTTGCGCGCTGGCCGGTCTGAACTGCCTATCCGGCAGAGAACTGAAATGAAAATTCCAGCTTTACTATTTCTAAGCTGCCTTATGCCGGCAGTGGCGCCGATGTTACAAGCCACCCTGCCAATTAACGATAAATGTAAAATTTAGCTTTACTAGGTAAAAAATTAGCGTATGGTCGGTGTTGTGAGAGTGCGCTTGGCAGACCGGCCTCCACCCCAACCCCTTGCAAAACAGGAGGATGCGCATGCAATGAAGCACCGAGCCAAGGCCCCGGCAGCCCAATCGCGCCGGGGCCGCACTGCTGTTTGTTCCTGATTTTGATCCAAGGACCAGCCATGCCCCCTACCCTCACGCCCCGCGCCGCAGCACTACGCGCCTTGATGGCCGGCTTCATCCGGCAACGGCGCGACGACAAGCTGGACAAGCTCGCGCCCGACGACGACGCCAAGCGCGAAGCGCTGCTGACCCAACACCAGCCCACCGCCTGGCTGGCGGACGCCGCCCGCCGCGCCGGCCAGCTGCAAGCCGCCACCCATACCCTTAAAGCCATCCACCCGGACGCCCGCGGCAGCAATCTGTACGCGCCGCCCTCCACCCTGCCGCCGCGCCGCGAAGTGGGCAGCCACTGCCTGGGCGCGGATTTTGCCGACGACGTGGTGGGCAACGCCGCCGCGCTGGATGTGTACAAGTTTCTGAAGCAGCAGCACGACGGCCAAAGCCTGCTGGCGCTGGCCTTGGCGCAGGACACCGACCTGGCCGCCGCGCTCAGCGACGACGCCGAACAGGCGCAGGCCTGGATCGCCGCCTTCGCCGCGCTGACCGACGCCGGCGCGGCGGCCGCCAGCCACAGCCGCGCCAAGCAAGTGTATTGGCTGGTGGGTTACGATCCGACCAAGAACGAACACTACCACCTGCTGGCCCCGCTCTACCCCAGCGCGCTGGCGCAGCGGCTATACCAAACCATCCAGGAACACCGCTTCGGCGAAGCCGCCAAGGCCGCGCGCCAGGCCCGCCGCGAGCAACGCGAGCACCCGCATGGCTATTGCGATTATCCGCAACTGGCGGTACAGAAGCTGGGCGGCACCAAGCCGCAAAATATTTCCCAGCTCAATAGCGAGCGCAAGGGCAATAACTATCTGCTGGCCTCCCTGCCGCCGCAGTGGCAAAGCCTGGGCCTGAAACCACCGCTCAATAGCGAAGACGCGCTGCTACGCTTTGGCCGCCGCAACGATGTGCGCCGGCTGGTCCGCCAACTGCGCGCCTTTCTAGAAAGCCAACCGCCTCAAAACAAAGATGCCCAAGATCGTCGTGACGATCTGGGCAACGCGCTGCTGGAGGAGCTGCTGTTGTTCGGCAAGGAGATGCACGAAGGTCTGCCGCCCGGCTGGAGCGCGGACACGCGTTGCCGGCTGCCGGAATACCAGCAGCTGTGGCTGGACCCCTGGCGCGCCGATGCGGACGCGGACTTTGCCGCGCGCTGGCACGGCGAGGACTGGCCGCTGGAAGTGGCCAAACGCTTCGGCCGCTGGCTGAACCAGCAATTCGACGCCAGCTCGCTGGAGATGGGCGACGCGGAATTCCGCCACTGGGCGCGCGAGCTGGCCGGGGATCTGGGCTGGCAGGCCCAGCACGATCAAACCCGCCGCCAGCTGGCGGCCATGGCCAAGGAGCAAGCATGAGCACTCTGCCCGTGATCACCGGCCTGCTGAGCGTGCCCCGGCTGCGGGTGCAAAACGCCAACGCCATTTCCAGCCCCTTCACCTGGGGCTTTCCGGCCATTACCGCCTTCACCGGCCTGGCCCAGGCGCTGGAACGCAAGCTGACCGGCAGCCTGGATTTGCAATTCGAGGCGGTGGGCGTGGTCTGCCACCATTACCAGGCGCAGACCAGCGGCGCGTACACCCAGGGCTTCCACCTCAGCCGCAACCCGGTGGACAAGGACGGCGCCACCGCCGCCATCGTGGAGGAAGGCCGCATCCACCTGGATATCAGCCTGCTGTTCGGCCTCACCGGCGAAACGCTGGCCGCGCCCAGGGAGCAACTGCCGGAACTGGCGCGGCAGGTGGCGGACACCCTGCACGGCATGCGCATTGCCGGCGGCAGCGTGACGCCGCCGCTGCCCGGCCGTCGCCATCCCGCGCCGCAGTTGATGACCTTGAGCGAGGACGAGACGGAACGACTCAAACAATTCCGCCAGCTGCGACGCAGCCTGCTGCCCGGCTTTGCGCTGGTGTCCCGCGACGACTTGCTGCAAAGCCATCTGGCCACGCTGCGCGCCAGCCAGCCGCAGGCGGACGCTTTCGACGCCTGGCTGGACCTGTCCCGCATCAACCACGCGCCGCACTGGCAGGAACAAGCGGACCCGGCCGGCGGCGAGCCGCGCCGCACGCTGGAATGGCGCAGCCAACGCGGCCACAGCCAGGGCTGGACCGTGCCGATGCCGGTGGGCTACGGCGCACTGTCCCCGCTCTACCCGGCCGGCAGCGTGGCCAACGCCCGCGACGCGCAGACGCCGTTCCGCTTTGTGGAAAGCCTGTATTCGCTGGGCGAATGGGTCAGCCCGCACCGGCTGCACGATGTCGGCCAGTTGCTGTGGTACGCCGACGACGACACCGCCAGCGGCTTGTACCGTTGCCGCAATGATTACGCCGCCACCTTGGAAATAGAAGACTAGAAAGGAAGCCTCATGAGCACCGCACCGCTGAAAACCGCTACCGTATTGGCCTTTGAACGCAAGCTGGACCCGTCCGACGCCTTGTTCCACGCCGGCGACTGGCAACAGCGCGAGCAGCACGCCGGCTGGGAGCCAGTCAGGGTCATCGAAAAATCCGTGCGCGGCACCATTTCCAACCGCCTGAAAACCAAGGACCAGGACCCGGCCAAGCTGGACGCGCGGATTGAAAACCCCAATCTGCAAACCGTGGACGTGGCCGCGCTGCCGCACCACGCGGATACCTTGAAGATCAGCTTCACGCTGCGGGTGCTGGGCAATGTCGGCGCGCCGTCCGCCTGCAACGACAGCGCCTACCAGGCCAAGCTGCGCGCCACCGTGGCCGGCTATGTGCAGGCCCACGGCTTTGCCGAGCTGGCGCGCCGCTATGCCTGCAACCTGGCCAACGGCCGCTTCCTGTGGCGCAACCGCGTGGGCGCGGAGCAGGTGGAGGTGCGGGTGGCGCTGCTGGAGCAAGGCCAGCCGGCGCAGCAATGGCAGTTCGACGCGCTGGCGCTGTCCCTGCGCCACTTCGACCCCGGCAGCCAGGCCGCCGCGCTGGAACAGCTGGCCGCCGCCATCGCCGCCGGCCTGGCCGGCCAGCGCCATCTGCTGCTGCAAATCACCGCCTTTGCGCGGCTGGGCGCCGGCCAGGAGGTGTTCCCCTCGCAGGAACTGGTACTGGAGCGCGGCCGCGGCGACAAGAGCAAAACCCTGTACGCCATCGAGCAAGGCGCGCTGAAAATCGCCTCCATCCACTCGCAGAAGCTGGGCAACGCCATCCGCACCATTGACGACTGGCACCCGGAAGCCGAACAGCTCGGCCCCATCGCGGTGGAGCCCTACGGCTCGGTCACCACGCTGGGCAAGGCCTGCCGCCAGCCCAAGGCCAAGTCCGACTTCTACACCTTGCTGGACAACTGGGTGCTGAAAGACCAGGCCCCGGCGCCGCATGATCAGCACTTTGTGCTGGCCACGCTGATCCGCGGCGGTGTGTTCGGCGCGGCGGAGTAAGCCATGGATCACTACCTGGACATCCGGCTCCGCCCGGACCCGGAGTTTGCGCCCACGCTGCTGATGAACGCGCTGTTCGCCAAGCTGCACCGCGCGCTGAGCGAGCAAGGCCGCGACGACATCGGCGTCAGCTTCCCGCGCGCGGCCCCGGCCGCCGCGCTGGGCGACACCCTGCGCCTGCACGGCGGCCACGCCGCCTTGCAGCGGCTGATGGCCGGCGACTGGCTCAGCGGCATGCGCGACCACATCGCGCTGGCCGCCATCCAGCCGGTGCCGCCGCAGGCGGAAGCCTGGCAGGTACGGCGCAAGCAGGCCAAGACCAATCCGGACAAGGAGCGCCGCCGGCTGGTACGGCGGCTGGGCATCAGCGTGGAAGAAGCCGCGCAGCGTTTCCCGGACAGCGCCGCCCGCCGCCTGACCCTGCCCTTCCTCACCCTCAACAGCGCCAGCACCGGCCAGCGTTACCAGCTGCACATCGAGCAACGCCCAGCCCCGGCCACCCACAGCGGCCGCTTCAACGCCTTCGGCCTCAGCCCCGACGCCACCGTGCCGTGGTTCTAACCCTTTTTTTTTGCTCCCCGCCGCCAAGCCTGTTAAATCAATGGCTTGGCGCGGGGTGGGATAAAAGGGTTTTTATTGGGGAAAGCGATGCTTTCCCCCGCTGGCGCGGGTTTGCGGGGGAAAGGCTCTAGTTCTCTGCCGGATAGGCAGCTTAGAAAAGCGTCACCCGTCCCAGAAGAACTTATCCACAGTTCTCTGCCGGATAGGCAGCTTAGAAAAAAACAAAAAACCTTTCAAATTGAGCGAACTGGTTCTCTGCCGGATAGGCAGCTTAGAAAAACAAGCAAGATAAGAAAGCAGACGACAAAAGGTTCTCTGCCGGATAGGCAGCTTAGAAAAAGTGCACCTCGTAAGCCGACTGATAGCCGAAGTTCTCTGCCGGATAGGCAGCTTAGAAATCAAATCGAAACCAGTCCATTGCGTCCACGCGGTTCTCTGCCGGATAGGCAGCTTAGAAATGGAGGGTAAGGACGCTCACCCTTAGCCAAGGGTTCTCTGCCGGATAGGCAGCTTAGAAAAAAAGTCCATGGCAAGAAAAGAAAATAGAACCGTTCTCTGCCGGATAGGCAGCTTAGAAAAAGTTCTGACCAGTCACCATGAGCGTGGACCCGTTCTCTGCCGGATAGGCAGCTTAGAAAATCAAGGATTTTTTCGACCTGCTCAAGAACGAGTTCTCTGCCGGATAGGCAGCTTAGAAATCAATAAAACAGGGGCTTTTGAGACGCTGCAAGTTCTCTGCCGGATAGGCAGCTTAGAAATTCTGATACGCCTCGCTTTCCTTCTTCAGCTTGTTCTCTGCCGGATAGGCAGCTTAGAAAATCGAGAGCGTCAGCTATGACGAGAAAGAAAAGTTCTCTGCCGGATAGGCAGCTTAGAAATCTCGGCGCTTTTCACTGCCCGCTTGATGTCGGTTCTCTGCCGGATAGGCAGCTTAGAAACAAGCACTTGCTTGAGCAATTGGAGGCAAGTGGTTCTCTGCCGGATAGGCAGCTTAGAAAGCACAGGGCCTGGCACTCAAAGCGGCCAAGGCGTTCTCTGCCGGATAGGCAGCTTAGAAATCTGCGCGGGCGTCGCCATCGCCGTGGTAAGCGTTCTCTGCCGGATAGGCAGCTTAGAAATTGTCCGGGCGGGTCAGGGAATAAGGCTGGTGGTTCTCTGCCGGATAGGCAGCTTAGAAAAGCCGCTGGTATCGACCTCGACCGATAGTTGAGTTCTCTGCCGGATAGGCAGCTTAGAAATGGTAGCCGTTCGGGAGCATCAGCACCGGCAGGTTCTCTGCCGGATAGGCAGCTTAGAAAATAATGCGGCAGCTATCATTGTGAGTCACAACGTTCTCTGCCGGATAGGCAGCTTAGAAACTGAAAAAGCTGCAGGCCGCGCTGGAAAACGAGTTCTCTGCCGGATAGGCAGCTTAGAAAATGAAGGGCTGGAAACCCTCCTTGCGCAGCTCGTTCTCTGCCGGATAGGCAGCTTAGAAATAACTTCCCCACTGAAGGCCAGCTCACGCTAGGTTCTCTGCCGGATAGGCAGCTTAGAAACTGCACGGGCCGGGTTTGCTGGCGGCGCCCGTGTTCTCTGCCGGATAGGCAGCTTAGAAAATCGGTGGCAGCCGCAATCAGCTGCGTATTATTGTTCTCTGCCGGATAGGCAGCTTAGAAAGCCCAAGCTCGGCCAGGCTTCCTCATTTTTGGGTTCTCTGCCGGATAGGCAGCTTAGAAACATTCCACCAGCCCGCTATCCGTCCCCACGGCGTTCTCTGCCGGATAGGTAGCTTAGAAACACTCAAACACCTCCGCCATGTCTACCCCTTCGTTCTCTGCCGGATGGGCAGCCTAGAAAGCCCCCCCAACCCCTCCCCCGCAATCCTTCCAATCACATTATTCTCAATTTGAATAACAATCTAATTTTCCAGATTTTTAACATATATGCAATCGTGCTAGATTTTGTTTTCCAAAATCAATAAAGGGCCGGCACAGCCGGCATTCCGCGATGGCATATCCCCATTTCACCCTCTCCGCGCTGGCGCTGGCCTTGGCTGGGCAAGCCTTGCCGGCGCTGGCCGCCGACGGCAACACGCTGGACAGCGTCACCATCACCGGGTCGCGCATTGCGCGCGCTGGCAAGGAAGGCCCCACCGGGGTCACGGTGCTGAGCGGCGCCGATATCGAAAAGCAGGGTTACACCAATGTCTACGACGCGCTGAACAATCTGGCGCAGAACACCGGCTTCACTCAGGGCGCAGATTTCGGCAATACCTTCACCCCGGCCGCCAACGCCATCAGCCTGCGCGGGCTGGGGCCCAACCATACGCTGACCTTGCTCAACGGCCGCCGCATCGCCGATTACCCGGTGGCTTACGAGGGGTCGGTCAACTTCGTCAATCTGGCCAATATCCCGGCGGCGATGATTGAGCGCATCGAGGTGCTCAACGGCGGCGCGTCGGCGATTTACGGCTCGGACGCCATCGCCGGCGTGGTCAATGTGATCCTGAAGAAGAAGGCCGACGGCACCACGGTCAACGTCAAGGCCGGCGGCAGCGAGCATCACGGCGGCGAAAACCTGCGCCTGCAACTGAGCGGCGGCAAGAGCTGGGACAAGCTGAATCTGGTCTATGCGCTGGAGTTGAGCCAGCGCAACCCGATCTGGTCGCGCCAGCGCGGCTTCATGGCGGACAACACCGTCAACGGCGCGGCGCCCACCACGGTGTGGTCGCAGAAGGATGTGAGTAGCGGCAAGTTCATCGACCCCGGCGCGGCTTGCGGCGCGCTGGGCGGCTTGTACGCCGGCAGCGTGCGCACTTACCGCACCAGCAAGAGCAATGTCTGCGCCAGCCCGCTGGCCAAGGCCTCCTACTGGACGGTGCAGACCGCCAACCAGAGCCAGAACGGTTATCTGAGCCTGAATTACGCGCTCAACGATCACCTGGAGTTGTTCAGCGACGCGCTGCTGGCCTTCAACCACAGCGAGAACAACACCCGCGGCCCCAGCTGGACCTCGGCCGCCGGCAACGGCGGCTATTTCCTGAACCAGAACAGCGGCCGCTACGAGGTCTGGAGCCGCTTGCTGTCGCCGGAGGAGATGGGCGGCGCCAGCCGCTACAACCGCAAGTGGGACGATGTGGCGGCCAACCTGACTTTCGGCCTGCGCGGCACGGTGCCGGACAGCAGCTGGAGTTACGAAGCCGCTTACAACGCGTCCATCTACACCAGCCAGAACATCGCGCCGCGGCTGCTGGCCAATGCGGACAGTTTCTTCCTGGGCCAGCAGCAGGGCGTGGACGCCAAGGGGGTGCCGATTTACGCGCCGTCGGCCGGGCCGTTCAACCGCCGGCTGACGCAGGCGGAGTTCGACAGCATCGCCGGGCGCTCGGTGAGCCAGAACAAGTCCTGGCTGCAGGCGCTGAGCCTGAGCGGCAGCGGCGAGTTGTTCAAGCTGCCGGCCGGCGCGGTGAAGCTGGCCGGCACGCTGGAATGGGGCAGCCAGGGCTTCAGCAATGATCCGGACCCGCTGATCAATCAGGGCGCGTTCTATAACACCTCGCCGGCCGTGCACGCCGGCGGCACCCGCTCGCGCCAGGCGCTGGGCGGCGAGTTGTTCATCCCGGTGTTGAAGCGGCTGGACCTGACGCTGTCCGGCCGTTACGACCGCTACCAGCTGCCGGACAGCAGCGCCGGCAAGTTCACTTACGGCGCCGGCCTGGCGTTCCGGCCGCTGAACAGCTTGCTGCTGCGCGGCAGTTACGCCACCAGCTTCCGCGCGCCGGACATGAATTATCTGTTCCTGACTCAGAGCCGCGGCTATTACTCGTCCAGCACTGACTACTGGCGTTGCGCCCAGGCCGGCCAGCCCTTGGCCAGCTGCGACTACAAAAACATGTCGCCGGGCGCGGACTACGTGAAGAACGGCAACGCCGAACTGAAGCCGGAAAACGGCAAGTCCTACGGCTTCGGCTTTGTGTGGTCGCCCAGCAGCAGCGCGGATATTTCGGTGGATTACTGGGACATCGCCATCAATGATCTGGTCACCGACCTGAGCGGCGACAAGCTGTTGCGCGACGAGGCGCAGTGCCGCGCCGGCATGCTGGACGCGTCGTCCCAGCTGTGCCAGGACACATTGCGCCGAGTGCAGCGCAATCCGGCCAATGCCTTGATCAATCCGGGCGCGATCAAGCAGATCGTGGTCAACCCGATCAATGCGGCCAGCGAGCGCACCAGCGGTTTCGACATCGCCGGCAAGCTGCGCTGGAAAACCGCCAGCTGGGGCAGCTTCCTGCTGAAAGCCAATTACACCAAGGTGCTGAAGCACACTTACCAGCAGTTTGCCGGCGATGTGGAAAAGAATATGTTGAACGACCCGGAAAACACCGATTGGCCGGACAAGCTGGACACCAGCCTGAGCTGGGACATCGGCCCCTGGTCGTCCACCGTGCTGCTGACCCGCTACGGCAAGATTCCCAAGGCCAGCGGCAATGGCAATCTGACGCCCACGGTGCTGGCCAATTTCAGCACTCAGTATCAATGGAGCAAGCAGACTTCGGTGGGGCTCATCGTCAACAATGTGCTGGACACCATCAAGCGCGACGATACCAGCAACTGGCCCTACTACCCGGTGGGCAGCTATCTGCCCTATGGCCGCCAGTGGTGGGTGGAGGTGAATCACAAGTTCTGAACGGCTGGCGCGCTCACGAGTTATTGTAATAAGCAACTATTTAGTTGTATGTTACAACCATTACCACAGGAGAGCGCGCATGAACCCTACACAGCCGCAGCAGCTTGTCATCGACCAGATCCGCTCCGCCTCGCGGCGCATCGTGCGCGAGCTGGGTTTCATGCGCAGCACTCTGGCCATGAGCCGGCACTCCGCTTCCGCCGTGCATGCGGTGGTGGAGATCGGCCTGGCCGGCAGCTTGTCCGCCAGCCAGTTGGCGGACAAGCTGCAGCTGGAAAAATCCACGGTGAGCCGGCTGGTGCGCAAACTGACGCAGGGTGGCGAGCTGCTGGAGCAGCCCAGCCCCAGCGACGGCCGGACCAAGCTGCTGGCCTTGAGCCCATCCGGCCAACAGCTGTTCGCGCAGTTGCAGGACTACGGACGCGGCCAGGTGGGCGGCGCCCTCGTCCACCTGTCGGCGGAGCAGCAGCGGCAGGTGGAACAGGGCCTGAATTGCTATGCGGCGGCGCTGGAAGCCAGGCACGCCGAGCACTCACCGCCGGCCGCCGCGCCCATCGCCGTTGAAACCGGTTACCGTTGCGGCGCGCTGGGCAGCATTGTCGCCATGCATGCGCGCTATTACCACGCCCACGCCGGCTTCGGCGCTTTTTTCGAACGGCAGGTGGCCACCGGCCTGGCCGATTTCCTCGGCCGCCTGAGCCAGCCCGGCAATCAGCTGTGGCTGGCCTTGCGCGACAGCCGCATCATCGGTTCATTGGTGATTGCGGCGGAGCCGGACGCGCCGGGGCAGGCGCAGCTGCGCTGGTTCATTCTGGACGAGGAGGCGCGCGGCAGCGGTCTTGGCCGCCGCATGATGGAACAGGCGATGGCGTTTTGCGATCAGCAGCGCCTCGCCGTCCGGCTGTGGACCTTCCAGGGCTTGCTGGCGGCGCGGCATTTGTACGAGGCCTTCGGCTTTGTCTTGAGCGAGGAGCGCCCAGGAGCGCGCTGGGGCGAACAGGTGGTGGAGCAGTGTTTTACACGGCCCGCCAAAAGCTAGCCGCGCGCCGTGCTTCTGCCGGATGGGCCGCTTAGAAACAGCGGTCCCGTGTGGTGATGGCCGATGGGGTTCACTGCCGGATAAACAGCATTAGAAATGCAAAAAACCCACCGCTTGCGCGATGGGTTTTTCTGAATCTGGCGTCCCCACGGGGAATCGAACCCCGGCTACCGCCGTGAAAGGGCGGTGTTCTAACCGCTAAACTATAGGGACAGCAAGTGGCGCACCCGGAGCGATTCGAACGCCCGACCCTCTGGTTCGTAGCCAGATACTCTATCCAACTGAGCTACGGGTGCGCTGATTGGCCTAGAAAGAGGTATTCGCGAAAATGCCCACTTTCAAACAACCAAACCCTTGAATTTTCTAGCAGCAGCGCTTGCTGTGCTGTCGATCAAGAGGCGCACAGTATGTGTCCTTTGCTGGACCTTGTCAACAGCTTGCTCTGAAATTTTTCCAAACCCGCAAAATGGAGAAAATTTTCGCAAAGCCATGCCTGACTCAACAAAACTCGCAATTTTCCCCGCCCGGCCTAGAGCAAGCGCGACCCGCCGATTCTCATTTGTACGGTTCATTTTGGGTATGGCGTGTGGGCATCCTTCCGGTTCACCGATGGCGATGGCAGGTATGAGGGTAGCGGCGGCTACTCGCGGCTCGACGAAGTGCCCTGGCAAGCCCGACCAAAAGTATTCAATTTGGATGTTTTCGGCTGATTCAAACGTCCAACCAAGGTACAAGTTTCATCAGCTTTAACCCCTCAATCGAATCCAGCTGATGGCCTTGTTAATGAAAGGCTTTCAGCGGCTTTTGATGGCGGCTCACTCCATTCCCCCTGGGAGAAAATGCACGCATGGCCAAATTGGCCAGACTGCAGAAGCGGCGCCTGCGGATGCGGATGATCCCCATGCCCTGTTCCGCAAAGAAAAGCTGTACCCGGTCATTGAGCAAGTTGGCCCCCGTTCGACGGGCCGCCGCAGCGACCTAGACCGGAGCCGTTCCCTCCTTACTGTTCCCTTGTTGCGACAAGCTCAAGCAAGATTATCGACAACGATAAATTTCTTGCGAAATACCAATGTCCTATTTATCGTTTAACAATAAACCCAGGAGGAGGAAATGATGCCTAGCCGTCCAAACCTTTTGTCTACGACCCGCCTGGTCTTGCACGCCCTGCTCAGCCTGAACTTCATACTGGGCATGGGAATTGGGGCACTTTTGCTTGCCAGCTTTATCGTGCCGCAATGGCTGCAAGCCGCGCTGGGCGCGCGACCGGAGGCTCCGCCCGCGCTAATGACAGGCATGCGCCTGATCATGCTAATCGGGCTCGCTGGCGTGCCGCTGGCGAATCTTGTCTTGGCGCGCTTGCTGGCGATGGTGACAACGGTACGCGATGGCGACCCCTTCATTCCGGCCAACGCCGCCCGGCTGCAAGCTATTGCTTGGGCACTGCTCGCCATACAAATTCTCAACCTTGCCGTCGGCGCGGTTTGCGCAAGCGTATCCATGATCTACCCGTTGGACATTGGGTGGAGCCCTTCGGTCGATGGATGGCTATCCGTATTGCTGCTGTTTATTCTGGCGCGAGTATTTGATGCAGGAACGAAAATGCGTATCGATTTGGAAGGAACCGTATAAGCCATGGCTATTCTGGTAAAGCTCGATGACCTGTTGCATCACCGAAGAATAACTTTGAGCGAGCTTGCGGACCGTGTAGACATCACCCTGGCGAATCTTTCCATCCTCAAAACCGGAAAAGCCCGCGCCATCAGGTTCTCGACCTTGGAAGCAATTTGTGAAGCCTTGCAATGTCAGCCGGGCGATTTGCTGGACTATGCGGCCAGCGCTAAGGAGGACCAAGCCGTCCCCAAATAAAGCTTAAGCCATCTGTTTACGCGCCGGGCCTTGGCCAGTTCCATCTGGCGGGCCAGTAGCGCCAGTAGCAAGCGCCCGCCAAATCGAACGGCGTCCGAAGCAAACTGTATCCACTCGCCCAAATGGGTCATTTTCATGGAGAAAGATAAAATGCAAGACATTTCACTATTTCGCCTGAACTGCTTGAGAGGCCTGTATCTGTTTATCGCCGTCGGATTTGGAGTCTCCCTGCTGCCTAATATCTTGAGTCCCCATACCCCGGCGGTTCCCACGAGAGCCGTGGTGGACCACATGCTCTTGGCCTTTTGGCTGTTAACCCTATTTGGCGTGCGCTATCCGCTGCAAATGCTCCCGGTGCTGCTATGGGAAATGATCTGGAAAACCCTGTGGGTGGTGTTGGTAGCCATTCCCCAGTGGCGCAGCGGGCGCATAGAGCCCTTTACCGAAGCCAATCTGGGCTGGATTCCCTTGCTGATCGTCTTCTATGCAGTCGTGCCCTGGCGCTACGTATACGCCAACTACCTGCTCAAGCCATCCGAGCCATGGCGAAAGAAGACCAGCGCACCGCGCGGCGCATCGCTGGCGGATTAGCGGGTCGGGCGTCTGCTCTAGCGCCATTACGCTACCGGGCAGGAAGTGGCGGTGAATGAAACAGAGACAACTATTCAGCTCCCCTGACGGTTTGAATAGCAGCATGAGCAAGCGACAAAATGGCTGGAACGGATCTCCCACCTGCTTCCGGCCATCAATCGAATTCGTCCGCCTCCATCCTCCAGCCGATGGAAGACTCCCCTTTTCCCAATACACAAAGGCAATCGGGAATTGCCGCGCAAACCGATCGAGGGCGTGTCTCGACTATGTTTTATCTCGGTCAAACGGATTGATCGCGTTTTCGCAGAGACGGTTACGCTTCTAGGAAGCTCTTGGTCTTGTTGATCCGCTTCAGGAATCTAACGATGAAGTTCTGACCGCTAGGACGCAAAAAAGCCCTCGACTGTTTCCAATCAAGGGCTTAATGCGAACTGGCGGAGAAAGAGGGATTCGAACCCTCGATACAGGTTTAAGCCCGTATGCTTCCTTAGCAGGGAAGTGCCTTCGACCACTCGGCCATTTCTCCGTTCAGAGAGCGCCATATTAATTAGCGCTGCGCCCCCTGTCAAGCGTGTATCCGAAATTATTTACGCCGGCTGGTCCAGCCCGAAAACTTTATGCAAAACGCGAACCGCCAGTTCCAGATACTTCTCGTCCAATAGCACCGACACCTTGATTTCCGAGGTGGAGATCATCTGGATATTGATGCCCTCTTCCGCCAGGGTGCGGAACATGGTGGAGGCGATGCCGCAGTGCGAACGCATGCCCACGCCCACGATGGAGATCTTGGCCACCTTGTCGTCGGCGTCGATCTTGGCGGCGCCGATATGGGTCTGCACTTCGCGCAGGATGGTCAGCGCGCGCTGGAATTCGCCGCGCGGCACGGTGAAGGAGAAATCGGTCGCGCCGTTTTCGCCCACGTTCTGGATGATCATGTCCACTTCGATATTGGCATCGGCGATCGGCCCCAGAATCTGGTAGGCGATGCCAGGCTTGTCCGGCACGCCCTTGACGTTGATGCGCGCTTCGTTACGGTCAAATGCGATGCCTGCGACAACGGCCTTTTCCATGCTTTCATCTTCCTCATACGTAATCAGGGTGCCTTCGCCTTCGTCTTCGAAGCTGGAGAGCACGCGCAAACGAACCTTGTACTTGCCGGCGAACTCCACCGAGCGGATCTGCAGCACCTTGGAGCCCAGCGACGCCATTTCGATCATTTCCTCGAACGTGACGGTCTTCAGGCGGCGCGCTTCCGGCACCACGCGCGGATCGGTGGTGTAAACGCCGTCCACATCCGTGTAGATCTGGCATTCGTCGGCCTTCAGCGCGGCGGCCAGCGCCACGGCGGAGGTGTCCGAGCCGCCGCGGCCCAGCGTGGTGATGTCGCCGTCCTCGTCCACGCCCTGGAAGCCGGCGACGATGACGACGCGGCCTTCATTGAGGTCGGAGCGCATCGCGGCGTCGTCTATCTCCTGGATGCGGGCCTTGGTGTGGGCGTTGTCGGTGACCAGCTTCACCTGCCAGCCGCAGTAGCTCTTGGCCGGCACGCCGATTTCCTTCAGCGCCATGGCCAGCAGGCCGATGGTGACTTGCTCGCCGGTGGATATCACCACGTCCAGCTCGCGCGGGTCCGGATAGTCCTGAATCTCCTTTGCCAGGGCGATGAGGCGGTTGGTTTCGCCGCTCATGGCGGACACCACCACCACGACATCATGTCCCTGCGACTTCCACTTGGCGACACGGCGGGCAACGTTCTTGATCCGTTCGGTGGTTCCAACCGAAGTGCCGCCGTACTTTTGTACGATGAGTGCCATGCTTGTTTCTTATATTCGAAAGGGTTGAAATGTCGAGCTTCGATTCTGACCCTATCCTGGCCAGAATTGCAAGGCGGAATTCTCCGCGGATGCTGCAACGCAAAACCCGCGGCCAGCCCCGGCCGGCACTGCGCGGCGCAAGCTGCCGACGCTGCGACGCTTGCCGGCATCAATCCACGGCTGCCATGCCGTTTACTGGCAGAATATTTCTGTTGGATTACATGCGCAAACGTTCGGGGCAGCTGTACAGATTGGCGCGGCCGTGGCCGGCGAAGCCGATCAGGGTCAGGCCGTAGCGCGCGGCCATCTCCACCGCCAGCGAGGTGGGCGCGGACAGCGCGATCAGGATCTCGATGCCGGCGGCGGCAGCCTTCTGCGCCATTTCATAGCTGGCGCGGCTGGTGACGATGACCGCGCCATCGCGCCAGCCCTGGCGCGCGCGCGCGCCGATCAGCTTGTCCAGCGCCACGTGGCGGCCCACGTCCTCGCTAAGGTGCAGAAGTTCGCCCTGCGGCGTCACCCAGCCGGCGGCGTGGGCGCAGGCGGTGGCCTGGGACAGGCTTTGCGCCTGCTGCAGCACCGGCAAGGCACGCGCCAGCGCGTCAAGGCTGAAGCTTTGGGTCTGCGGCAGCGGCGGCAGCGGCCGGTGGATTTCGGCCAGTTGCTCCACGCCGCACAAGCCGCAGCCGGTGCGCCCGGCCAGCTGGCGGCGGCGCTCCTTCAAGGCCATGAAGCGGGCCGAGGCCAGATCGATGCGCGCTTCCACGCCGCGTTCGCCCGGAACGATGTCGATGCCGTAGATCTCGCCCGGATGGGCGACGATGCCCTCGGCCAGGCTGAAGCCCAGCGCAAAGTCTTCCAGCTCCCGCGGGCTGGCCATCATCACCACGTGGGAGAGGCCGTTGTACACCAGCGCCACCGGGGTTTCCACCGCCACCCAGTCCTGCCTGGCCTGGGCGCCGCCGTGACGGCAATCGACAATGCCGAGCTCAAGCGCCGCCTGCTCCAGCGCTTCGGTTTTTTTCATAAAATGTGGCCTGCCATTCACTGCAATAGTTTGTACTAATTGATACCTAGGGCGATAATAGATTTTCCGCTGTGAGTGAGCAACGCGTCCTTGGTGGGTCAGGGACGCGCCCAGTTCAACCCCAAGGAGACAAACCCATGCAAGTCAGCAGACGGCAGTTTTTCAAGCTCTGCGCCGGCGGCATGGCAGGCACCACCATCGCGACCCTGGGCTTCATGCCCGAGACCGCGCTGGCCGACACCCGCAGCTATAAATTGCTGCGCGCGACGGAAACCCGGAATACCTGTCCATACTGTTCGGTAGGCTGTGGCATCTTGATGTACAGCCTGGGCGACGGCGCCAAGAACGCCAAAGCCGATATTTTCCACATTGAAGGCGATCCGGACCATCCGGTCAATCGCGGCGCGCTCTGTCCCAAGGGCGCCGGCCTGATCGACTTCATCCACAGCCCCAACCGCCTGCGCTACCCGGAAGTGCGCGAAGCGGGCTCCAACGAATACAAACGCATCAGCTGGGACGAGGCCTTCGAGCGCATCGCCGCCCATATGAAGCGCGACCGCGACGCCAACTTCGTCGAGAAGAACGCGGACGGCGTCACCGTCAACCGCTGGCTGACCACGGGTTTCCTGGCCGCTTCCGCATCCAGCAACGAGGCCGGCTGGCTGACCCACAAATTCACCCGCAGCCTGGGGCTGCTGGCGGTCGACAACCAGGCGCGTGTATGACACGGACCAACGGTGGCAAGTCTTGCCCCAACATTTGGTCGCGGTGCCATGACGAACCATTGGGTCGACATCAAGAACGCCAACCTCATCGTCGTCATGGGCGGCAATGCGGCCGAGGCGCACCCGGTGGGTTTCCGCTGGGCGATTGAGGCCAAGACCCGCAACAAGGCGAAGCTGATCGTCATCGATCCGCGCTTCACCCGCACGGCCTCGGTGGCAGATTATTACGCCCCCATCCGCACCGGCACGGACATTGCGTTCCTGTCCGGCGTGATCCGCTACCTGCTGCAAACCGGCAAGTACAATAAGGAATACACGCTGGCCTACACCAATGCCGCGCTCTTGGTGAACCCGGACTTCAAGTTCGACGACGGCCTGTTCTCCGGCTACAACGCCGACAAGCACAGCTACGACAAATCCACCTGGACCTACCAGCTGGACGATAAGGGCATGGCCAAGCGCGACGACAGCCTGTCCGACCCGCGCTGCGTGATCAATCTGATGCGCGAGCACGTGGCCCGTTACACGCCGGAAATGGTGGAAACCCTCTGCGGCACGCCCAAGGACGCCTTCCTCAAGGTCTGCGAATACCTGGCGGAAACCGGCGCCCACGACAAGACCACCTCCTTCCTGTACGCGCTGGGCTGGACACAGCACTCCATCGGCTCGCAGAACATCCGCACCATGGCGATGATCCAGCTGCTGCTGGGCAATATGGGCATGGCCGGCGGCGGGGTCAACGCGCTGCGCGGCCACTCCAACATCCAGGGTCTGACCGATATCGGCCTGCTGTCCACCAGCTTGCCGGGTTATCTGAACATGCCCTCGGAGAAGGAGCCCACGCTGGAGTCCTATCTGAGCAAGTACACCAGCAAGCCGCTGGCCGACGGGCAGATGAACTACTGGCAGAACTATCCCAAGTTCTTCGTTTCGCTGATGAAGGCGATGTGGGGCGACAAGGCCACCGCAGACAACCAGTGGGGCTATGACTGGCTGCCCAAGTGGGACAAGAGCTACGACGTGCTGCAGTACTTCGAGCTGATGCATCAGGGCAAGATCAACGGCTATTTCTGCCAAGGCTTCAACCCCATCCTGGCCTTCCCGGACAAGAACAAGGTGGTGGCCTCGCTTTCCAAGCTGAAATACCTGGTGATCATGGACCCGCTGGCCACCGACACTTCCACTTTCTGGAAGAACCACGGCGAGCAGAACGATGTGAAGACCGCGGAAATCCAGACCGAGGTGTTCCGTCTGCCCACCACCTGTTTCGCCGAGGAAGACGGCGCGGTGGTCAATTCCGGACGCTGGCTGCAATGGCACTGGAAAGGCGCGGACGCGCCGGGCGAAGCCATCACCGACGCGGAAATCCTGGCCGGCATCTTCACTCGTCTGAAGGCGCAGTACGCCAAGGACGGCGGCAAGAACGCCGAAGCCATCATGAGTCTGTCCTGGGCTTACGGCGATCCGCACGAGCCCAAGCCGGAGGAACTGGCCAAGGAGCTCAACGGCAAGGCGCTGGCGGACATCCCGGATCCCAAGAACCCCGGCCAGTTCCTGGCCAAGAAAGGCGAGCAGCTGTCCGGCTTCGCGCTGTTGCAGGCCGACGGCAGCACCGCTTCCGGCTGTTGGATCTTCGCCGGCAGCTGGACCCAGGCCGGCAACCAGATGGCACGCCGCGACAACAGCGATCCGTCCGGGCTGGGCAATACCCTGGGCTGGGCCTGGGCGTGGCCGGCCAACCGCCGCGTGCTGTACAACCGCGCTTCCTGTAAGCCGGACGGCACGCCGTGGGACAAGAAGCGGACGCTGATCAAGTGGAACGGCGAAAAATGGACAGGCATCGACGTGCCGGACTTCAAGGCCGACGAGCCGCCCGGCAGCGCCATGGGGCCCTTCATCATGCAGGCCGAGGGCCTGGGGCGGCTGTTCGCGCTCGACAAGATGGCCGAAGGCCCCTTCCCCGAGCACTACGAGCCGTTCGAAACGCCGCTGGGCACCAACCCACTGCATCCCAAGGTGGTGTCCAATCCGGCGGCGCGGGTGTTCCCGGCGGACCGCGAGCAGATGGGCAAGCACGACGCCTTCCCGTACGCGGCCACCACTTACCGGCTGACCGAGCACTTCCACGGCTGGACCAAGCACGCGCGGCTGAACGCGATCGCCCAGCCGGAGCAGTTCGTGGAAATCGGCGAGGCGCTGGCCAAGGAGAAAGGCATCGCCCACGGCGACACGGTGAAAGTGTCGTCCAAGCGCGGCTACATCAAGGCCAAGGCGGTGGTGACCAAGCGCATCCGCGCGCTGCAGTCGGGCGGCAAGACGGTGCACCAGGTCGGGATTCCGATTCACTGGGGTTATGAAGGGGTGGCCAAGAAAGGCTTCAGCGCCAACACGCTGACGCCGTTTGTAGGTGACGCCAACACCCAGACGCCGGAATTCAAGTCCTTCCTGGTCAACGTCGAGAAAGTATAAGGAGCGACCATGTCATCACTGCAATCGCAAGATATCCTGCGCCGCTCCGCCAGCCCCACCCAGCCGCCGGTGGTGCGCGATTACAAGGCCGAGGTGGCCAAGCTGATCGACGTGTCCACCTGCATAGGCTGCAAGGCCTGTCAGGTGGCCTGCTCGGAGTGGAACGACATCCGCGACGAAGTGGGCAGCAACGTCGGCGTCTACGACAACCCGGCCGATCTCACCGCCCACAGCTGGACGGTGATGCGCTACAGCGAGGTGGAGGAAAGCGGCAAGCTGGAATGGCTGATCCGCAAGGACGGCTGCATGCACTGCGCCGACCCGGGCTGTCTGAAGGCCTGTCCGTCGCCGGGGGCCATCATCCAGTACGCCAACGGCATCGTGGACTTCCAGTCCGAGCACTGCATAGGCTGCGGCTATTGCATCTCCGGCTGTCCGTTCAACGTGCCGCGCATCAACCAGAAGGACAACAAGGCGTATAAATGCACCTTGTGTTCCGACCGGGTGATGGTGGGCCAGGAGCCGGCCTGCGTGAAGACCTGTCCCACCGGAGCCATTCGCTTCGGCACCAAGTCCGATATGCAGGCCTACGCCCATGACCGGGTGGAAGAGCTGAAGACCCGCGGCTACGCCAACGCCGGGCTGTACGATCCGGAAGGCGTGGGCGGCACCCACGTGATGTACGTGCTGCACCACGCCGACAAGCCGGAGCTGTATTCCGGCCTGGCCAAGGATCCCAAGATCAGCCCGGTGGTCAGCCTGTGGAAGGGCATCCTCAAGCCGCTGTCCACCATCGGCCTGGCGGCTTCGGTCTTGTTCGGCTTCTTCCACTACATCGGCGTCGGCCCCAATAAGGCGGAAGAGGAAGAGGAGGAAAAGGCATGAGCAAGGAAAAGCTGATCAAGCGCTACAGCGCGGCGGAACGCGTCAACCACTGGATCGTGGCGGTGTGCTTCGTGCTGTTGGCGATTTCCGGCCTGGCCTTCTTTTACCCGGCCTTCTTCTGGCTGACCGGCGTATTCGGCACGCCGCAGCTGGCGCGCATCATCCACCCCTTCGTCGGGGTGCTGATGTTCGTCGGCTTCGCGCGCCAATTCCTGCGCTACTGGCATCACAACTTCCTGGACAAGGAAGACGTGAAGTGGATGATGGCGGTGAAGTCGGTGCTGTCCGGCCACGAGGTCGGCGACATCGGCAAGTACAACGGCGGCCAGAAAGGCATGTTCTGGCTGATGACCGGCTGCATGCTGGTGCTGGTGTGCACCGGCTTCATCATGTGGCGGCCGTACTTCGCGATGTATTTCCCCATCCCGGTGATCCGCGTGGCCCTGCTCCTGCACGCCTGGAGCGCGCTGATCCTGATCGCCGGCATCATCGTCCACGTCTACGCCGCCATCTGGGTGCGCGGCACGATACGGGCGATGGTGGAAGGCGTGGTCACCCATGCCTGGGCCAAGAAGCATCATCCGCGCTGGTACCGTGAAATGACCGGAGACAAGAACAAGCCATGAGCATACGCATCGTCCCCCTGGACGAGGCTGGCCGGCTGCAAACCGCGGCGGGAGAGATCCCGCCCTTATTGCTGCCCCAGCCCGCCGAACGCTATCTGGCCCGCAGCCGGCGCCTGACGGCGCTGGCCGACGGCCACCCGATGGCGGCCTATCTGGCCTTCGCCGCCCGCATCGCCGCGGCTCAGCACCGCCTGGTGCGCGAACAGCCGGTGACGCTGCCGCCGCGCGGCGATTACTTCCATCATTGCGCCGAACACGGCCTGCCGCCGCTGGGCGCCGCCGCCTGGCCGCGCGATCCGGTCTGGCGCGATCTGCTGCGCGCGCTGTGCGCGGAGCTCGCCGCCCTGCCCGGCCCCGCCGGCCAGGTGGCGCGCGAGCTGGAACAGACGGACGACGCCGCGCTGGAAAGCGCCGCCCGCGCGCTGCTGGACGGCGACTTCGCCGCCGTCGGCTCGGCGCGCGCGCCCTTGCTGTGGGCGGCGCTGTCGGTCTACTTCAGCCAGCTGGCCGCGCAACTGCAGGTGACGGCGGTGGCCGAACCCGACGACGCCCGCCACCTGTGCCCGGTGTGCGCGATGCCGCCGGTGGCCAGCGTGGTGCGCCTTGGCAACGAGTCCGGCCTGCGCTATCTGCATTGCAGCCTGTGCGAGAGCGAATGGCATCTGGTGCGCGCCAAGTGCAGCAATTGCGAGGCGACCCGCGACATCGGCTACTGGTCGCTGGAGCAAGGCGACAGCCAGCAGGCCGCGGTGCGCGGCGAAAGCTGCGGCGACTGCGGCAGCTATCTGAAGATCCTGGCGCTGGACAAGGACCTGGGCGCCGAGCCGGCGGCCGACGATCTGGCCACGCTGGCGCTGGACCAGCAGCTGGAACAGCGCGGCTTCGCCCGCAGCGGGGTCAATCCGCTGCTGTTTCCCGGCTAAGCCCCCGCTCCCAAGGTCCCCCAAGCCTCCTACACGGAGGCTTTTTTCATGGCGTCGGCGAGCGCTTTGGCCGCGCCGTCCGTTTGCATAAGAAAAAACCAACAACTACAAAAAAGGTATGACTTTTTTCCATCCCGGTTGATCGACATGGTCCTGCTCCCGCCTCTGACGCCAAGAAACCGCCTGTTGCTGGGCCTGGCCATCAATGGCGGCGTCCTCTGCTGGCTGTTCTGGGGGCATCCGCTGCTTTGGGCCGGACTGGCGCTCAGCTGCGCCGCGCTGGCGCTGGTCCTGTTCTGGCCGGCGCCGGCCGCCGCCGCGGAGCCGGCCCCGACTCCGGACGAATACTGGCAGGGCTTCGCCAGCCACGTCTGCGCCTTGCTGCCCTTGTGGGCCGGCCACATCTCCTTGGGCAAGGAGCAGATGGACGACGCCGCCAACCGGCTGACCTTGCGCTTCGACGGCATACTGCGCCAAGTGGGCGGCGCGGTGCCCAAGCCGGGCGAACACACCGACCAGGCGGCGCTGGCCCAGGCGGAGAGCCGGCTCAAGCACATGCTGCAGCTATTGCAGAACGCCACCCGGCAACAGACCGATCTCGCCATCCACCTGCACACCCTGGGCCAATCGGCCAACACCCTGCAGAACCTGGTGCGCAGCCTGGTCAGCGGCCACCAGCTGGACGGCGAGCAAAGCATGGAGCAATTGGGCAGCGACACGCTGGAACAGCTGTCCCGGCTGCAGAACCAGATCGACAAGGCCATGGACAGCCTGGCGCAGATGGCGCACGAGCCGCTGCGGCCGCACGCGCCGCTGAACGCCGCCGACGCCTCCGCGCCGGCGGAAGAAGCCGCGCCGGACGACGAGGCCGTCCAATCCCAATCCTTGCAGCAAGCGCTGGAAGACATCCTGGTGCAGCTGCAATTCCAGGACCGGGTCGACCAAATCCTCAGCGGGGTGCAGAACGATATGCGCCGGCTGGAGAGCGTCTTCAGCCAGGCGCTGGTGGACACCGAGCGTCGGCCGACGCCGCCGGACACCGCCGCCTGGCTGGACGCCTTGAAAAACAGCTATACCACCCATGAGCAGCGCGTCCTGCACAGCAGCGACCAAGCGGAATCGGGCAATAAGCAAAACAACATCACTTTCTTTTGATCCGGGGAATGTTCCAGATGGCCAAGACCATACTCATCGTCGATGACTCGGCCAGCCTGCGGCAGGTGGTTCGCATGACGCTCGCCGGCGCGGGCTATGAGGTGCTGGAGGCCGCCAACGGCCAGGAAGCCCTTGACGTGCTGGACGGACGCAAAGTCCATTTGATCGTCTCCGATGTGAACATGCCGTTGATGGACGGCATCGCGCTGCTGCGCAATATCAAGGTCCATCCCAATTACAAATTCACTCCGGTCATCATGCTGACCACGGAATCCTCCGAGGAAAAGAAGCAGGAAGGCAAGGCCGCCGGGGCCAAGGCCTGGGTGGTCAAACCCTTCCAGCCGCCGGTGCTGTTGACCGCCGTTTCCAAATTGATCCTGCCCTGATCGGGAGCCCGACATGCCGCGCGCCCGCAAAAAACCAGACGCCAAAGACAGCGCGCCCGCCGCGCCGGCCGCCGCCGTTTTCCAACTGACGCTCAGCGGAGAACAAACCATTTACCAGGCGGCGGAACTGCATCAGCAGCTCCACGCCGCCCTCGCCGGCCACGCCGCCATCGAACTGGACCTGTCCTGCGTCGGAGAGCTGGACTGCGCCATCGCCCAGGTCTTGCTGTGGCTGCGCCGGGAAAGCCTGCGCAAGGACGTCGCGTTGCGCTTCATCGCCCCCAGCCCGGCCTCGCTGGACTTCATCCGCCTGGTGGGCCTGCAAGGCCAGCTCTCTTTGGAGGAGGTCGCGCATGGATCTTGAACTGGCGCTGCAAACCTTCTTCGAAGAATCCAACGATCTGCTGGGGGAGATGGAAAGCATTCTGCTGGACGCGGAAGCCGACTCCACCACCACGGAACAGTTGAACGCCCTGTTCCGCTCCATGCACACCATCAAGGGCTCGGCCGGGCTGTTCGGCCTGGACGTCGTCGTCGGCTTCACCCATGAAGTGGAAAACGTGCTGGACCTGCTGCGCGACGGCGCGCTGCGGCTGGACGATATGCTGACCGGCCTGCTGCTGCGCTGCCACGACCACGTCAAGGAAATGCTGACCGCGCTGGCGGCCAAGGACAGCCTGGAGCGTTTCGCCGGCACCGAGCTGCTGGACGAGCTGGTCGCCTACAGCCGCGCCGCCGGCGGCGCGGCCGCCCAGGAGGCGCCGGCCGGGATGGAACAAACGGAAGCGCCGCCCGAGCCGCAGCCCGAGCTCGCCGCGCCGCCGCCGGAGCAATGGCTGCTGTCGCTGCGCTTCGGCCCGGACATGCTGCGCAACGGCATGGACCCCTCGTCCTTTATCCGCTATCTCGCCACCATAGGCGAGATCGACCGGATCGAGGCTGTCGCCACCCAGCTGCCAAGCGGCGACGACTTCAACCCGGAAACCAATTATCTGCGCCTGGAGGCGCTGTACCGCAGCCAGGAGGCGCAGCAGACGCTGCTGGATGTTTTCGAGTTCGCGCGCGAAGACAGCGAGGTCCATATCTGGCCGTGGCCGCCCAGCTCGCGGCAGCAGGCTCAGACCCTGGCCAGCGCGCCGCGGGAGGAGGCCGACGCGGTCCGGGCGGTATGGCTGCGCTTTGGCCTGGAGCCCGCAGCCGATACCGCCGAGCCGGAAGCGGCGTTCGCCGAAGCGGAGGCGACGGCGCCGTCGGTGGAAATCGTGGAGTTCGCGCCGGACGAACCGCTTGCCGCCGACGCCGTGTCCGATGCCCCCGCCGACGCCGCGCCGGAAGCGCCCGCCGCGCGCGCCGCCGCCAAAACCGCCGGCGACGCCAAAAGCGGCAAATCGGCCGAAAGCAAATTCATCAAGGTGGAGGCCGGCAAACTGGACAGCCTGATCAATCTGATCGGCGAACTGGTGATCGCCGGCGCCGCCGCCAATCTGGTGGCGCGCCGCTCTCAGCAAAGCGCGCTGGTGGAGTCCACCCAGACCATCGCCAATCTGATCGAGCAGATACGCGCCGGCACGCTGTCCATGCGCATGATACAGATAGGCGAAATCTTCAACCGCTTCCCGCGCGTGGCGCGCGACGTCTCGCGCGAACTGGGCAAGGACATCCAGCTGCACATCTCCGGCGCGGAGACCGAGCTGGACAAATCCATGGTGGAAAAACTGGGCGATCCGCTGATGCACATCGTGCGCAACGCCATCGACCACGGCATAGAAACCACCGAGCGCCGGCTGGCCGGCGGCAAGCCGGCCGAAGGCCATGTCTGGCTCAACGCCTACCATGAATCCGGCAGCATCGTGATCGAAGTGGCCGACGACGGCGGCGGCCTCAACCAAGAGCGCATCCTGGCCAAGGCGGTGGAACGCGGCCTGCTGCCCGCCGACATGGCGCTGCCGGAGCAGGACGTGTTCCGCCTGATCTTCGAGGCCGGCTTCTCCACCGCGGACCAGGTCACCAACATCTCCGGCCGCGGCGTGGGCATGGACGTGGTGAGGAAAAGCATAGAGCAGCTGCGCGGCACCATAGATATCGAATCCGAACTGGGCTTAGGCACCACCTTCCGCATCCGGCTGCCGCTGACCCTGGCCATCATCGACGGCTTCCTGGTGGAAGTCGCCGCCGCCACCTTCGTGGTGCCGCTGGAAGCGGTGATCGAATGCATAGAGCTGCCCGCCGCGCTGGACAAGGACAGCGTTCACGACTGCCTGAACCTGCGCGGCGAACTGCTGCCCTTGCTGCGCCTGGACGGCTTTCTGGAACTGCCCGCCGTCGCGGCCAAACGCCGCAACGTGGTGGTGGTGCACTACGGCGAACGCAAGGCCGGCCTGGTGGTGGACGCGCTGCTGGGCGAATTCCAGACCGTGATCAAGCCGCTGGGCAATCTGTTCCGCCACCTCAAGGCCATCAGCGGCTCCACCATTCTGGGCACCGGCGAAGTCGCCTTGATTCTCGACGTGCCCGCCCTGATCCACCATGCCACCCAAAAAGAGGCGGAGCGGTACGCGCTGCTTCCCGCCCGGGAATGGGAAGCTGGCACCACAAACACCGCGGCGAAAACGGATAGGAGCGCCCAATGAGCCAATACAAACACGGCATGTCCATCGCGCAGAAGCTCGGCCTGGGCTTCGGCCTGATCATCGCGCTGATGCTGATCTGCGTCAGCGCGGCGCTGTACGGGCTGGAGATCAGCAATATCGCCCTGCGCGACATCACTCAGGTCAACAATGTGGAAAGCCGGCTGGCGCGCCAATTGATCAGCGACAACCAGGACATCCGCATCGCCTACCGCAATGTGATGCTGGCCGAGGGGCCCGCCGACATCAACAGCGCGCTGCAAGCCTATCAGGCGAGCAAAGTCGCCTATATGGACAGGGAAAAGAAACTGGCCGAAGTCTTCCGGCAGGCCGACAACAACACCCCTCAGGAGCTGGAACAGATGAGCCGCATTCAGAACATGCGGCCGGCCACGCTCACGATGGTGGACAAGGCGGTGGACCTGGCCAATCAAGGGCGTCAGGACGAAGCCAAGAAACTGATGCAGAACGAGATCGCGCCGCAAATGGTCGCCTTCAACCAGCAACTAACCGCGCTGGCGGACCTGGAGGACAAACTCAACGACCAGTTGGCCAATCAGGCCAACGCCAGCTATCAACAGGCGCACTGGGTGATGATCGCGCTGTCCTTGCTGGCCGCCCTGATCAGCGCCGGCCTGGCCACCCTGATCACCCGCAATCTGCTGCGCACCCTGGGCGGGGAGCCGCACTATGTGTCCGAGGTGATGCGCCAGGTGGCCGACGGCAATCTGGACGCGGAAATCCGGCTGCGTCCGGGCGACCAAAGCAGCTTGTGCGCCGCCATCGCCGTCACCATTGAACGGATGCGCAACATCATCGCCGAGGTCAAGAGCGGCTCCGAGGCGCTGTCCAGCGCCGCGCAACAGATCAACTCCACCTCGCAGGCGCTGTCCCAGGCCGCCAGCGAACAGGCGGCCGGCATCGAGGAAACCTCGGCATCGGTGGAGGAAATGTCCTCCTCCATCAGCCAGACCAACGACAACGCCCGCGTCACCGAGAGCATCGCCACCAAGGCCTCGCGCGAGGCGGCCGAAGGCGGCGAGGCGGTGCGCCGCACCGTGGAGGCGATGCGCCAGATCGCCGACAAGATCGGCATCGTCGACGACATCGCCTACCAGACCAATCTGCTGGCGCTCAACGCCGCCATCGAAGCCGCGCGCGCCGGCGAACACGGCAAGGGCTTCGCCGTGGTGGCGGCCGAGGTGCGCAAGCTGGCCGAGCGCAGCCAGATCGCCGCCCAGGAAATCAGCGGCGTGGCCGGCAGCAGCGTCAAGCTGGCCGAGCAGGCCGGCCAGTTCCTGGAGGAAATCGTCCGCTCCAGCAGCCGCACCGCCGACCTGGTGCAGGAGATCGCCGCCGCCTCCAATGAACAGGCCAGCGGCGTCAGCCAGATCAACTCCGCCATCCAGCAACTGAGCCTGACCACGCAGCAAAATGCGTCCGCCAGCGAAGAGCTGGCTTCCACCGCCGAGGAAATGAACGATCAGGCCGAGCACCTGCACGAGTTGATGGGCTACTTCAAGCTGGGCGCCGCCGAGTCCTTCCACCCGGCGCCGCGCGCGCGGCGCGAGCCCCTGTTGTCGCACAAGCCGCTACACCCGCCGCTGGCGGAAGAGTCCGACTTCATCCGTTTCTAACCGGACAGCGCCATGAAACCGCTCCATCTGCAGCGCAAGCACGACAACGCCGCCTCCGCCGAACCGCAGGCCGACGCCCGCCAATACCTGACTTTCCAGCTGGGCGGCGACGTCTTCGCCATCGGCATCCTGGCGATACGCGAAATCCTGGAATACCTGAAACCGACCCACGTGCCGCTGATGCCGGCCTTCATCCGCGGCGTGATGAATTTGCGCGGCTCGGTGGTGCCGGTGATAGACCTGTCGCTGCGCTTCGCCCGCGGCGAAACCGAAATCAATCGCCGCACCTGCGTCGTCATCATCGAAGTGGAGGGCGAAGAACAATTGCAGCTGATCGGCATTCTGGTGGACGCGGTGCATGAGGTGCTGGCCATCCCCGACGCCGACATCGAACCGCCGCCTCAGTTCGGCAGCAAGATACGCGTCGACTTCATCGCCGGCATGGCCAAGCTGGACGGCCATTTTATCGTGCTGCTCAACGTCAACAAAGTGCTGTCGGTCGATGAAATGGCCTTGATCTCCAGCCTGGGCCAACAGGACGCCGCCGCGGAAACCCAGACGGAAAAGGCCTGAGCGGCGATGCTGGCCCACTTCGTCCCCGCGCCCGGCCGAAGCGCCCTGTCCGTCTCCCGGCAACTGAAACTGGGCTTCGGCGCGCTGCTGATCCTGCTGCTGGCCCTGATCGCCGCCGGGCTCTACGGCCTTGAGCAATTCCATACCCAGTTGGAAGAAATCACCCAAGTCTATGGCCGCCACGCCCGGCTCAGCGACCGCATGCACGTCCAGATCCAGGAAATGCGCATCGACTACCGCTCGCTGATCATCGTCTCCAGCCGCCGCGACATCCAGGCCTGGCGGGAGCGCTATCTGGCCGCCCGCGGCCGCTATCTGGAGTTGGAGCGGAAACTGGCCGACGCCATCGAGCGGCAGCAGGCGCCGGGCAAGGACGCACTGCAACGCTCGATGCGGCAACTGCAAGCCCAGCGCGGCCTGGCCTTCCCCATGCTGGACCAGGGCGTGCGCCAGGCCGCCGCCAATCAGAAGTACGAAGCCCGCAAAGCGCTGGACCAGGCCGCGCCGGCGCTGCTCGCCCCGCTGCGGCAAGTGCGCGAACAAGCGCACGCCTTGCGCCAGCAAGCCGCCCTGCAAGCGGAGCGCCGCGGCCGCGAACTGAAAACGCTGCTGATGGCGCTGGCCGGCGGCAGCGCGCTGGCCGGTCTGGCGCTGGCCTGGGCCATCCACCGCAATCTGTGGCGCATTCTGGGCGCGGAACCCGACGCGCTGGCCGAGCGCATGCGCGAGATGGCCGCCGGCCGGCTCTCCCGCGGCGACAGGCCGCCCTCCGGAACGCGCCGCAGCGTGCACGCCACCCTGGGCTACTGCAGCCGCCACCTGAGCGACATCATCCTGGACGTGCGCCGCAGCGCCGACCAACTGGCCGACAGCGCCCAGGAAATCCGGGCCACCGCCGAGGCGCTGGCGCAAAACAGCTGGGCCGCCGCGCTCAGCGTCGGCGCCACCGCCCACTCCTGCGCCCAAATGCACGAAGTCAGCCAAAGCAATCTGGCGCAGGCGGAACTGACCAACGCCGCCGCGCACGACGCCGCGCGCCAGGTGGCGGACGGCAAGCAAGCGGTGCAGACCGCGGAAAGCGCGCTGGAGCAGATCGCCGGGCGCATAGAAATCGTCGAGGACATCGCCTACCAGACCAATTTGCTGGCCCTCAACGCCGCCATCGAAGCCGCCACCGCCGGCCCGCACGGCCGCGGCTTCGCCGTGGTGGCCGACGACGTGCGCAAACTGGCGGAACGCAGCCAGAACGCCGCCCGGGAAATCGGCGAACTGGCCCGGCGCAGCCGCCATGAAGCGCGTCTGGCCGCGCGCGCGCTGTCCGGCATTCTGGAGCGCAGCGCGGCCACCGCGGAGTTGGTGGGCGGCATCAGCACCGCCAGCCGGGAAGAAGCGCGCGGCATCGCCCAGGTCAACGGCTCGATGGAACACCTGGGCGACGTGTCCCAGCGCAACACCGCCAACAGCGAAGCCCTGGCCGCCACCGCCGCCGAAGTGCACAAACAGGCTGCGCGCCTGCAACAGCAAATCGCCTATTTCCTGGTCCGGGAATCGGGCGCGGCGGCGGAGGACGCGCCGAATCCGCCCTGAAACGGCGCGGCAACTGTTCTACATTGAAACGAATGAACCGGTCGCTTGGCCGACTTTCGGCGCAAAGGCCCTGGCAATGACAAAACAAGAAGTCGATATATTCCTGCATCCCGGCGATTGGTACTTCGGCGACAAGCACCACAAGATCCGCACGCTGCTCGGCTCCTGCGTCTCGATCACGCTGTGGCACCCCAAGGCTAAGATCGGCGGCATGTGCCACTACCTGCTGGCGCGGCGCACCGACCGCAGACCGACGGCGCTGTCCGGCCGCTACGGCGACGAAGCCATGCTGCTGATGCTGCACGAGGTGTTGGCCTCCGGCCTGCCCTTGCAGGAATTCCACGCCAAGCTGGTGGGCGGCGCCGCGGTGCTGGCCGGCGTCGAGCGCGATCAGCCGCACGACGTGCCCTCGCGCAATATCGACATGGCCTACCAGTTGGTCAAGCAGCTCGGACTATCGGTGCAGGCGGAGGATTTGGGCGGCAACAGCCCGCGGTTGGTGATGTTCGACCTGGCCACGGGCGATGTGTGGGTAAAACAGACGCAGGACGCGGACATGAGCAGGATTTCCGCACACCATAAGGCAAGGACTCGGGCATGACTATCAAAGTGCTGATCGTGGACGACTCTGCAGTGGTTCGCCAGGTGCTGAGCCAGGTTTTCAGCCAGGCAACCGGCATGACGGTGATGGATGTGGCCACCGACCCCATCGCCGCGATGGAAAAAATGAAGCAGCAATGGCCGGACGTCATCGTGCTGGACATCGAGATGCCGCGCATGGACGGCATCACCTTTCTCAAGCAGCTGATGGCCAGCCGGCCCACGCCGGTGGTGATCTGCTCCTCGCTGACGCAGAAAGGCACCGACATCAGCATGCAGGCGATGGCCGCCGGCGCGGTGGAGGTGATCGCCAAGCCCATGGCCGGGGTCAAGGGCTTCCTGGAGGAAAGCGCCAATCAGCTGGTGCACGCGGTGCGCAGCGCCGCCGCCGCCCGGATGAACCGGGTGCGGGTGATGCCCTCGGCCGGCGGCTCCGCGCCCGGCGGCGCCGCGCCGGCGTCCAACCCGCTGGAGACCCGGCCCAAGCTGTCCGCCGACGCCATCCTGTCCGCGCCCACCGGCGGCAATATGTTCGCCACCACCGAACGCATCATCGCCGTGGGCACCTCCACCGGCGGCACCCAGGCGCTGGAAACCGTGCTCACCGCGCTACCGCGCACCTGCCCCGGCCTCGCCATCGTCCAGCACATGCCGGAAAAATTCACCCGCTCCTTCGCCGAGCGGCTGGACAGCCTGTCCCAGATCGAAGTCAAGGAAGCGAGCAACGGCGACCGCATCCTGCCGGGCCGCGCGCTGATCGCCCCCGGTGGCAAGCACATGATGATCAAGCGCAGCGGCGCTTTTTATCTGGTGGAGGTGGTGGACGGCCCGCTGGTCAGCCGCCACAAGCCCTCGGTGGACGTGCTGTTCCGCTCCGCCGCCAAGTTCGCCGGCAAGAACGCGCTGGGCATCATCATGACCGGCATGGGCGACGACGGCGCCAAGGGCTTGAAGGAAATGCACGACTGCGGCGCCAAGACCATCGCCCAGGACGAGGAAAGCTGCGTGGTCTTCGGCATGCCCAAGGAGGCGATCCGCCTGGGCGCGGCCGACGAAGTGATGCCGCTGGACACCATCGCCAAGGCGATTTGCCGTTGAACGAGGAAACACCATGCAACTGGATATCCAGGACGTCCTGATCATCGACGACAGCACCTTGCAGCGTCAGCACGGCTGCGAGATCTGCCAAGGCCTGGGCGCGCAGCAGATCCGCCAGGCCGCCAACGGCGAGGAAGGCCTGGAGCGGATGCGCGAGCAGCTTCCCAGCCTGATCCTACTGGATTTGGAAATGCCCAAGCTGGACGGCGTGCAAGTGATGCAGCACATGGCCAAAGAAGGCCTGGGCGCGCCGCTGGTGGTCACCTCCAGCAAGGATTACCTGCTGATCTCCACCGTGGAGCTGATGGGGCGGGAACTGGGTCTGCCGGTGCTCGGCGGCCTAAAGAAGCCGCTGCGCCAGCCCGAGCTGCTGGACCTGCTCAAACGGGTGTGGACGCCCAAGGGCGGCGACGACCATCACGCCGAACTGTTCAGCGAGGTGGAAGTGCGCGAAGCGCTGGACAAGGGCGAGATCATTCCCTACTACCAGCCCAAGGTCACCCTCAACGGCGGCCTGCTCAAGGGCGCGGAAATGCTGGCGCGCTGGCAGCACCCGGAACTCGGCATCGTCTCCCCCGCCCGTTTCATCCCGGTGGTGGAGGCCAGCGGCTGGGCCACCGAACTGACGCTGAGCATGCTGGACCAGGGCCTGAAGCAATGGCAGGAATGGGCGCGCCGCGGCCTGCGGCTGCCGCTGTCGGTCAATCTGTCGGCGCTGTCGCTCAAGGGTGACAACCTGACCCAGCAAATCGAACAACGGCTGCTCAGCACCCATGTGCCGCCGCGCTTCATCATTTTCGAAGTGACGGAAACCGCCATCGCCGACAATCTGGCCGAAGCCATCGGCATCGCCGCCCGGCTGCGCCTGGGCGGCCTGGGCCTGTCCATCGACGACTTCGGCACCGGCTTCGCCACCTTGCAGCAACTGACCCGTTTCCCGTTCACCGAACTGAAAATCGACCAGTCGCTGGTCACCTCGGTGTCCACCAAGCCTCATCTGGAGGCGGTGCTCAACAGCGTGATCGAATTGGCCCAGCGCATGCAGCTGACCACGGTGGCCGAAGGCATAGAAACCACCACCGATCTGGACTTCATGGGCAACCGCGGCTGCTTGATGGGCCAGGGTTATTTCATCGCCAAGCCGATGGACGCGCCCCACTTCGAAAGCTGGGTCAAGGAAAGGATGCAGCAAAGCAAGGAAGCCAGCACCGGCTGAACCGCACGCTCAGGCAGACCACAGCGGCGGCTCGTCCAGCAGCGCAATCTGTTCGCGCAGCGTCAGTATCTGCTCCTCCCAGTAACGCTGGCTGTTGAACCAGGGGAAGGCGGCCGGGAAGGCCGGATCGTGCCAGCGCCGCGCCAGCCAGGCGCTGTAATGGATCAAGCGCAAGGTGCGCAGCGCCTCCAGCAGATGCAGCTCGCGCAGATCGAACTCGCAAAAATCCTCGTAGCCGGCCAGCACCTCGGCCAGTTGCGCCGACTGCTCCTCGCGGCTGCCGGACAACAGCATCCACAAATCCTGCACCGCCGGCCCCATGCGGCTGTCGTCGAAGTCGACGAAATGCGGGCCGTCGTCGGTCCACAGCATATTCCCGACATGGCAATCGCCGTGCAGCCGCAGCGCGCTCACCGCGCCGGCGCGCTGGTAAGCGCGGTCGACGCCGGCCAGCGCCTGCTCCAGCACGCCGCGGAAGACTTCGCGCAGTTCCGGCGGCAAGTCCGCGTGCCGCAATAGATAGTCCGCCGGCTCGCGGCCGAAGCTGTCCGCGTCCAAAGCCGGCCGCCGCGCGTAATCCTCCACCCGGCCCAAAGCGTGGATGCGGCCCAGAAAGCGGCCTGTCCATTCCAGCGTGCGCGCGTCGCCCAACTCCGGCACCCGGCCGCCGCGACGCGGAAACAAAGCAAAACGGAAACCGCCGTGATGATGCAAGGTGGCGCCCTTGAAGGCCAGCGGCGGCACCACCGGAATCTCGCGCTCCGCCAATTGCAGCGAAAACGCGTGTTCCTCCAGAATCTGCTCATCGCTCCAGCGCTCCGGCCGGTAAAACTTGGCCACCAGCGGCGCGGCGTCGTCGATGCCGATCTGGTAAACCCGGTTCTCATAGCTGTTCAGCGCCAGCAGGCTGCCGGAGCTGTAAAGGCCAAGGCTGTCCACGGCGTCGAGAATGGCGTCCGGCGTCAGGCCGGCGAAGGGAGGCGTTTGATGTGTCTGCATCCAGGCATTATACGCAGCCGGCAGCGCTCGAGCGTAAGCGGGTAAAATGAAGGAATCTGACCTTGCGCCGGAAGCTTCCATGGACCTGAAGAACCTGTACACCCGCCTGCCCTCCGTTGACCGCCTGCTGGGCCACGAGCGTCTGGCCCGCCTGCTGGGCCGCCACGGCAACGCCGCGCTGGCCGAGGCCGTGCGCCAGACGCTGGAGCAGGCGCGCCGGACCATACGCGAACAACAGGCGCTGCCCGCCTGGGCCGACAGCGACGACAGCCTGGCCGCCGCCGTCGGCGACCGGGTCGCCGAACGGCAACGCATGCGGATGCGGCCGGTGTTCAATCTGTCCGGCACCGTATTGCACACCAATCTGGGCCGCGCGCCGATGGCCGAGGCCGCGGTGGAAGCCGTCGCCGCGGCGATGCGCGAAGCCGCCACGCTGGAATTCGATCTGCAAGGCGCCGGCCGCGGCCACCGCGACCAGGCGGTCAGCGAGCTGCTGCGCGAACTCACCGGCGCCGAAGCCGCCTGCGTGGTCAACAACAACGCGGCCGCGGTGCTCATCATGCTGTCCACCGTCGCCGCCGGCCGCGAGGTGATCCTGTCCCGCGGCGAGATGGTGGAGATCGGCGGCGCCTTCCGCATGCCGGACGTGATGCGTCAGGCCGGCTGCCGGCTGGTGGAAGTGGGCGCCACCAACCGCACCCATCTGAAAGACTATCGCAACGCCGTCACCGCGGAAACCGGCCTCCTGCTCAAGGTCCACACCAGCAATTACGCGATTCAGGGCTTCGCCAGCAGCGTGGCGGAGGCGGAACTGGCGGAACTGGCTCGCGAACGCGGCCTGCCGGTGGCCACCGACCTGGGCTCCGGCGCGCTGATCGACCTGGCCGCCTACGGCCTGCCGCACGAGCCTATGCCGCAACAGATGATCGCCGCCGGCGTTGACCTGGTCAGCTTCTCCGGCGACAAGCTGCTGGGCGGCCCGCAGGCCGGCCTGATCATCGGCAAGCGCGAATGGATAGACAAGATTCAGCAGCACCCGCTCAAACGCGCGCTGCGCTGCGACAAGATGACGCTGGCGGCGCTGGAAGCCACGCTGCGGCTTTATCTGGAACCGGACCGGCTGGCCGACACGCTGCCGACGCTGCGCCGGCTGAGCCGCCCGCAAGCGGCGATGCGCGCCAGCGCCGAGCGCTTGCTCGCTCCGCTGAGCGCGGCGCTGGGAACGGACTACCTGGTGGAAGGCGCCGCCTGCCTGTCCCAGATCGGCAGCGGCTCACTGCCGGTGGACCGGCTGCCCAGCTGGGCACTGGCGGTTTCGCCGGCCGACGGCCGGGGCGGCACGCTGGAACGGCTGGCCGAAGCGCTGCGCGCGCTGCCGCAGCCGGTGATCGGCCGGCTGGCCGACGGCAGGCTGTGGCTGGACCTGCGCTGTCTGGAGGACGAAGCCGGCTTCATCGCCAATCTGGCCTCATTGGCGCGTCCATAGCCAGATCAAGACGCCGGCGGCCGCGGCCCAGCACGCCGCCGCGCCCAGCAAGGCCGCGCCCAGCCGCCAGCGGTCTATCAGCCAATACAGGGCCAGCAAATAGATGAAATAAGGCAGCAGCGAAGCCATGCCGAACAGCAAGGTGGTTTTCAGCTCGGCCGCGCCGCGCTCGCTGCCGACAATATAGTGCGCGATCAACGCAAAAGTGGGGAACAGCGGCACCAGGCCGGCGATATAGTAATTCCTGGACCTGGCCAACACGCTGATCAACAGCACCGCCAGCGCGCCCAAGGCGCTTTTCAGCAATAAAGCCATTCCCCTCCCCGTCCCCGGAAAACCCCAATTGTGTCACAAGGCGTCCCCGCCGCGGCTGAGGTTCATTCTTGTTCTCATTCTCATTAATAAAAACAATCAATTTTTTAAAATTAATAGCCTTTGTGCGATAATCAGGGCATCCCACCCACTGCCGGACTGCACTGCCATGGCCCACACTCATCACGCCATCGACGGCGACAGCGTAGAGAAACGCCGCGCCGGCCGCGTCAGCACGCTGGTCAGCGTCGCGGTCAACCTGATCCTCTCCACCACCCAGATCGTGGTGGGCGCGCTGGCGCACTCCTCCGCCTTGATCGCCGACGGCCTGCACTCGCTGTCCGACCTGATCGCCGACTTCGTGGTCTTGCTGGCCGGCAAACACAGCCATAAAGCGCCGGACAACGATCACCACTACGGCCATCACCGTTACGAGAACGCCGCCTCGCTGATCCTGGGCCTGCTCTTGCTGGGCGTCGGCCTGGGCATGCTGTACAGCGCCGCCGCGAAATTCCACGACCCCGCCTCCATTCCCACCGTCCACGCCGTCGCCCTGTGGGTGGCGCTGCTGGCCTTGGCGGTCAAGGAGGCGCTGTTCCGCTACATGCTGGCGGTGGCTAAGCGCGTGCGCTCCAGCATGCTGGTGGCCAATGCCTGGCACGCGCGCTCCGACGCGGCCTCCTCGCTGGTGGTGGCGCTGGGCATCATCGGCAACCTGATGGGCTATCCGCTGCTGGACCCGGTGGCCGCCCTGCTGGTGGGCCTGCTGGTCGCCCGCATGGGCTGGCGCTTCGGCTGGGACGCGATGCACGATCTGATGGACCGCGCCGCCGACGACGACGCCGTCGCCGCCATCCGCCAGACCCTGCTGAGCACTCCGGGCATTCACGGCGTGCACGATCTGCGCACCCGCAAGATGGGCGACCTGATCCAGGTGGACGTGCACCTGGAAGTGGACGGCGCCATCAGCGTGGAACAGGCCCACGCCATCTCGGAAGCCGCGCGCCACCGCGTGCTGGAACGGCACCCGGTGCTGGACGTGCTCGCCCACATCGACCCCGCCGGCCATTATCTGCCGGACCCCTCGCCCGCCCGCTGAGCCCAGCCCATGGCCAAGTCCGCCGTTTCTGGCGATACTTGGCCTTTTACCCCTGCCGCTTCGCCCGCCATGATTATCGCCACCGCCGGACACGTAGACCACGGCAAGACCGCCCTGCTTCACGCCCTGACCGGCACCGACGCCGACCGCCTGCCGGAAGAAAAAAAGCGCGGCATGACCATAGACCTGGGCTATGCCTATCTGCCGACGCCCGAGGGCGGCGCGATCGGCTTCATCGACGTGCCCGGCCATGAGCGTTTCCTGAGCAATATGCTGGCCGGCGTCGGCGGCGTGCGCCACGCGCTGCTGGTGATCGCCGCCGACGACGGCGTGATGCCGCAAACCCGAGAACACCTGGCCATCCTGCAATTGCTGCAACTGGACAGCCTGACCGTGGCCATCAGCAAAAGCGACCTGGCCGGCCCGGAAGCGCTGGAAGGCGTCATGGACGAGGCGCGGCGGGCGCTGGCCGAACACGGCCTGCGCGCGGCTGCGCTGCTGCCGGTTTCCGCGCGCAGCGGCGCCGGCGTCGACGTTTTGCGGCGGCATCTGCTGCAACTGCGCGACCAAGCCGCCGGAACCGAACGCCGCTTCCGCCTGGCGATAGACCGCGCCTTCACCATAGGCGGCGCCGGCCTGGTGGTGACCGGCACCGCCTGGGGCGGCCGCGTGAACGTGGGCGACGCCCTATGGCTGAGCGGCAAGGACGTCGCCGTCCGCGTGCGCGGCCTGCACGTGCAAAACCAGCCGGCGCGGCAAGGCCAGGCCGGCCAGCGCATTGCGCTCAACCTGGTCGGCGACATCGACAAACGACAGATTCAACGCGGCGACTGGCTGCTGGAGCAAGCGGCGCCGGCGCCGGCCGCCCGCGTCAGCGTGCGCTTGCGCCTGGCCCCGGCCGCTCACGCCACTTTGCGCCACTGGCAGGCCGTCCATCTCCATCACGCCGCCAGCCACTGCACCGGCCGGGTGGCCCTGCTGGAACGTCAGCAACTCCATCCCGGCGACGAGGGACTGGCTGAACTGAGCCTGGACCGGCCGCTGCACCTGGCCGACGGCGACAAGCTGATCCTGCGCGACGCCGGCGCGCAGCACACCCTGGCCTGCGCCACGGTGCTGGAACGGCAGCCGCCTACGCGCGGCAAGCGCCAAGACGAACGGCTGGCCCATCTGCGCGCTCTGGCCGCAGCCGGAAGCGACAACGTCCAGAACCTGCGGCTGCGCCTGAGCCGACAGGCACTTTCCCTGCCCGATCTCGCCTGGGACCGGCAATTGAGCGAAGCCGGGCTGGCGGAGCTGCTGCGCGCCGCCCCGCTGCTCACCGCCGGCCAGCACGCTTACGCGCCGGAACACTGGGCGGAGTTGCAAGGACAGCTGCTGGAACGGCTGGCGGCGCTGCATCTCCAGCAGCCGGACCAGCTGGGCGCCAGCCGCGGCCGCGCGCGCCGGCTGGCGCTGCCGCAGGAAAGCGAGGCCGCGGTCAATTTGATGATCGATCAATTGCTGGCGGAGGGAAGGCTGGCCAATACCCGCGGCTGGCTGCATCTGCCCGGCCACGTGCTGGCTTTCGACGCGGAAGAGACCGCGCTGTGGCGGCGTTTGGAACCGGCTTTCACCGATCAGGGACAGCCGCATTGGGTGCGGGATTTGGCCGCGGCGGCCGGCGTGGAGGAGGACACGGCGCGCGCCGTGCTGCGCAAAGCCGCGAGGCTGGGCCATGTCCACGCCGTGGTGCGGGACCGCTATTTCTCCAGCGCGGCGATCCGCGGCATGGCGGCCATCGTGCACAGCCTGAATCAGGACGCCGGCTATGCCGACGCCGCCAACTTCCGCGACCAACTGGGCTGCGGCCGCAAGCTGGCGATTCAAATCCTGGAGTATTTCGACCGCTGCGGCTTCACCCGCCGCCTGGGGGACAGGCATTTGCTGCGCGAGGCGCGGCTGTTCGACTAACCTGCGTGTCCAGGGCCGGACGGCGATTCCAGCGCCCGGCCCAACACCGCGCGCAACCGGCTGATATCGAAAGGCTTCTCCAGCCGCGCGGCGAACCAGGCGGCGCGCGGATCGGCGTATTCCTCCGGGTAAGCGGTCATCGCGATGATTTTCACGCCGCGGTGACGCACGCTGCGCTTCAGCGCCTCCGCCACCGAATAACCGCTCTCATTGCCCAGCTGCATGTCCAGCAAGACCACGTTGAAGCTGGCTTGTTGCAGCTTCTGACAGGCTTCCGCCACCGAGCTGGCGGTGGACACCGCGTAGCCGTTCATTTGCAGGCAATCGGAAAACGGCTCTCGGATATTCTTGTCGTCGTCCACCACCAGCACCGAACGTTCCGGCCCCGGCGGCTGATCCGGCACCACGATGGGCAAGCGGACGATGAACTCGGAGCCCACGCCCACCACGCTCTTCAGCTCCAGCTCCCCGCCCAGCAAGGACACCAGTTCCTTGACCACCGCCAGGCCCAGCCCGCTGCTGCCCACTCGGCGCGCGTGCCCCTGGAAAAACGGCTGGAAGATGCGCGATTGAAACTCCTCCGGCACGCCGATGCCGGTGTCTATCACGCGGATATCCAGGATATTGCGACCGTCGGCGCTGTCCACGCCGGCCTCCACCGTGACCGTGCCGTGATCGGTGTAGCGGATGGCGTTGGTCAGCAGATTGCCGACGATCTGCCGCAAGCGGTCGCCGTCCAGTTTCACCGTCTCAGGCAATTCGCCCAGCCGCACATGCAGGCCCAGGCCCTTGCCGTCCAACTGCGCGCGATGCACGTCGATCACCTCGTTCAAGGTCGCCGCCACGTCCACATCGCCGATATGCAGCCGGAACTGCATATTCTTGATCGCGGAGATGTCCATGATGTCGCGCACCTGGGTCATCAGATGCGCCATGCAGGTTTTCAAGCGTCCCACCGCCTTGGCGGCCTTGCCGGCCGGATCGATGTCCGGCTCGATCAACTCCACGCACACCTGCATGGTCTGCAGCGGCGAGCGGATCTCGTGGCTCAGCGTGGCGAGGAAGGTGGTGCGGTCCAGCTCCGCGTTCACCGTGGCCTTGTGCGCCGCCCGCTCCTGCTCCAGCAGCTGCTGGCGCGCGGCGGCGTCGCGACGCGCGCCCTGATAGCGGTACAGCAGCACGAAAATCACCATGCAGATGCCGCCCAGCGCAAACCACAGCGAGGCGACCAATTGCTGGTTGTGCCGCAAGTCCTTGTTGCGCGCGTCGCGCGAAGACACCTCGGCCACGCGCGCCTGGACCGCGAACTCCGCCAGCGACGGCCGGATGCTGTCGATGCGGTCTATGTTCTGCTGCGCGCTCCGGACACTGGGATGCAGGATGTTTTCGTCCTCGAAGAAATCCTGCAGCAGGCTGGCTGTGCCTTTGAAACCATCGACGCGGCTCAGCATCTCCTGCATCTTGGACGGCGTAACGAAATCCAGGAAACGGCTGTTGGCCACCGCCAGCCGGAATTGCACCTGCGACTCGGGAACTTCCCCCGCCTTCAAACGCAATAAGTCGGCGCGCGCTTTCTCCAGCTCAAGCTGCATCTGCGCCACCGACCAGTACAAATCCTCGCTGCGCCCCTCAAAGCTGCGCGCCGGCACATAACGCTCGATCGCCATGTAAACGCCGATGCCCAACAGCAAAAAGCCGAGCAAGGCCAGCGCCGGGATGCCCTTCCAGCCGGACAGCATCGACTTGTTCACCGCTCGTCCCGAGCCCTCCTGGCCGGCCGGCATCAGAACACCACCAGGCGGTTGATCTGCCACACCAGCTTGGCGTCCATCACCGGCCCTTTCTTGTCCTCCGGCATTTGATCCAGCGGATACATCAGCCATAAGGGACCGCGGTTGGTGATGTCCAAAGGCTTGTTGTTGACCGAGCGCGCCAACACCACGTCGAAGTCGTAGAACTCGCGGCGGTCTATCCAGTACACGTAATCGTTCAGGGCCCGCAGCTTGACCTTCTGGCCGCTGGCGCCCACCTTGGCCAGAATGTCCCGCATCAGCGGCCCGCTGAACACCGATTGCGGCGTCCAGGTGGTCCGGGTCACCACCGAATGCTGACGCAAGCTCTGCAAGTCCTGCTCACGGAACTCGTACACATTCTTTTCTTTATTGGTGAACTGGCTGATCTTGCCCGACACCGTCAACACCACAGGCCCCGGCGCGGCATGAAGCGCGGCCACGCAACACGCCAGCGCCACTCCGCTCAAGACCGCCTTCCCGCTCTTCCCCATGCCAAGCTCCCAACCCTGCTCATCCCGCGTCCTTGGCCCGGCGGCTTCACGCGCCGGACTCATGACATTTGAACTTTGATTTCACAAGCAAAATAATTGAATCTAATTAGAACAAAAATGCCATTAAAATATTTACGGCCAATATATCAAGCCGTCCAACAAAACGCCATCCGCCCGCATCCAGACCAGTCCCATGGGACAGTAGCCGCGACCCGCCGCCAGGGCGGCGCGCCGCGCGCAATGAAAAAGCGGCCCCTTGGGCCGCTTTTTCTTGGCTCCGCCGGCGTCGCCGGCCATGCTTTACTTGCCGCGACGCAGCCCCGGACGGCCGGCGACATGGCAAAGCTGGATAAACAGGGACAGAACGTGCTTCATGCTGATTTCCTTTATTCTCGGTAGACGGAATGCCCCGACGCTCTTGCGGCGCGTTCGGCGGGGCTCTCCATTCTAACGGCATGAGGCGAGGCCAAGACATTCATTTTATTTATCAGGCATAAAATTAACTTATCGCCGGTTCACCCTCTCGCCAGCAAGACAAGGCAGGCCGGCAGAGGCGGAGGAAGCGGATCGCACTAGCCGCTCATCCTCGTTTCAAAGCGGTGCTCAAGGCCCTTTCCCCGTCTCCTTGCCGCGCGACCGATCGTGAACGGATTCCGATCCCGATTCCGATTCCGCGATATAATGCGCGCTGGCGTCGCCCGGACGCCATCGGGCCAAGAGCCCGCTCGCTCGCAGGAAGAGACGCGTCCCCGGTGGGGCGGCTGGTCTTCAAAATCAGATGGGGCCGCCAGCGGTCCCGGGCAGGTTCGACTCCTGTTCTCTTCCGCCATTCGCTTCGGCGGCGCCCAGCCCCAGGCACAGCGAGCAATGGCATTGGATCGCATGCTGCTTCACCAGCACGCGCAGACGCTCCAGTCGCTGCGCCTCCGCCACCATCACCGACACCGGCGCGGGTTTGGCTTCGGTTTTTCTCGACGCCGGCCAAGCCGTCGTCGTCGCTCCCGCCGCCGCGCCAACGCCCAACATCGCGCCGCCCACACCGATATGCAGCCATTTCACCCGCATCGCGCTCTCCTCGCCCAGGGCAAACCGCCCAGACATCCGACTCCGCGGCCGGCGGGAAGTGCCGCCGACGCCCATAAAAAAACGGCCCCGTTCGGGACCGTTCCTTGCTCGTTCGCCCAATCAGCGAATGATTTCCACCTTGTAGCGCGGCGGCAGCAACAGCGCCGGCACTTCCCGCTTCGCCTTGCGGCTGCGGCGGCCGTTCAAGGGCTTCTTCACGCCCTCGGAGGAGCCGGCCAGAACCGAAGCCTCCGGCTTGGGCGGCGCAGACGGGCGCTCCCGCTCGCGTTCGCGCTCGTTGGGGCGCGCCAGCCAGGAGGGACGGAAGCCGTCCACGATCTGCGGCGTCAGCGTCTGCTTGGTCAGCTTCTCGATAGAGTCGTGCTGGCGGGTTTCTTCCGGAGACATCAAAGAGATCGCCACGCCCTTGGCGCCGGCGCGGCCGGTGCGGCCAATCCGATGCACATAGTCTTCCGGGGCGTTCGGCAACTCGAAGTTGACCACATAGGGCAGCTCAGTCACGTCCAGGCCGCGGGCGGCGACATCGGTGGCCACCAACACGCGCAGCTTGCCTTCCTTGAACGAGGCCAGCGTTTCCAGACGCGCGCCCTGCGCCTTGTCGCCGTGAATGGCTTCGGCTTGCAGACCGTCGCGCTGCAACTCGCGCGCCAGACGATCGGCGCTGAGCTTGGTCTTACAGAACACGATGACCTGGCTCATGTCGCGGGACTTGATCAGATGCGTCAGCAGATGACGCTTCTTGAAGGCGTCCACCGAGTAAACGATCTGCTCGACCTGATCGTTGGTGGCGTTCTGACGCGCCACCTCCACCGTTTGCGGCGACTTCATGAAGTCGGCGGCCAACCGCTTGATCTCCGGCGCGAAAGTAGCGGAGAACAGCAGGGTCTGACGCTCTTTGGGCAGCATGCCCATGATCTTGCGGATGTCCTGAATGAAGCCCATGTCCAGCATGCGGTCGCCTTCGTCCAGCACCAGCACTTCCACCTTGTTCAATTGAACGGTTTTTTGCTGGATGTGGTCGAGCAGGCGGCCCGGCGTGGCGATCAGGATCTCAACGCCGCGGCGCAGTTCCTGAGTTTGCGGGTCCATATTGACCCCGCCGAACACCGTAGTGGCGCGCAGCGGCAGGTATTTGGTGTAGCTCTTGACGTTGACGCCGATCTGATCCGCCAACTCGCGGGTTGGCGACAACACCAAGGCGCGCAGCGGATGCATCGCCGGCGATACGCTAGTGTTGGCGTATTTCTTCAGGCGCTCCAGAATGGGCAGCATGAAGGCAGCGGTCTTGCCGGTGCCGGTTTGAGCGGCGGCCAGCAAATCGCGGCTGGACAAGACCAGAGGAATCGCCTTTTCCTGAATCGGGGTGGGCTGGGAATAGCCCTGTTCTTCGATGGCGCGCAGAATCTCGGGAGACAACCCGAGTTCGGAAAACAGCATGGACAACACTCCTGCAAAACTCGCGGGGCCTGTTGCGCGCATGCGCCAACACGCCCCCGTATTCAAATGACACGAACGGACAAGGCAACGCCGCCCGAACGGCGGCGTCGGGTCGTCAGCCCATGTGGCTTGCGACGCTGAGCAGCAGGATTACGGCCAACCATAGCAAGGCGGAACGCCAGACCAGACCAACCGCGCTTTTCAGGTAGTTGGGGTCCGCTTCGTCGCCCAAGCCCAGTTCGGGCCGGAAGCGTATGGAGTAATCCTGTCTGAGCGGATCGCCCAATTTCACGCCGATCGCACCCGCGGCCGAAGCCAACAAAATGCCATTAGCGTAGTTCCCCCATGTTTTGGCCTGGGAGCGCCAGCAATACACCGCATCCTCGAAATCGCCCATGATGGCGAAGCTGGCGGCGGTCAAACGCACCGGAATCCAGTCCAGCCAAGCGGCGGCGCTGGCCGAGAAACGGCCGAACGGGTCCTCGTTCGCGTCGCGGTTGCCCCATTTCTGATTCAGCATAGAACAGAGGCGGTACAACAGCGCGCCGGCCGGACCCGGCAACAGCACGAACCAGAACATGGTGCCGAACACGTGGCGGTAACTATCCACCACCCCCTGCTCGATCGCCAGCCGGGAAATTTCCTCAACCGACAGCTCCGCGGTGCCCTGTCCGGTCCAGTTCGCCAAGGAGGCGCGCGCGTCCAGATCCCGCCCTTCGGCCAAAGCCTGGGAGATTTCGGAGAACGCGCTGGAGAAATGGCGGAAACCCATGGTCAGATACAAGACCAGGACATTCCACAACATCGCCAGAATCGGACTCAAGGCGTGCAGCGCGTAATAGATCAGCAAGCTGAGCAAGACCGCAGGCACGATCGCCAAGGACCACGCCAACACGCCATGACGGTTGGAGCCGGCATTCAGATTGCGTTCCAAATGATTGGCGTAGCGGGTGAACAGCAGCCAGACGCGATTGCGATTGCCCAAGGGCCGCAACTGCTCCAGTGCCAGAGCGATAATCAAGGAAATCAGGGTCATTGGTTCCGGATAGTGGTTTTCTCAGGCCCGGAGAGGAAGATACCATAAAGGCCAGGGCATTCCCACTGCTCCTTGAGAATAGACTCTAAAACCGTCGGACGGAAACGCCAAGAGCGCCGCAACGGCGCTCTTGCATGCCCCTCGGGAACGGCTTCAAACGTTCAGGCGGAGCCGAGAAAGCGTCGCCCGGCGGCCAGTTCCGGCAATTGGCCGGCCTTGTCGTAGCCCACGGTGGACGCGGCGGCGTCCTTCAAGGTGTTCAGCGCGCCCTCCACCAGCGACAAGCGCTGATCGATGAAGCTGCCGTTGAGCTGATTGATGCTCTGCGCCCGCTGGATCGCCTCTTCCAGCCCGGTCCAGGCCAGGCTGGCCTCCGGCTTGTCCGCCAGCCAGATGTAAACCGTCTCGCTGTCCTGCACGCCGATCCGCCGCATCAATTCGCCGCGCTGGGCGGCGCTGACGGCCAATAGGTCCAACACGCCGCTCTTGCTCTCGGCCAGGGCGTCCAGCTGAACGTCAAAGCCCTGCACCAGCACCTTCTGTTCCTGCTCCAGCAACGCGATCAGCCGGGTGACGAGAGCGCTCTCGGCCCGGCACAGCTGGCAGAATTCTTCAACAACGTTCATGCCTGACTCTCACCTGCGCGCGCTCAGCGCGCCAACAATTCCTTGGTGGAGGCGATCAAGCCGTCGGCGATCTTCTCCGGATTGACGTTGAAGGTGCCCGCGGCTATCGCCGACTTGATCGCGGCCACTTTGCCTGCGTCGAAGCCGGAATCGCCGCTGACCTTGCTTTCCACCGCGCTCAGACGGCTGGCCAAAGGGTTGATCGTCACGCTGTCGGATCCACTGGCGGCAGGGTTGGCGTTGGCGGCCGCGTCGCGCGGCGCCGCCTTGTTCTGGGTGCTGTAGCTTGCTGACAGCTTGCCCGAGTTATCTACTTTCATGGCATGGCCTTCCCAAAGGGAACCTGGATTACCTCTATTATCGGACGGAAAAACAATATCTTGAAGACTTTCGCCCAATTATCCGCCGCTGCGCGCCGAGACCTGCCGGCGAACCGTCTCTAATATATCACCATCACGCTGCCGTCCGCTTGAACTTGCCCGCGTATCACCCGCCCGGAAGCCATGCGCACCGACACTTGCTCGCCCTCGGCGGCATTGCCTATCGCCAAACCGTCGGCCGCCGCGGCGAAGCCCTCGCCCGAGGCCACCACTTTGACCCGCTGGTTGCTGTTCACCAGATAAGGCGCGCGCACCATGAAGCTGCGCAGCCAGGCGCCGGCCGGCGCGCCGGAGCGCATGGTCTTGCCTATCGCCTGCTGCAGATCGTCCAACACATTGCGCGCCAGGCTGGGGTTGGCCACCTCGACCAGGCGCAGGTCAGCGGCGCTCAGCACCTCGCCGGCCGCCACTGCGCGGCTCAAAGCCACGCCCAGTTTCTTTTCATTGATCCGCACCGGAATCCGCAGCGCCCACCCCAGTTCCGGGCAGGACACCGCGACAAAGGTGGAACCGGTAGTCACCCCCGGCGTCGCCCAATCCGCCTTGGGCTGCGCGCAGGCCGGCACCGCCAGCTTGCGGTCCAGCTGCCCCAGCGTCCAGGTGGCCGGCCGCATCGACAACTCGTGTTTGAGAAAATCGCCGGCCAAAGCCTCCAGCCGCCCCAGATCCTGCATGGCGGCCGACGCCGCCACGCTCCAGGCGCAGCACATCATCCACAGTAGTAAACGTCGCATTCCCGCATTCTAGCGCAAGCGGGCCCAGGGCTGCAGCCTGGGGCCGCTATTGACAATGCGATACATACATTCAAATAATCGTTCGAATAGAGCTTAGACTCTTAAATCTAAATTAAATAAAACCAAAGTTTTATCCGGAAGGGGACATTCCAAATGCGCAAGCGCCTGAACACGCTGGCCGTGGCCACTCTGCTGGCCCTGCCGGCCGCCGCCAACGCCTATAGCAATTTCTATTTTTTCGGGGACAGTCTGACCGACACCGGCGCCTTCGGCGGCCTGGGCGGCCTGCCGTCCAACGCCCGCTGGACCTTGGGCTACGGCACCGGCTGGGCCGAAGTCCTGGCCAAGCACTATGGCCAGAACGTATCGCCCAACAACAGCCTAAACAGCCACATCGCCAATACTGCGGGCAATAATTACGCTCAGGGCGATGCGCGCGCGCAGCCGGCCAGCCCGCCCAACACCAATCCGGACACCCCCAGCCAGACCCCTGCAGCCGATGCGATCGCGGTCACAGACCTGCCGGGCCAGATCAACGCTTATCTGGGCCAGAAAGGCCAAAAAGCCGACCCCAACGCGGCCTACGCCATCTGGATAGGCGGCAACGACGTCATTGCCGCCGGCAGCCAAAGCGATCCGACCGCCTATCTGGGCGCCTCCGCCGGCTACACCGTACAAGCCGTGGCCGCGCTCAAGGCCGCCGGGGCCAATACCATCATCTTGCCCAATCTGCCTGATATCTCGGCGGCTCCACTCTCTGTGCTCGCCGCCATTCAGACCGCTCTGCCCGGCGCCGGCAACGCCGGCAAAGTCGCCGCCGCCTGGGGCGCCGCATGGCAGATACTGAGCTCCGGTCAAACCAGCAATTCCCCCGCCCTGATCAATCAGGCGCTAAGCCAGGCGGAGACCGCCGCCGGTCTGAGCGCCGGCACGCTGAGCAGCGTTTACGCCGCGGTGCAGCCCAATCTTCAGAAAGGCGCCAGCGGCTACAACCAGTTGGTAGACATGGCGCTTAGCGCCGGCAATCTGCAACACGGGATAGTCAGGGCCAATATATCGGGTCTGTTCACGGAGCTTCTGGCCAATCCGCAAGCCTATGGCTTCAGCAATACCTCCGGCGCGGCCTGCCCTCAGTCCGCGCTGTACTGCCTGGCCGCCGTCATACCCGGGCAAAGCTATCTATTCACCGATGCCTTGCACCCCACTCCGGCCGCCTATCAGCTGATTGGCGACTATATATACGGCCTGCTGCAAGCGCCCTATTTCGCCGGCGCGCTGCCGGAGTCCGCGCTGAGCAACGCCCGCCAGTTGGGCGGGACGCTGGATAGCCGCTACCAGGCCATCCGCGCGCAGAAGCGTGAAGTCGGCGCGGTCAGCGCCTTCGTCAGCGGCGCCTTCAACGACGACAAGGTCGGCTACGACGACGTATCCGCCAAGCCGCAAGGCCGGCTGTACACCGTGGGTCTGGACTTCCAGGCCAGTCCGGCGCTGAGCCTGGGACTGGCGATGTCCCGCCAGAACGGCAAGACCAACATCAACGGCATCGCCACGCCGGGCAGCGTAGACGACCGCAGCACCTTGATGAGCGCGCTGTTCAGCTATAAGCAGGAACGGTTCTGGCTGGACGGCGACGCCCACATCGGCGCCGGCGATATCGACACCCGTCGCCAGGTCTCGCTGGGCGCGGCCCGGATCACGCTGAACGGCAGCGCGCGCCAGAGCCAATACGGCCTGCGCGTAGCCGGCGGCTATCTGATGCCGCTGGGCACCTACCGCACCGGCCCCATCGCCGGCCTGGACTACGCCCACGTCAAGGTGAACGGCTTCACCGAGCAAGGAGGCAACAGCAGCAGCATGGCCTTCAACGCGCAAAACGGCACCTCCCTGGTGGCGCGCGTCGGCTGGCAGCTGGAAGCCGACATCGGCCGTTTCAGCCCCTACGCCAAACTCAGCTACGCGCACGAGTTCAAGCGCGACGACCGCGTGGTCACCGCCGGCCTGGCCACCACCCTGGGCGATTACAGCGTCAAGCTGGGCAAACCCAAGGCGGACTGGCTGGAATGGACCGCCGGCCTCAGCGCCCAATTGAGCAAGAGCGTGTCGATGTTCGGCCAGCTCAGCGCCGCCAGCGGCCGCAGCGGCAGCAATCAGACCGCCGGCAATGTCGGCGTGGCGCTGACGTTTTAAGAGCCTGTTCAATGTCTGTCGCGCGTCGGCGAGAGGGATGGAACGGGGCCTTGAACAGGCTCTAACGCCGCGGCGGACGCAAAAAAAAACGGCCCCTGGGGGCCGTTTTTTCGTCCGACGCGCGTCAGCTCAAACTGCGCTCGATAAAGGCTTTGACCTCGCCGGCGTCCGCCGGGAACACCGACACTTTTTGCGGCAAGTCCTCCAGGCCGTCGAAACCGGCCGGTCGCGGCGGATCGCGGTCCAGCGCTTCGCGTATGGTGGCGGCGAACTTGGCCGGCAAGGCGGTTTCCAGGCAAACCACGGTTTCGCCGGGGCGGCGCAGCTCGCGCGCCACCTTGACGCCGTCGGCGGTATGGGTGTCCACCACCACGCCGTCTTCGCGGTCCAGCTGGCGAATGGTGGCCAACCGGTCCGCATGCGCGCTCTTACCGGAAGCGAATCCGAACACCTCGGCCGCGGCGGCCGTTTGCGCGGCGGACAGCGTGAAGCCGGTGCCGGCGTCCACCTGGCGCCACAGCGCTTTCAGCGCCTCGGGGTCCCGTCCCAGCAGATCGAACACAAAGCGCTCGAAGTTGGACGCCTTGGAGATGTCCATCGACGGGCTGGAGGTGACATAGGTGTTGGCCGTGCCGCGCGGACGGTAGGCGCCGGAGCGGAAGAACTCGTCCAGCACGTCGTTCTCGTTGGTGGCCACCAGCAGGCGTTCTATCGGCAAGCCCATCTGCCGCGCGATGTGGCCGGCGCAGACATTGCCGAAGTTGCCGGACGGCACGCAGAAGCTGACCTTCTCCTCATTGCCGGCGGTGGCGTTGAAATAGCCCTTGAAGTAATACACCACCTGAGCCACCACTCGCGCCCAGTTGATGGAGTTGACGGTGCCGATCTTGTGGCGCGCCTTGAAAGCATGGTCGTTCTGCACCGCCTTCACGATGTCCTGGCAGTCGTCGAACATGCCCTTGATCGCGATATTGTGGATGTTGGCGTCCTGCAGGCTGTACATTTGCGCGCGCTGGAACGGACTCATCAATCCGTCCGGGCTCAGCATGAACACCTGGATGCCCGCCTTGCCGCGCATCGCGTACTCGGCGGCGCTGCCGGTGTCGCCCGAGGTGGCGCCCAGGATGTTCAGGCGCTCGCCCTTCCTGGCCAGCACGTATTCGAACAGATTGCCCAGCAGCTGCATCGCCATGTCCTTGAAGGCCAACGTCGGGCCGTTGGACAGTTCCAGGACGGCCAGGCCGTCGTGCAGCCGCTTGAGCGGCGTGATCGCCTCGCTGCCGAAGGCCGCGCGGGTATAGGTGCGCTCGACGATGGACTTGAGATCGTCTTCCGGGATATCGGTGGCGAACAAGCGAATGATTTCAAAAGCCAATTCGGCGTAGGACAGGCCGCGCCAGGCGTCCAGCTGCTCGCGGCCGATCTGCGGATAGCTTTCCGGCAACACCAGGCCGCCGTCGGGCGCCAGGCCCATCAGCAGGATGTCGCTGAACGATTGCGGGGCCATGCCGCCGCGGGTGCTGATATAACGCATCAGGGGGTTTCCAGATATTGGGCGCAGGCGGCGGAGGCGTCCTTCATCCGCTGTTTGCCGCGCGGGTCGTCTTTCTTGATCTGGCCGGTCAGCACGCCCATCACCTCTTCCGAGGAGAAGCGGCCGGCCAGATGCTGGCTGGCGCATTGGCAGTATTTCTGCACTTGCTCCGAGGAGCGCTGGCCGACGCCGTCCGAGGCCGGCGTGCGCTTGACGCAGCCTCGCATCAAAAAGCCCTGCAACAGGCTGTGCTGGCCGGGGGACAAGGGCGTCGCCCCGGCGCTCGCCAGGATCAGACCGGCGCCGAGGCCGGTCAGCCAGCGTTTAATCATTCAGCTCTTCCATGCGCAGGCGCACCACCTTGCCGGTAATACTTTCCAGCGCCTCGATGCCGGTGATGGCGCGGTCTATCGCCTGTTCCTGAACGCGATGGGTCAGGATCACCACCTCGGCGGTGCCGTCGGACACCGAGCCTTTCTGGATCACCGCCTCGATCGAGATGCCGTTCTCCGCCAGCAAGCGGGTGATGTTGGCCAGCACGCCGGCGCGGTCGGCGGCGCCGATGCGCAGATAGTAGGAGCTGACCACGTCGGAGATCGGCAGGATCGGCAGGTTCTGCAGCTGGTCCGGCTGGAAAGCCAGATGCGGCACGCGGTGCTCCGGGTCCGCCGTCAGCAAGCGGGTCACGTCGACGATGTCGGCCACCACCGCGGAGGCGGTGGGCAGCGCGCCGGCGCCGGCGCCGTAGTACAAGGTCGGCCCCACCGCGTCGCCCTTGGCCAGCACCGCGTTCATCACGCCGTTGACGTTGGCGATCAGCTGGCGCGCCGGGATCAGCGTCGGGTGCACGCGCAACTCGACGCCGGCGGCGGTGCGCCGGGTCAGGCCCAGCAACTTGACGCGGTAGCCCAGCTCCTCGGCGTACTTGATGTCGCGCCCTTCCAGCTTGCTGATGCCTTCCAGGTAACAGCGGTCGAACTGCATCGGGATGCCGAAGGCCAGCGCCGCCATGATGGTGAGCTTGTGGCCGGCGTCATGGCCTTCGATGTCGAAGGTGGGATCGGCTTCGGCGTAACCCAGCTGCTGCGCCTCGGCCAGCACTTCGGCGAAGCTCGCGCCCTTGTCGCGCATCTCGGTCAGGATGAAGTTGGAAGTGCCGTTGATGATGCCGGCTATCCACTCGATGCGGTTGGCGGACAGGCCTTCGCGCAGCGCCTTGATGATGGGGATGCCGCCGGCCACCGCGGCCTCGAAGGCCACCATCACGCCCTGTTCTTGGGCGCGTGCGAAGATTTCGGTGCCGTGCAGCGCCAGCAGTTTCTTGTTGGCGGTGACCACGTGTTTGCCGTTGGCGATGGCCTTGAGCACCAGTTCCTTGGCCACGGTGTCGCCGCCTATCAGTTCCACCACGATGTCGACGTCGGGGTTGTTCACCACCTGCATCGCGTCGGCCACCACGTCCACGTCCGGCCCCAGCAGCGATTGCGCGCGCGCCTGATTGCGGTTGGCCGCCTGCAGCAGGCGGATTTGACGGCCGGCACGGCGGCTGATTTCCTCGGCGTTGCGTTTGAGAACGGTGGCGGTGCCGCCACCGACAGTCCCCACGCCCAATAGGCCGATATTGATCGGTTTCATTCTTGCTCCCTGTCTCTAGTATTCTGTCCCTGCCCGCGGCGGCCAGGCGCAAGATCCTTGCGCGCGGCCCGCGCCGGCGGCCGGCCCTGATCAAGAGCCGCGCCGCCAGGCCGCTGCTGGCGCAGCGGGCGCGTGTCCCAAGTTTTCCTTGGCAGCGGACGCTATCCGCTGTCAAGGAAAGCCTGATGGCCAAACGGGGGCCGCAGCCCCCGTCCGCCGGCTCAAGCCGCCATGATTTCAGGCTTCGCCGCCGTGGCGCTTGCGATAGTTTTCCAGGAAACGCGCGATGCGGCCGATGGCCTCCACCAAATCGTCCGAGTTGGGAAGGAATACCACGCGGAAGTGATCGGGCGCAATCCAGTTAAACCCTGAACCCTGCACCAGCAGCACCTTTTCCTCCTGCAGCAGTTCCAGGATGAACTGCTGATCGTCGCCGACCGGGTAGATCTTGGGATCCAGCTTGGGGAACAGGTAGAGCGCGCCCTGCGGCTTGACGCAGCTGACGCCGGGAATATCGGTCAGCAGTTTGTGCGCCAGGTCGCGCTGGCGCGCGAGGCGGCCGCCCGGCGCCACCAGATCGTCAATGCTCTGGTAGCCGCCCAAGGCGGTCTGGATCGCGAACTGCGCCGGCACGTTGGCGCACAAGCGCATCGAGGCCAGCATGTTCAGGCCTTCGATATAGTCCTTGGCGTGTTTCTTCTCGCCGGACAGAATCATCCAGCCGGCGCGGTAGCCGCAGGCGCGGTAATTCTTGGACAGGCCGTTGAAGGTGACCACGAACAGATCCGGCGCCAAGGAGGCGATGGAGGTGTGCTTGACCTCGTCGTACAGCACTTTGTCGTAGATTTCGTCGGCGTAGATGATCAGCTGGTGCTGGCGCGCCACTTCCACGATCTGCTTGAGCAGCGCCGGCGGGTAGACCGCGCCGGTGGGATTGTTGGGGTTGATCACCACGATGGCGCGGGTGGCCGGCGTGATCTTGGCGCGGATGTCGTCGATGCTGGGGAACCAGCCCTGCTCTTCGTCGCACAGATAATGCACCGCCTTGCCGCCGGCCAGGCTGACGCCGGCGGTCCACAGCGGGTAATCCGGCGCCGGCACCAGCACTTCGTCGCCGTTGTCCAGCAGCGCCTGCATCGACATCACAATCAGCTCGGACACGCCGTTGCCGACGATGATGTCGTCCATGCCCACATTGGGCAGCTGCTTTTGCTGGGCGTAATGCATGATCGCCTTGCGCGCGGCGAACAGGCCCTTGGAATCGGAATAGCCGGAGGCGGACGGCAGGTTGACGATCACGTCCTCGATGATTTCGTCCGGCGCGAAGAAGCCGAACGGCGCCGGGTTGCCGATGTTCAGCTTGATGATGCGATGGCCTTCGTCTTCCATCTTCTTGGCGTGCTCAAGCACCGGACCGCGGATGTCGTAACAAACGTTGGCGAGTTTTTGCGATTTATGGACTGGCTGCATGACGACAATGGTTTCCGTGGCTTGCCGCCCGCCGGAGACGGCGGTCTTGCCCTGGCGGCGCGGTTTGTGTTCTTTCATCTGATCTCTTTGGATGTCCCCGCTGAAGCGATGACCACGTTGACGTTATGGCGGCAATCAGCGGCGGGGTCGAGTTATAATCCTATCCCAATCTCTGATGCACTGCAGCAGGTATTCGCGCCCGGAAAGGGCCGTCCGCCGCAGCGCTCGCAATCGGGAATCCGCTCACATGAAAATGCAGCAATCGCTGGGGCAAGGCCGCAACTTGTTCACCGGCTATGGCGACGGCCATGTTCTAATCAACGCCCAGCGCCACGAGGGCAATCTGATCGTCACCGCGGACAGCGTGGCGCCCTGGCCGGTGGACGCTTTCGAGGATTTGCAGGAAAGCCATTTCAGCGCGCTGCTGGCGCTGCAGCCGGAAGTAGTGCTCTTCGGCACCGGCAAAAGCCTGCGCTTTTGCCATCCGCGCCTGTCCGCCGCGCTGGCCAACGCCGGCATAGGCGTGGAAACCATGGACACCCAGGCCGCCTGTCGCACCTTCAACATCCTGCTGGCGGAAGACCGCCGCGTCGTCGCCGCGTTGCTGGCGATCTGACTCAGACGGCGGCCGGCCGCGCCGCCTGCGGGCACATCCACACCAGCCAGGCCGCCAGCAAGGCCGGCGTCGCGGCCAGCATGAACAGGCTGGCCAGGCTCCAGTCCTGGCGCAGCAGCTCGCCGCCCAGCCACGGTCCCAACACCGAGCCCACCCGGCCCACGCCCAGGCTCCAGCCCACCCCGGTGGCGCGCAAGGAGGTGGGATAGGCATTGGCCGCCAGGGCGTTGATCGCCGGCTGGCCGCCCACCACGCAAAAACCGGCGGCGAACAATAAGCCGAACAAGCCTGCCTGCTGCGCCCCCCACTGCCCCAGCATGGCCACGGCGGCGGCGGCCAGCGCGAAACTGGGCAGCATCACCCGCAAGAAGCCCAGTCTGTCTATCCAGATCCCCAACAGCAAGGTGCCGGCCACGCCGCCCAGTTGCAGCGCGGCGCCGGCGAGGATGGCGTTTTGCGTGTTCAGGCCGGCGTCCCGCGCCAAGGCCGGCATCCAGTTGGACAGGAAGTAGAGCAAGAGCAGGTTCAGAAAGCTGAGCGCCCACAAGGTCAGCGTCAGTCGCGCGCGGCCGGCCCGAAACAAATGCGGCAACGACGCCGCGGCGACGGGTTCGCGCAGCGCCAGGCTGGACGCCGCCGCCCCGCTCATCGCCGGGTCCAGGCGACGCAGCCAGGCCAGCGCCTGTTCCCGCCTTTGCCGCGACAACAGAAACTGCAGCGACTCCGGCAATTGCCGCCACATCCACAGCGCCAGCAGCAGCGGCGCGACGCCGCCGGCCAGGAACACCGCGCGCCAGCCGTGCGCGGGCACCAGCCAGGCCGCCAACAAGCCGCCCAGCAGCGCGCCGACGGTAAAGCCGCAGGAAATCAGCATCATCATGCTGACTCTGCGCCGGCTCGGGCTGTACTCGCCGGCCAGCGCCATCGCGTTCGGCATGATGCCTCCCAGGCCCAGGCCGGTCAGGAAGCGCAGCCACAGCAGCTGCTCCAGCGTGGCGGCGAAGCCGGTGGCCAACATGCCAAGGCCGAACCACACGGTGCACAGCAGCAGCAAGGCGCGGCGGCCGAAGCGATCCGCCAGCGGGCTGAACAACAAGGCGCCCAGCAGCAGACCCAGCAAGCCGGCGCTGAACACCGGCCCCAAGGCCGGCTTGGCCAAGCCCCAGTCCGCCAATAGCGCCGGCGCGACGTAGGCCATGGCCTGCACGTCGAATCCGTCCAGAATCATCAGCAAGCCGCAGATCAATAGCAGCCGGCGCTGAAACCCGCCCAGCGGCCGTTGATCCAGCCAGGCGTCTATCTCCAGGCGAGAAGCTTGCGTCATCCCCATCCCCATCCCCATTTATGCAAATGGCAATAAAGATGTTCGCAAACCGCCGCCCGGTCAAGCTGCGCCAACGAAAAGCCCACCTCGAAGGTGGGCTTGGCATTGGACGGGAGCGGCTCAGTGCAGCTTCAAGGACGGCCGCGCGGCGCGGCGCAGCTTGTCGCCGACGTAGAGCAGAGTGGCCAGCACCCAGCCATGCACCGCCGCCTGATGCATGCGGTACAGCGAGCTGTAGATCAGTTTGGCGCCGAGGCCTTCCACATAGTAATCGCGTTTGGGGCCGACCACCGCCGCCAGGCTGCCCACCGCGCTGTGCTTGCCCAGCGACACCAGCATGCCCTGCGGTTTGAAGACGAAGGGCTTGCCCTGGCGACCGGCCACGCGCCGGCCCAATTCGTCCGCCAGATAACGCGCCTGCTGGTGCGCCACCTGGGCGGTGGCCGGCAGATTGCGGCCGCTGTCGCCGTCCGGCGCCTCGGCGCAATCGCCCAAGGCGTAGACGCAGGCGGCGCCCTGGCAACGCAGCCACTTATCCACCTGCAATTGATTGATGCGGTTGGTCTGCAAGCCGGCGAGGCCGGCCAGCCAGGTCGGCGCCTTGACGCCGGCAGCCCAGACGGTGATGTCGGCCGCCACCTTGTCGCCGCCCTGCAATTCCACGCCGTCGGCGCGCACCGCCGCCACCCGGCTGCCGGTCAGCACCTTGATGTTGCGCGCGGCCAATTGCTCCTGGGCGTAAGCGGACAAGGACGGCGGCGCGGCGGCGAGGATGCGGTCCGCGCCTTCGATCACGCTGATTTCCACGCGCTCCGGCTGCAGACGCGCGCCGTAATGATGCAGTTCGCACAGGGTGTGGTTCAGCTCCGCCGCCAGTTCCACCCCGGTGGCGCCGCCGCCGACGATGGCGATGCCCAGCTTGGACAGCGGTTGCTGGCCGCTGCTGCAGCGGAAGGCCAGTTCCAGCACCCGGTGACGCAGCTTCTCCGCATCGTCCGGGGTGTTCAGAAACATCGCGTGCTCGCCGACGCCGGGCGTGCCGAAGTCGTTCGCTTCCGCTCCCACCGCCAGCACCAGCCAGTCGTAGGGCACCTCGCGCGGCGGGCTCAGCTGCTCCCCGCCGGCGTCGCGCACTTCGGCGAGCTGAATGCAGCGCCGCTCGGTGTCCAGCGACTGCATATAGCCGAATTCGAACTCGTAGCCGTTGCGATAGCCATGGGCGAAGTAATTGACCTCGTCCTCGCCGGTGTTGAGCGCGCCGGTGGCCACCTCATGCAGCAGCGGTTTCCAGATATGGGTGGGCGAACCGTCGACCAGCACGACGCGGGCCTTGTGTTGCGCGCCCAAGCTGCGTCCCAGACGAGTGGCCAGCTCCAGGCCGCCGGCGCCGCCGCCGACGACGACGATGCTGGGCAATGCGGAATTGCGACTTAACATGACAGATCCTTACAAGGTAGAAATCACTAAACAAGCGTTCTGGCGGCAGCACGCTTGTTTAGTGAGTTCTTGCTTCAGATCAAAACGGAAGTATGCACAGACTGGCAGGGCAAGCCAATCTTTCCGTGCCACAAAATGCCGAAGACATTATAAAAAGCGGCCTCCGGGCAAGGCGCCGCCACGCTGTGGACGGAACAAGGGGGAAGATCAGGACGAGGCGCGGCCGGCAAGAATGGCCGCGCAAGAGGAACCGCGGCGCGGCCAGGCCGCGCGCTGACTGCCGACTTAGAATGGCGCTTTGGCGTCGAAGCTCATCTCTTCGCGAGTGATGGGGTGGCGCAGCGTCAGGCGATCCGCGTGCAGCAGCAGGCGATCGGCCTTGGCCAGCACCGCTTCCGGCGCGTAGATGTCGTCGCCCAGGATGGGGTGGCCCAGATGCAGCATATGCATGCGCAGCTGATGGGCGCGGCCGGTCAAGGGCTCCAGCTCCACCCGGCTGGTCTGGCGCAAACCGTCGCGCAGCACCACACGGAAATGGGTGATCGCCTGCTTGCCGTGTTCGAAATCCACCTTCTGACGCGGACGGTTCGGCCAGTCTATGATCAGCGGCAGATCCACGGTGCCGCTGTTCTGTTCCACGATGCCGTCCACCACCGCCACATAGCGCTTGTCCACCTTGCGGTCCATGAAGGCGATGGACAGTTCTCGCTGCATGCTGGCGCCGCGCCCCATCACCACCAGGCCGGACGTCGCCATATCCAGCCGATGCACGGTCAGCGCGTCCGGATAGACCCGCTGCGCGCGGCTGATCAAGCAGTCCGCCTTGTCTTCGCCGCGCCCCGGCACCGACAGCAAGCCGGAAGGCTTGTTCAGCACCAGCAGGGCCTCGTCGGCGTAAATCACGTCTAGGCCGGCGTCCGGCGGCGGATTGTAATGTTCCAGATTATGGCGAATGGTCATGAGAGCAATGGGCAGGAAGGCGGAAAAAGTCGGCGATTATCTGCGCTAAACGCTGTTGCGACAAGCTGTTGCCATGATTTTTCGCCAGCGCTGTCTCTTGAAATACACAGCCGGCGGCAGCATTCTCAAAATTATCGGGACCGGCGGCGACAAGCGACGCCGGTCTTCCCAGCATAGTCTGAAAAGGAATCACCGCATGGCAGAGCGCTTTTACATCGATCCCTACCAAACCCGCCTGGAAACCCGCGTGGCGCGGCATGACGACGCCGGCCTGGTGCTGGAGGACACGCTGTGCTATCCGCTGGGCGGCGGCCAGCCCGGCGACAGCGCCGCGCTGAGCTGGGACGGCGGCGGCTGTGCGATCAGCGATACCCGCCGCGACCGCGAAACGCGCGCCATCGTCCACCTGCTGCCCGCCGATGCGCCCCGGCTCGCCGCCGGCACGCCGGTCGTCCTGGAACTGGATTGGGCGCGCCGCCACCGCCACATGCGCATTCACACCTGTCTGCACTTATTGTCCGTGGTGATCAAGGCCGGCGTCACCGGCGGCAATCTGAGCGCGGAATCCGGCCGTCTGGACTTCGATCTGCCGGAAGGCATGGAGTTGGACCGCGAGCACATCGAGCGCGAGCTGAACCGGCTGGTGGCGGAGGACCGCGCGGTGCGCATCGAAATGAGCAGCGGCGAGGCGCTGCGGCGTCAGCCGGAGCTGATCAAGACCATGTCGGTGACGCCGCCGCTGCACCTGCCGGAAATCCGCTTGATCAATATCGACGGCATCGATCTGCAGCCTTGCGGCGGCACCCATGTACGCAGCACCGGCGAGATCGGCCCGGTCGTGGTCAAGAAGATTGAAAGCAAGGGCGCGCGCAATAAGCGGGTGGTGGTGGCGCTGCGCGACTAAGAACCGGCTCAAAGCCTGCGCACAGGCTAGCTCGCGAGACTTTGCACTGCCGCTAAGCCCCCGTCGGCGCGGCCAGCCTCCGGCTGACCGCGGCCAGCTCGGCCTTCAGACTGTCGACCAAGCGCTCCAGCAGCGGCGAGGCGGGCCGGTGCAGCGGCCGCACCAGATTCACCGCGAACGGAATCGACACGCTGAAGCGCCTTGCGGCCAGGCCTGAGCCGGCATAATCCAGCGCCGTCAGCGGATTGACGACGGCCACGCCTATGCCCTGCCGCGCCATCGCGCATACCGAGGCGGCGCTATGCGTCTCCACCACCATGCGCCGCTTGACCCCCCGCTCGGCGAACACCTGATCCAGCTGTTGCCTATAGCTGTCGGTCGCCGCCAGGCTGATGAAGGCCTCGCCTTCGAAATCCTCCGGTGCCAACACCGTCTTGCTCAGCAGCCTATGCCCCTCCGGCAACACGCACAGCTCGTCCGCCAGCAGCAAGGGCTCCATCCGCGTCCCCGCCGGCGCGTGCGCGCTCTCGCTCAAACCCAGGTCATGACGCTGCGCCGCCAGCCACTCTTCCAGCAAAGGCGACTCCTGCGGCGCGATGTTCAGGCTGATGCCCGGCGCTTGCGACAGAAATCGCCGGCACGCCGCCGGCAACAGCGATTGCGCGAATACCGGCAAACAGGCAATCGATAACTGCCCCTGCTCGAACTGGCGAATCGCCGCCGCGCTGCTGACGATGCGTTCCAGACCTTGATAGCTGCGCTGCACTTCCTCGAACAACTGCAGCCCCTGCGCGCTTGGCCGCAAGCGGCCGCGGCTGCGCTCGAACAAGACCATGCCCAGCAATTGTTCGCAACGCGCCAGTTCTCGGCTGACCGTGGGCTGCGAGGTGCGCAGCAGGACGGCCGCCTCGGTGACGCTGCCGGTGGTCATCACCGCGCGAAACACTTCAATGTGGCGCAGACTGATTTCCATCCCCTACCCCTTGCGCATAGGCGGCGCCAAGCCCGCCTTTCCCCTTGGCAATCCATATCATAAATGAAAGAAGCAGCGATAATTTGATATTTTATTTTTGCCGCGGCGCACGCCATGATGCAGCTGTCTATCACCTACGCCATCGCCACGCCATGAAATGCTTCGACGCCCGCCAACTGGCCGAACTCGCCCGCCAATACGGCAGCCCGCTCTGGGTGTACCACGCCGACACCATTCGCCGGCGCATTGCCGAGCTGAAAGGCTTCGACGTGATCCGCTATGCGCAAAAAGCCAACTCCAACACCCATATCCTCAGCCTGATGCGGGAACAGGGCGTCAAGGTGGACGCGGTGTCGCTGGGCGAAATCGAACGCGCGCTGGCCGCCGGCTATCGGGCGGACTCCGCCGAGCCTTCCGACATCGTCTTCACCGCCGACGTGCTGGACCGGGCCACGCTGGCGCGAGTGGCGGCCGAAGGCATCGCCGTCAACGCCGGTTCCATCGACATGCTGCGTCAGCTGGGCGCGGCTTCGCCCGGCCATAGGGTCTGGCTGCGCGTCAACCCCGGCTTCGGCCATGGCCATAGCCAGAAAACCAATACCGGCGGCGAGAACAGCAAGCACGGCATCTGGCATGAACAGGTGGCCGACGCGCTGGCGGTGATCCGCCAGTTCGGCCTGCACTTGGTGGGCTTGCACATGCATATCGGCTCAGGCGTCGATTACGGCCACCTGCAACAGGTCTGCGGCGCCATGGTCAGGCTGGCGACCCAGTTGGGCCACGACATCGAGGCGATCTCCGCCGGCGGCGGTCTGTCCATCCCTTACCGCGACGGCGATGCCCGCATCGACACCACGCATTATTTCGAGCTGTGGGACGAGGCGCGGCGGCGGATCGCCGCTCACCTGGGCCACCCGGTGCGGCTGGAGATCGAGCCCGGTCGTTTCCTAGTGGCGGAATCCGGCGCCCTGATCTCCGAGGTGAGGGCGGTCAAAACCATGGGCAGCCGGCGCTTCGTGCTGGTGGACGCGGGCTTCAACGACTTGATGCGCCCCGCCATGTACGGCAGCCATCACGATATTTCCGTCCTCAGCGCGGACGGCGAGGAAAAATCAGGCGAGCGCGCCCCCTGCGTGGTGGCGGGCCCCCTGTGCGAATCGGGGGATGTCTTTACCCAACAGGAGGGCGGCGTGGTGGAAAGCCGCCTGCTGCCGGAGGCTCAGGTAGGGGATTTGCTGGTGTTTCACGACGCCGGCGCTTACGGCGCCACCATGTCGTCTAACTACAATAGCCGGCCGCTGCTGGCCGAGGCCATGATAGACGGCGCCTCCAGCCGGCTGATCCGCCGCCGTCAAACCATGGCGGAGTTGCTGGAGCTGGAACGCGTCTAAGTCCTGCTCAGCTGAGCTTCAGGTCGGCCAGCGTCTGCTGGAAGGCCTGATAGATGTCCTGATAACTGGCGTAACCGTCGAACACGCCCACCACCTGGGGCGATTGCAAGCCGCGCGCCAGCAATTGCTGGCCGCGGCGCGAGCGCGGACTCAGCGCGCGCAGCCGCTGGCTGCGTTCGTCCCAATACACCAGCTTGGCTTCGTCCGCGCCCTCCAGCCGTGAAATCAGTTTGTCCACCTGCTCCGCCGGTTGCAGCATCATGCGGTGGGAAACCCTCTTGCCAAGTGCGGATGCATATTCCATGAGTCGTGTCCGGTGCTTCGCAGTGGGCCGCGAGCGATCCATACTGCTGATTGGAAAAACCTTGCCGGCTCCAGCCTCCGGAAAGGCCGTCAGCCGGCAACACCACATATTTTTCGCAATAAGAGAAGGCACCACAATCGGATTAATCTTAAATTCCCGACGAAAAACTGGATGGATAAAATGACAAAAGGGCGCCGAAGCGCCCTTTGCTGCCGCCGGACAAGCCGCCGGAGCAAACCTTTTTAGTTTTTCAGCACCATATTGTTGATGACGAACTTCACGCCCGGCACTTTTTCGGCAATCTGCCCCGCTTTGAACATCTGCTGGTCGTCGGTCATGCCGCCTTCAATCGTCACCTCGCTCTTCTTGCTGCTCACCTTCAGGCTCAGCGGCTGCAGTTCGGCATCGCCGTTCAAGGCCTGTTGCACGCTGGCGGCCAACTCTTCATCGGTCGGCGGGGTCTGCTCGGCGTAAGCCGGCAGGCCGGCGGACAGCAAGGTGGTCAACAACAAGGCGCGGATGCAAAAACGTTTCATCAGATTCTCCAGTGATATGGCCTGCATGCGCTCAAGCCCAAGCTTCAGCGCGAATGTTTTACCGCATACTAGCGAGGAAACTTTTCAATTTTGTTGCCGGTCCATGACAACGCGGCGCGACGGTCTCGCCTGTTGGCGCCGCCGCAACAATCGCCGCGGCCGTCATCGCCCCGTCATGCGCGTCCCAGCGTAGAATCAGACCGGTTCGCAGCGCGTCGCTGCCCTAGCCCCGTTTCAGAGAACTTAGCGCATGTTAAAAAAATGGCTGTTGTTACTGCTTGTCGTCGGCCTGGCCGCCTGCTCCACTTCCAGTCCGCCCGGCAAGACGGGCGGCGCGGTGCGGGAAAGCGGCGCGCCGACCGCCTTGCCGGCCTGGAACCAGCAGGACTTGGGCGATACCCTCGTCGCGCTGAAGCAAAGCTGTAAGGCCATCGCCAGAAAACCGGGCTGGACCGAAGTGTGCCGGCAAGCCGACGGCATCGCCGCCGACAACGCGCAGGCGGTGCGCCAGTTCTTCGAAAACCGCTTCGCCGCCTGGAAGGTCAACGACGGCAGCCGCGACAGCGGCTTGATCACCGGTTATTACGAACCGCTGCTCAGCGGCAGCCGGACGCGCAGCGAACGCACCCCCTGGCCGGTATACGGCATCCCTGCCGATTTTTACAGCGTGGACGTTCCGCCCTCGGTTCGCGGCAAGTCCAGCCTGACGGCGCGCCGCAGCGGACCCAACCGGCTGGCGCTGAGCGCGGCCGGCGATATTGAAATCCGCCCCGGCGACTTTCCCGCCGACAACCGCGGCACGCGGCTGAAGGGCCGCCTGGAAGGCAAACGCCTGCTGCCGTATTACACCCGCGCGGAAATCAACCAGGGCAAGGGCGTGGCCAACGCGCCCATCCTCGCCTGGGTCGAAGATCCGGTCGAGCTGTTCTTCCTGCAGGTGCAGGGCTCGGGCCGCATCCAGCTGGACGACGGCAGCTTCATCCATATCGGCTACGCCGAGCAAAACGGTTACGGCTATCAATCTATCGGCAAATGGCTGGTGGACAAGGGCGAGCTGACCATGGGCGACGCGTCCATGCAGGGCATCAAGGACTGGCTGGCGCGCAATCCGCAACGCCGGCAAGAGCTGTTCGCGGTGAATCCCAGCTATGTGTTCTTCAAAACCTTGCCGGGCGACAACGGCGGCCCCATGGGCGCGCTGGGCGTGCCGCTGACCGGCGGCTACAGCATCGCGGTTGACCCGCGCTACATCCCGCTGGGCGCGCCGGTCTACCTGCTCACCACCTGGCCTCACTCCACCCAGCCGCTGGCGCGGCTGGTGCACGCCCAGGATACCGGCAGCGCGATCAAGGGCGCGGTGCGCGCGGACTTCTTCTGGGGCTTCGGCACCGAGGCCGGCATGTACGCCGGCAGAATGAAGCAGCAAGGCAATCTGTGGATGCTGCTGCCCAAAGGCATGAACCCGTCCCAGGCCCTGTAAACCTTTAGCCTCCTCCGGCGGCGCATGCCTGCTTGCGCCGCCGCTTCCGCGCCCCGCGGTCCTCCTCCAGCACACCCATCCCGTCTTCTCGCCGTCCCGCGACGTCAGCGCCGCCTCACACTCTGCTGCGCCTGGCGTAACGCAAAGCGCTGAGCGCCGCCCGAAGCCCTCATCCGCCACGCGTGGGTTCCGTTTCTCAGCCGCAAGGCCTTGTCTCTCTCGCTTGCGAGAACGTAAACAGGCGGCCAAAACCGCCGCCGCGCCAGCGCCAAGCCAAATTCATCCTCAATAGCCTGATCCGCCCCAAGACCAATCAAAGCCTTGCCTGGCAAGGCTTTGCCGGCCTACTCCAATTATTCCATAAGAATTATCGTTTATCGAATTTTCCTAATATTGACTTTCATCAAACGCTGAACATAGCGAAATAAATAATATTTTCGAAATTTTATGTTTGAACGTTTTTATTTACTTGTTCGATGGAGATGAAAATGACGACAATCGATAAGGCGCCTCCCAAGATCAGCGTCTTCGCCTTCGTCATGATCACCGCCGCCGTGGTCGTCAGCGTCCGTACGCTGCCGATGACGGCGCAGCCGGGGATGATGACGATTTTCCTGACCTTGGCGGCCGCGCTGCTGTTCCTGGTGCCCACCGCGCTGGTGTCCGCGGAGCTGGCCACCGCCTGGCCGCAGGACGGCGGCCTGTTCATCTGGGTGCGCGAGGCCTTCGGTGAGCGCATGGGCTTTGTTGCGGTGTGGATGCAGTGGATACAGATGGTGTTCGGCATGACCTCCATCATCATGATCATCGCCGCCACCTTCGCCTATGTGTTTGACCCTGCTCTCGCCAGCAACAAGCTCTATATGCTGGCGATGATTCTGGGCATCTGGTGGGCCTGCACCCTGGTCAACATGCGCGGCGTGAAAACCCTGGGTTGGGTCTCCACCATCTGCGTGAGCCTGGGCGTGTTCCTGCCCGGCGTGGTGCTGATCGGCTGCGGCATCGCCTATCTTGCCGGCGGCCACCCCATCATGACCGACGTGTCCTGGAGCTGGAACAATCTGGTGCCCAGCTTTAGCGACAGCGGCACCCTCGGCCTGTTCATCGGCTTCATCTTCGTGGTGATGGGCATGGAGGTGTCGGCGTCCAATGTGTCCTCCATCAAGGATGCCCGCCGCAATTATCCGATCGCCATCATCCTGGTGTCGGTCATCATGGTGCTGCTGTCCGTGATCGGCTCCGCCGCGATCTTCATCGCCATCCCCAAAGAAAAGATCTCGATGACCGCCGGCCTGATGCAGGCCTTCGAGCTCTACTTCAATCAATGGGGCATGGGCTGGCTGGCCCCGGTCATGGGCCTGTGTATCGGCCTGGGCCTGGTGGGTCAGGTGAACTCCTGGGTGCTGGGCCCGGTGCGCGGCCTGCAAGCCACCGCCGACTCCGGCGCGCTGCCCAAATTCCTGCAGACGACCAATCGCCATGGCGTGCCGGTGACCCTGGTGCTGATCCAGGCGGCGGCCATCACCATCGTCGGCGTGCTGATCACCGTGATGCCCAATGTGGACAACTTCTACTTCATGCTGATGGGCCTGACCGGGCTCGTCTATCTGGTGGCCTATCTGTTCATGTTCTCCGCCGCCATCTATCTGCGCTACAAGCGCCCGGACGTGGAACGCAGCTTCCGCGTCCCCGGCGGCAAGGCGGGCATGTGGATCTGCTCCGGCCTGGGCATCGCCATCTCCCTGCTGGCCGGCTACCTGGGCTTCATCCCGCCGGGCAGCTTCCATGGCTCCGCGCATGAATACCTGCAGTTCCAGCTCATCGGCCTCGCCGTCATGCTGGTGATTCCCTTCCTGGTGTACGCCTACGGCCAAAAAGCCAAGCACGCCCGTTCCGCCGGCGTCGCCCCGCGCACCTCGCCCGCCAGCAAGGCTCGTCCCGCCGAAGGCAAATGAGCCGGCTCACGCCTCTCTTAAATAACAAGGTTACTCAGTCATGACCAATCCGACTTTCTCCCCGCTTAACGTCGATGCCCTGTTCATCGGCCCCAAATCCGAAAACCGCGTGTTCTTCAAGGAAATGATGGAATACGCCGTGTCCGAACACCTGCACTGGCGCGCGGACTTTCACCCGGAAGACCCGGCGCTGGTCACCCCGGTGGAACAGCACGCCGGCGATTTCCGCCAGACCCTGTACCGCACCGAAGGCATCTTGCGCCAGCTGTCCTCCAAGCTGAAGAACACCTCGGTGCCCTGGTTCTCGCCGCGTTATCTGGGCCATATGAATGCGGACACGCTGATGGTGTCCAATCTGGCCTACGTGATGACCATGATGTACAACCCGAACAACTGCGCGCACGAAGCCTCGCCCACCACCACCGAACTGGAAGTGGAAGCCGGCCTCGATCTGTGCCGGATGTTCGGCTACGACCCCAAGCGCAGCTGGGGCCACATCACCTCCGGCGGCACCGTGGCCAACTACGAAGGCATGTGGGTGGCGCGCAATCTGAAGACCATGCCGCTGGCCATCGCCCAGCATGAAAAAGCCCGCGATCTGGTCGCCGGCAAGAGCGAGCGCGAACTGCTGAACCTGTCGCCCAGCGCGGTGCTGGACCTGACCGACGAATTGAAAAAACGCGGCCTGTTCGAAGAAGTGCGCGCGATGTCCTGCCGCGGCGTCGGCATCAAGCAAGGTTCGCTGGGCAAGATCCTGGTGCCGCAATCCAAGCACTACTCGTGGATGAAGGCGATGGACGTGCTGGGCATCGGCCAGGAACACATCGTGCCGCTGCCGGTGGATGAGAACTACCGCACCGACGTGGCCAAGATGCGCGAGATCACCTTCCGCCTGATCGAGGAAGGCCACCCCATCCTGGCCATGGTCTCCGTGGTGGGCACCACCGAGGAAGGCTCGATCGACCATGTCGACGAAGTGATCAAGCTGCGCGCCGAGTGCGAACAGAAATACGGCGCCTCCTTCTACGTGCACGTGGACGCGGCCTACGGCGGCTATGTCCGCGCGATGTTCCTCGATGACAACAATCAGTTCATGGACTACGACGCGCTGCTGGCCCGCTACCGCGCCGAAGACATCATCCCGGCCGGCGTGACCTGGCCCAAGCGCGACGTCTACGAAGGCTTCAAGGCGATGGCGGAAGCGGACTCCATCACCGTGGACCCGCACAAGGTGGGCTACATCCAGTACGCGGCCGGCGCCGTCTGCATGAAGGACAAGCGCATCGTCGACCTGATCTCCTACCACGCGGCCTATGTGTTCGAAGAAGTGGACGAGGCAGAAGGCGCGGACACCAAGGTGGTGCTGGGCTCTTCCATCATGGAAGGCTCCAAGGCCGGCGCCACCGCCGCCGCGGTATGGGCGGCCCACCGTCTGGTGCCGCTGAACATCGGCGGCTACGGCAAGGTGATCGGCCGCGGCATCGTCACCGCCGACTGGTTCGCCCAGCGTCTGGCCGCCGCCAAGCCGCTGACCGTCGGCCGCCGCCAGTTCGAAGTGCGTCCCATCATGCACCCGGACTTCCACATGGTGAACTTCACCTTCAAGGAAATCGGCAACGACAGCCTGGAAGACCACAACCGGCTGAACAAGAAGATGTACGAGATCTGCTCCTACGCTTCCGGCCGCACCTACACCAACGACTTCCTGACCTCCTCGACTTCGCTGTCGGTGGAAGAGTACGGCGACACCCCTTGGCACTACGTGGCCAGCCGCGGCTTCAGCCGCGCCGAATGGGACAAGGTGGAAAGCGTCTACATCCTGCGCGCCGCGGTGATGACCCACTTCCTGCGCAAGGCCGAGGACTTCGACGCCTACTGGGAACAGCTGCGCGAAGTCTTCGCCGCCAAGCTGGCCCAGATCGTGGACATGGAAGACAAGACCGGCGCCGACGCCCTGATCGCCGCCTGATCCCCCTCCGCTCCCGGCCTGGCCGGGAGCGTTTTTTTCACTACCAGACCCAATACCGACTATGAGTTTGTCCGGTTTTTACGAACGCATCCTTCTCTTCATCAAGGATGGTTGAGGATTCCACATGCAAGTCAATTTCAAGGCCATCGGGGCCACCTTGCTGATTTCCGGCACCATGCTGGGCGCCGGCATGCTGGCGCTGCCGCTGGTGTCCGCCGGCATGGGCTTCGGCTACGCCTGCCTGACCCTGTTTCTGATCTGGGCGCTGATGACCTATACCGGCCTGATGCTGCTGGAGGTCTGTCTGTCCTTTCCCGAAGGCTACGGCTTCGACGCCATCGCCCGCTCGCTGTTCAACGCCAAGGGCAGCTATCTGATCAACGCCAGCCTGTTGCTCCTGCTCTACGCGCTCTCCTCCGCCTATATCTCCGGCGGCGGCTCCACCTATCAATCCGGCCTGCACCAATACCTGGGCCTGACCCTGTCGCCCGGCCAGGTCTCGCTGGCCTTCACCGCGCTGATCGGCGGCATCGTCTTCGCCAGCACCACCGCGGTGGACAAGGTCAACCGGCTGCTGTTCAGCCTCAACATCCTGATCTTTCTCTCGCTCAGCGCGGTCATCCAGCCCTATGTCGACACCGGCAACCTATCGGAAAACACGGACTCGGCCAAATACATGCTGGCCGCCATCCCCATGTTTCTGACCGCCTTCGGCTTTCACGGCAGCGTGCCCAGCATGGTCAAATACCTGGGCCGCGACCAACCCCGCACGCTGCGCAATGTCTTCATCGCCGGCAGCCTGATTCCCATGGGCGTCTACCTGCTGTGGGTGTTCAATACGCTGGGCGCGCTGCCGCGCTACGGCAGCCACAGCTTTCAGGCCATCTCCGCCCATAACGGTTCGGTGGGCATGTTCCTGGACGAATTCCACGCGCTGGTGCCCACGCCGCAAGTGCCCTCCCTGCTGTCCGCCTTCTCGTCCATCGCGCTGTTCACTTCTTATCTGTGCGTTTCGCTCGGCCTGTTCGACGCCATGGCCAGCACGCTGAAGCGCGGCGACAGCCTGCGGCAGCGGCTGCAGACCGCGCTGATCACCTATCTGCCGCCGCTGGGCTTCGCCCTGTTTTTCCCCAGCGGCTTCATCGCCGCGCTGGGCGCCGCCGCCATCTTCCTGGTGATTCTCGCCATCCTGTTCCCGGCGCTGGCCCTGATCAAGCTGCGCCGCCAGGACAACTACCGGCCCGGCTACCAAGTCAGCGGCGGCGGCACCCTGCATTGGGCGATAGGCGGTTCCGGCCTCGCCATCATCCTGTTCCAGATCCTGGTGATGCAAGGACTGCTGCCCGTGTTCTGACGGCGCAAACGCGCCGTCGTCCGGACGCGCGGCCAATACGGCCGCGCGCCGCAATCATGGAGGTAAACGAAATGAAGCAATCGACCCTGATCCGGGATCTGCAGCAACGCGGCCTGATCTCGCAGGCCACCGACGCGGACGCGCTCGACGCGCTGCTGTCCCGGGAAACGGTCACCCTGTACTGCGGTTTCGACCCCACCGCCGACAGCCTGCACCTCGGCCACCTGGTGCCGCTGCTGTTGCTCAAGCGCTTCCAGATGGCCGGGCACCGCCCTATCGCCCTGGTCGGCGGCGCCACCGGCATGATAGGCGACCCCAGCTTCAAGGCCAGCGAGCGCAAACTCAACACCTCGGACGTGGTGGCCGGCTGGGTGGACAAGATCCGCCGCCAGGTGGAACCCTTCCTCAGTTTCGAAGGCGACAACGCCGCCCTGATGGCCAACAACCACGATTGGTTCGCCCAGATGAGCGCGCTGGACTTCCTGCGCGACGTCGGCAAGCATTTCTCGGTCAACGCCATGATCAAGAAGGAGTCGGTGCAGCAGCGGATCAACCGCGACGATGTCGGCATTTCCTTCACCGAGTTTGCCTACAGCCTGCTCCAGAGCCACGACTTCGTGGAGCTGAACCGCCGCTTCGGCTGCAAACTGCAGATCGGCGGTTCCGATCAATGGGGCAATATCACCGCCGGCGTCGACCTGGTCAGACGGGTGACCCAGCAACAGGCCTTCGGCCTGACCATGCCCTTGATCACCAATAGCGACGGCACCAAGTTCGGCAAAAGCGAAGGCAACGCGGTGTGGCTGGACCCGAGCAAGTGCTCGCCCTACGCCTTCTACCAGTTCTGGCTGGGCGCGGCCGACGCCGACGTCTACCGCTTCCTGCGCTACTTCACCTTTTTGTCCAACGAGGAGATCGAGGTCATCGAGGCCGAGGACCGCGCGTCCGGCGGCAAGCCGCGGGCGCAACGCATCCTGGCCGAACAAGTGACCGAGCTGGTTCACGGTCCGGCCGCGCTCGCCGCCGCCCAGCGCATCACCCTCAGCCTGTTCGACAACGATGTGGAGCGGCTCGGCGCCGCGGACTTCGCCCAACTGGCGCAAGACGGCATGCCCCGGCTGGCCTTGCCGCGGCAGTCCACGCCCTTGGTCGACGCCTTGGCGGCCAGCGGCCTGGCCGCGTCCAAAAGCGAGGCCCGCACGCTGCTGCAAAGCGGCGCCGTCAGCGTCAACGGCGCCAGAGCGGACGCGTTGGACGCGCGCCTGGAGCAGGCCGACCACCTTCATCAGCGCTACACGCTGTTGCGACGCGGCAAGAAACAGTACTGTCTGTTGATTTGGGAGTAAACGCGTGAAACGGCCCGGGCGCTGAAGCGCCGGGCTCGCCCCGTCCGGCCGCCCAAGCGCGCATGGGCGGGGCAGCCGGTTGGATAGGCTAGCGGGGCAGAAAAGCCTCTGTGCTCAGGCCTTCCACCACCTGCATCACGTGGGAATAATGCTGATCCAGCAATTGCAGCGTCCGGTCCGCGTCTCTGGCCAGCACCGCCTGCATGATGGCCTGATGCTCGCCCTCGTCGCTATAGCGCTTGGAGGTCGGCAAGGCCGGGTCGAACCAGATGTGCCGATAGCGCTCCAAGCGGTTGTACAAGGACTCCATCACCTCCACAATCACCGGCGAGTGGCTGCCGCTGATGATGGCCAGGTGAAACGCCATGTGGCGGTCCGCCCAGTCCTGCAAATCCACATTCACGTCGTTCAGATCTATCCGGCTCAAGCGGTGGTAGCTGGCCAACACCTCCAGCTCCCACGCCTCGTCGCCCTGCGCCAGAGAACGGCGCACCGCCTCCTCCGCCAGCACTCGGCGCACCAGCAGGATGTCGTAAAGCTCATGGTGGGAAATCGGCGCCACCCAAAAGCCGCGCTGCGGCTCCATCACCACGTATTTGCACCAGCTCAGGCGCAGCAGCGCCTCGCGGATCGGCGAGCCGCCGGCGTCGTAGCACGCCTTGAGATCATGCAATAGCAGCTTCTGCGACGGGCGGTACACGCCCAGCAGAATGTCCCGCCGCAACTCCTGGAATACCTTGTCGGCCAATGTGGCGTTGCTGCTTGCCGCCTTTTTTTCCTTCTGGGGCATTCGGTCTTTTCCACATGAGAGCGCGCAATGATGCGCGAAACGCTAGATAGTAACTTAAAATAGCGCAGCATATTGATTTTCCCCATCGGCATAGCAGGGAAATAGCTAAAAGCTACGTCTCTCCGGCATGGAGATCGGGCGGGGAAACCCCAAAGAAAAGGCGGATAGGGAGGCCGCGGCGACGCGGCCGCCGCAACAAAAAAGCCGACTTGAGCGTCGGCTTCCGATATCAATGTGCCAAGCGCCGCCGCATGCTGCGCGGGAGTCTTGGTGGGCCCCCGGGGAGTCGAACCCCGCACCAACGGATTATGAGTCCGCTGCTCTAACCAAGCATGAGCTAGAGGCCCAGAGCAGCGCATTATAACAGCCAAAAAGCAAAACCCCAAGCGTCGAATTCTGACGGCCTGGGGTTTTCATCCGGCTCAGGCCATCGGCCTAGACCCGGTCTCGCGATCCGATCACTGACCGCCCGGCTCGTTGTCCAGGAAACTGCGCAGGCGTTCCGAACGGGTCGGATGACGCAGCTTGCGCAAGGCCTTGGCTTCGATCTGGCGGATGCGCTCGCGGGTCACGTCGAACTGCTTGCCCACTTCTTCCAGCGTGTGGTCGGTGTTCATATCGATGCCGAAGCGCATGCGCAGCACCTTGGCTTCGCGCGGCGTCAGCGTGTCCAGCACTTCCTTGGTGGCGTCCTTCAGGCTGGAATACATCGCAGCGTCGGACGGCGCCAGGTTGTTCTGGTCCTCGATGAAATCGCCAAGATGGGAATCGTCGTCGTCGCCGATCGGGGTTTCCATGGAGATGGGCTCCTTGGAAATCTTCATGATCTTGCGAATCTTCTCTTCCGGCATCTCCATCTTTTCCGCCAACTCGGCCGGATCCGGCTCGTGGCCGGTTTCCTGCAGAATCTGACGGCTGATGCGGTTCATCTTGTTGATGGTCTCGATCATGTGCACCGGGATGCGGATGGTGCGCGCCTGGTCCGCGATGGAGCGGGTGATCGCCTGGCGAATCCACCAGGTGGCGTAGGTCGAAAACTTGTAGCCGCGGCGGTATTCGAACTTGTCCACGGCCTTCATCAAACCGATATTGCCTTCCTGGATCAGATCGAGGAATTGCAAACCGCGGTTGGTGTACTTCTTGGCGATGGAGATCACCAGGCGCAAGTTGGCCTCGATCATCTCTTTCTTGGCGCGGCGCGCCTTAGACTCGCCCGCCGACATCTGGCGGTTGATTTCCTTCAGCGCCTTGATCGGCAGCATCGCGCGATCCTGCAGCTCGGAAAGCTTGGTCTGCTTTTCGATGATCGCGTATTTGAAGCGGGTCAAAGCTTCCGCCCAGGCCTTACCGGAATGGATTTCGTCTTCCACCCAGTCAAGATTGGTCTCGTTGCCCGGGAACACCTTGATGAAGTGGGCGCGCTCCATGCGCACGCGGCTGACACAGATATCCTGGATGTCGCGTTCGTAAGTGCGGATTTCGTTGACGCGGCTGCGCAGCGAGTCGCACAGGCTTTCCACCTGGCGGGTGGAGAAGCGCACCAGCATGAACTCGGTGGTGATCGCGTCCTGCAGCTCCAGGTATTCCTTGCTCTGCGCGCCCTTGACGGACAGCACCTTGACCATCTTGTCGAACAACATGCGCACGCCGGTGAAGTGCTCCAGCGCCTGCTGCTTCAGCTCTTCCAGGTTGACGCCGGCGGCGTCGGCGGCGTCGCCGTCCTCGTCCTCGCTCTCGTCTTCCTCTTCGGCCTCGGCTTCAAGCAACTCGTCCTCGTCCGCCGGCTCGGCGAACGCGGCGTCCTCTTCGGACGGCGCGTTCAGATCGATGAAGCCGTCAACCACTTCGTCCACGCGCACTTCGTCGCGACCGACGCGCTCAACCAGCTCCAGCACTTCGGCGATGGTGCCCGGACAAGCCGAAATCGCCTGGATCATGTACTTCAGGCCGTCTTCGATCCGCTTGGCGATTTCGATCTCGCCTTCGCGGGTCAGCAGCTCCACCGAGCCCATTTCGCGCATATACATGCGCACCGGGTCCGTGGTGCGGCCAAATTCGGAATCCACCGAGGACAGCGCCGCTTCGGCTTCTTCCACGGCGTCTTCGTCGGCCACCGGCGGGGTGGCGTCGGACATCAGCAGCGTGTCCGCATCCGGCGCCTCGTCGTAAACCTGGATGCCCAGACCGGAAATCATCGTGACGATGTTTTCGATCTGCTCTGCGTCGGACACGTCTTCCGGCAGGTGGTCGTTGATTTCCGCGTAGGTCAGATACCCACGCTCCTTGCCCAAGGCGATCAGCTGGCGCAGGCGTTTACGCTGCTCTTCCAGGCTCATCACTTCGGTTTCGTTTTCCTGCACGTCTTTTTGATTTTCGGGAGAGGCCGCCATTTCGCTTCCTGCTTGAAATAAGCCGAAAAAAACAGTTGATAATAACACAAGCAAATAACGCTGTTTGTGTAGCCCTGCGGGGCGCTTTCTACCGCCGCGGCATCGCTTTCGGCAGTCCGGCGCGTACGCCAGACCACTCTGCGATCTGCCGGGGCGGCGACGTCGTCAAGCGTTTGGCGTCAGCAAATCCCGCAGCAATTCCCCTAGCAATCTGACTTCTTCCGGAGTCAGGCCTTCGTTCCGGTCCTTTTGTTTTAGCCGCTCCACCTGAGTTTGATGCAGCATTTTCAGGAGCTTGGCCGCGCCGTCCTGAAACTGCTGCCTATCTTCCTCGCTGGGATCGGCGAACTCATCCGGATCCTGCATGACCTGCTGCAGAACACTATCCACCAGCCCTTCATATGGAGTGCCACGCAGGCTTTCCATCAATTGCGCCGTATTCGGCGGCTGGTCGTGCCCTTGCACGCATTCGGCCAACATGGCAAAACAGGCAAGCTCGTCGGACAGCGCCATGCTGTCCGGCAAGCGCACATCGCCAGCCCAACCAGGATTCAACAGCAGCCATTTGATCAGGCGCGTCACCATGGAGGACTGTTGCGGACGATGCGATACCTCCGGCAAACGGTGCTCCCGCTTGCCTTTGCGCTCCGACTTCCTTTGGCCCGTCGTCAACATGTCGAATTCGTCGACATCCACACCGGCAAGTTCCGCCAGTCTTTTCTTGATGATGAAGCCCAGTGCCGGAGCGGCAATCTGCGCCAGAAGGGGGGCGGCCTGACGGATCAGATCGGCCTTGCCTTCCGGCGTGGTCAGGTTCACCTCGCGACACAGCTCGCGGGTGAAGTAAACGGACAGAGGCAGGCTCTGCTCTTCCAATACTTTTTCAAAGGCCTCTGCGCCGAACTCGCGGATATAGCTGTCCGGATCATGCTCCTGCGGCAGGAACAGAAAGTTCAGCGCCTTGCCGTCCTGCAATTGCGGCAGGCTGTTTTCCAGCGCGCGCCAAGCCGCTTTTTGACCGGCCTTGTCGCCGTCGAAGCAGAAGTACACCTGGTCCGCGTGGCGCATCAGCTTGCGCGCGTGCTCGCCGGTGGTGGCGGTGCCCAGCGTGGCCACCGCGTAAGCGACGCCGAACTGAGCCAGCGCCACCACGTCCATATAGCCTTCGACCACCAGCACGCGGTTTTTATCCCGTATCGCCTGCCGCGCTTCGTAAAGGCCGTACAACTCCCGGCCCTTCTCGAACAAGGGCGTTTCCGGCGAATTCAGATACTTGGGCTCGCCCTTGCCCATCACCCGGCCGCCGAAGCCGATGATGGCGCCGCGCTGGTTGCGGATGGGGAACATCACCCGATCGCGAAAGCGGTCGTAACGCTGGCCCTTCTCTTCATTGACGATGACCAGGCCGGTATCCACCAGCTTGTCGTCCTGGTAGTCCGGAAACACCGCTTCCAGGTTCTGCCAGCCGTCCGGCGCGAAGCCAAGACCGAAGCGGCCGGCCACTTCGCCGCTCAAACCCCGGCCTTTCAGATAGGAAATGGCGTTGGGCGCGGACTTCAGCTGCTGTTTGTAGTAGCCTGCCGCCATCTGCATCATTTGTTCCAGCGACAGCTTGCGCTCGCGCGCGGCGCGGCTGGCTTCCGGGTTGGCGTGGGCGCGGCTGTCCGGCACCTGCATGCCGATGCCTTCGGCCAGCAGCTTCACCGCGTCGACGAAGCCCAGCCCCTGGTATTCCATCACGAAGCCGATGGCCGAGCCGTGAGCGCCGCAGCCAAAGCAGTGATAGAACTGCTTGGACGGGCTCACCGTGAACGACGGCGACTTTTCCTTATGAAACGGGCAGCAGGCCAGATAGTTCTGGCCGCCCTTTTTCAAGGGGACGTAACGGTCCACCACGTCGACGATATCGACGCGGGACAATAACTGATCGACAAAATCCTGAGGGATCAAACAAGGTCACCGATGGCGCGGGCCGCACACGCGGCCCGAAGCCGGCTAGCCGGCCAGCTTGGCCTTGATGGAGGCGGAAACCTGCGCCATATCGGCGCGGCCGGCCAATTGCGGCCGCAACAGCCCCATCACCTTGCCCATGTCCTGCATGCCGGCGGCGCCGCTGTCGGCGACGGCCTTGGCCACCAGCGCATCAATCTCTCCGGCGGACAATTGCTGCGGCATATAGGCCATCAGCACGTCCATCTCGAATTTTTCCTTGTCGGCCAAATCCTGACGCTGAGCCGCCTCGTACTGGCTGACCGAATCGCGGCGCTGCTTGAGCATCTTGTCGATGACGGCGACCACGCCGGCGTCGTCCAGCTCCACGCGCTCGTCCACTTCCTTCTGCTTGATGGCCGCCAGCAACAGGCGGATGGCCGCCAGCTTGTCGCTTTCCCGCGCTTTCATTGCAGATTTCATGTCGTCGCTGATTCGCTGTTTGAGGCTCATTGCTTGCTTTCCGGAAGATGACCGCCACTCGTCGCCGGCGGCGAGCGCGCACTTTAGAGAGAGTCAAACCCTGATGACATTGGTTTTGAATCGTTCAAAACCCATGCCGTCAGAGTCTGCAAACGGGGAACTACAAATGGCAAAACCGCAGGCTAAGCCTGCGGTCCTGCTTACTGACCAGACGAACTCTTAGTAGAGTTTCGGCGGCAGCATTTGGCTGCGGATGCGCTTGTAGTGGCGCTTAACGGCAGCTGCGTGCTTGCGCTTGCGCTCGGCAGTCGGTTTTTCGTAGAACTCGCGGGCGCGCAGTTCGGTCAGCAGACCGGTTTTTTCCACCGCGCGCTTGAAGCGACGCATTGCAACTTCAAACGGCTCGTTCTCTTTAACGCGAATGTTCGGCATTGAATCTAGTATCCTTAGTTCCTAGCGTCCAGACGTGGCTGGAGCTATAAAAAACAGCATTTTAACAATCTTACGCGGTTTGGAAAAGTCTGAAGCGTTCCGACCAAGCAATCTGTGGCGCTTTACGCATCACGGCTTGACGGAAGAAATCACCCCCTCACTAGGAGAACTAGGTACTGCACTATAAAAACGTTTCGGCATCCGGCCGGCAAGATATGCCGATCGGCCTGCTTCTACAGCCTGTTTCATGGCGTGGGCCATCAACACCGGTTGTTGCGCGGCGGCAATCGCGGTGTTCATCAGCACGCCATCACAGCCCAGTTCCATCGCGATCGCCGCGTCGGACGCGGTGCCGACGCCGGCGTCAACCAGCACGGGAACCTTGGACTGCTCGATAATCAACTTCAAATTCCACGGATTCAGAATCCCCATCCCGGAGCCGATCAGGCTGGCCAGCGGCATGATGGCGCAGCAGCCCATTTGCTCCAGCTCCCGGGCGATGATGGGATCGTCCGAGGTGTACACCATCACGTCGAAACCTTCGGCCACCAGCACTTCGGCCGCTTTCAGGGTTTCCTTGACGTTGGGGAACAAGGTATTCGGATCGCCCAGCACTTCCAGTTTGACCAGACGATGGTCGTCCAGAAGCTCTCTGGCCAGGCGCAAAGTGCGAATGGCGTCGTCGGCGGAATAACACCCCGCCGTATTGGGGAGAAGGTTATACCGGTTTTTCGGCAAAAAGTCCAGCAAATTGGGTTCGCCGGCATTCTGACCCAGGTTGACGCGACGAATGGCGACGGTGACGATTTCCGTTCCCGACGCGTCCAGCGCCCGGGCCGTTTCCTCAAAATCCCGATACTTGCCGGTTCCCACCAGCAAACGCGAATTGTAAGCCTTGCCTGCGATGATCAGTTGATCCGCCACTCCTGCACCTCTATCAGCTTTGCCGCTCAGCCTCCGCCGACGGCCACCACGATTTCGAGTTCGTCGCCGTCGGCCAGCCCGGTGGCCGGATACTGGCTGCGCGGCACGATCTCGCCATTCTTTTCCAGCGCCACGCGCTTGCCGACAAGGCCCAGCGCCGCCACCAGCTCGGCCACATTGGCGACGCCGCTCAGTTCGCGGCCCTCGCCGTTGATCTTGAGTTTCAGCATCTCATCTCCTTTGCACGCGCTGCACCACCGGCAGCACGCGGATGGCGCTCAGCACGCGCTCCAGATGCTCGACGCCCTCCACCTGCAAGCGGAAGTGGATGTTGAACAGGCCGTCGCCGTCGCGGCTGCTGTCCTGGGTGTCGGCGCTTTCGATATTGGCCGAGGCCTGGGAAATCGCGGTGGCGATGTCGGCCAGCGCGCCGCGCTCATTGCGGGACAGCACGCCGACGGTGACGCCGAACATGCGGTCGCGCTGCGCTTCCCAATTGACGTCCAGCAGCTTGTCGTGATCCGCCCGCCGCGCGTTCGGGCAGCCCTTGCGGTGGATGACCAGGCCCTGGCCCTTGGTGATGACGCCCAAAATGTCGTCGCCCGGCAGCGGGTTGCAGCACGGCGACAGCTGCACCATGCCGCCCTCGTTGCCGCGTATGGTCACCGGCCCCACTTTCACTTCCTCGCCCAAGCGCTCGCCGGCCAGCTCCAGCAGCCGGCGCGCCACCACGATGGGCATCAGCTTGCCGGCGCCGATGTCGGCCAGCACGTCCTGCTGCGAGGCGAGCTTCTCGCCGAAAGCGGCCAGATACTCCACCCACAGCTCCTCGCTCAAGGCCAGCGGCGTTACCGCCAGCGCGCCTATCGCCTGCTTGAGCAGCTTCTCACCCAGGCCGACCGCTTCTTCCTGCTGCAAACTCTTCAGGTAGTTGCGGATGCCAGAACGCGCGCGGCCGCTCTGCACGAAGGTCAGCCAGGACGGATTGGGCTTGGCCTGGGTGGAGGTGATGATTTCCACGGTGTCGCCGTTGCGCAGCACGGTGCGCAGCGGCACCAGCGCGTGATTGACGCGCGCGGCGATGCAGCGGTGACCGATGTCAGTGTGCACCGCGTAGGCGAAGTCCACCGGGGTCGCGCCCTGCGGCATCACCATGATCTTGCCCTTGGGCGTGAACACGTAGACTTCGTCCGGGAACAGATCGATCTTGATGTGCTCGAGGAATTCGACCGGATCGTCGCTCTCCTCCTGCATGTCCATGATTTTTTGCAGCCACTGGTGGGTGCGCTGCTGCGCGGTGTTGACGCCGTCGCCGCTCTTGTACATCCAGTGCGAGGCCACGCCGGCCTCGGCCACGCTATTCATTTCGCGGGTGCGGATCTGCATCTCCACCGGCGTGCCGTAGGGGCCGAACAAGGTGGTGTGCAGACTCTGATAGCCATTACCCTTGGGAATGGCGATGTAATCCTTGAATTTGCCGGGAATCGGCTTGTACAGGCTGTGCAGCGCGCCCAGGGCCAGGTAACAGCCGGGAATGTCGTTGACGACGACGCGGAAGCCGTAGATGTCCAGCACCTCGGAAAACGACAGGTGTTTTTCCTGCATTTTCTTGTAGATGCTGTAGAGGTTTTTCTCTCGCCCCTTGATCGTGGCTTCGATATTGCTCTGCACCAGCTTCTGGCTGACGGATTGCAGGATCTTGGTGACCACTTCGCGGCGATTGCCGCGCGCGGCGCGCACCGCCTTGGACAACACGCCGTAGCGATGCGGGTGCAGGTGCTTGAACGCCAGGTCCTGGAGTTCGCGGTAAACCTTGTTCAGGCCGATGCGGTTGGCGATCGGCGCGTAGATTTCCAAGGTTTCCAGCGCGATGCGGCGGCGCTTGTCCTCGCGCATCGAATCCAGCGTGCGCATATTGTGCAGCCGGTCCGCCAGCTTGACGATGATGACGCGGATGTCGCGCGCCATCGCCAGCACCATTTTGCGGAAGCTTTCCGCCTGCGCGGTTTCCTTGGTCTGGTATTCCAGCCGCTCCAGCTTGGAGAGGCCGTCCACCAAATCGGCGATGATCTTGCCAAACTTTTCGATCAGCGTCGGCTTGGTGACGCCGGTGTCTTCCAGCACATCGTGCAGCAAGGCGGCGGCGAGGCCCTGCACGTCCAACCGCCACTCGGCCAACATGCAGGCCACCGCCAGCGGGTGGGTGATATAGGGTTCGCCGCTCTTGCGGGTCTGCCCTTCGTGCGCCGCACGGCTGACTTCGAAAGCCTGCCGCAACAGCTGGACGTCCTCCGGCTTGAGATAACGCGCGACAGACTCGAAAAACGCTTGCGCTTCGCTGTCGATCAGGGCGTCGTAGTCGATTTCATCCTCAATGCCGGTTGCCATAACCCACCACCCACTTGCAATCAGGCTTTGCCGCGGCTCAGAACTTCCTTGCCGACGTGGCCGGCGGCGATTTCGCGCAGCGCGACGACGGTGGGCTTATGGCGGCCGGCTTCAACGAAGGGGCTGGCGCCGGAAGCCACTTGGCGCGCGCGGTAGGCGGCGGCCAGGGTCAGGTCGAAACGGTTCTGGATGCGGTCCAGGCAATCGTCAACAGTAATACGGGCCATGTGCTTTCTTTCTTCAAAGTTGCCAAGGGCGTTGTCGGTCGCCGTTCTTGCGGCCGCGGCAACGCCCAGAGGGATCACTATATCTAAATTTTAGTCGACTCACCAACAAACGGTCGGATCAGCCGGTCTGTCCCATCCGCGCCAGCATCGTCGCCAGCTTGCGGCATTGGATGGCGCTGCGCAGCCGATTGGCGCGCACGACGCTGATCAGATCGAGGCGGGCGCGCTCGAAATCGTCGTTGACCACGATGTAGTCGTATTCGGCGATCTTGTCGATCTCGGCGCGGGCGGAAGCCAGCCGGCGGCGGATCACTTCCTCGCTGTCGGTGGCGCGTCCGCGCAGGCGGCGCTCCAGCTCTTCTATCGACGGCGGCGCGATGAAAATGCCTATCGCCTCGGGGAAGACCTTGCGCACTTGCTCGGCGCCCTGCCAGTCTATCTCCAGCAGAATGTCCTGCCCCACGGCCAGGCGGCTGCGTATCCACGGCGCGCTGGTGCCGTAGTAGTTGCCGTAGACTTCCGCGTACTCGAGGAAATCGCCGCGTTCGATCATGGACTTGAACGTGGCCTGATCGACGAAGTGGTAATGCTTGCCGTCCTCTTCGCCCTTGCGCGGCGCGCGCGTGCTATAAGAAATGGACAGTTCCACGGACGGCTCCGCCTGGAGCAAGGCCGCCACTAGCGAGGTTTTCCCCGCGCCGGAAGGAGCGACCACGATAAAAATATTACCGGTTGGCTGGCTCATGAAAGGTACTTCCTGCCAAATGAGTAATTCTCCAGAATACCATAAGCGCGTACCGGCTGTTAATCGCCAAGTTATTTTCACGTCAAGATTTAGGTAAATCTCTTCAGGCTGAATAAAATGGCTGGTTTTTTTCCTACCTATCTCCTTTGGAGCGCGTTTCGCCATGCAATTCCTTGACAGCTTCTTCAAGCTGAAAGAAAACGGCACCACGGTGAAGACCGAAGTCATCGCCGGCTTTACCACCTTCTTGACCATGGCTTACATCATCCTGGTCAACCCGCTGATCCTGTCGAGCACCGGCATGGACCTGAACGCCGTCTTCGTCGCCACCTGTCTGGCCGCGGCGCTGGGCACCGCCATCATGGGCCTGGTGGCCAATTACCCGATTGCGCTGGCGCCGGGCATGGGCCTGAACGCCTACTTCACCTTCAGCGTGGTCAAGGGCATGGGGCTGTCCTGGGAAACCGCGCTGGGCGCGGTGTTCATCTCCGGCATCGTGTTCCTGGCGGTCAGCCTGTTCCGCGTGCGCGAGGCCATCGTCAACGCCATCCCGCAGTCGCTGAAATTCGCCATTTCCGCCGGCGTCGGCATGTTCCTCGCCATCATCGCGCTGAAGAACGCCGGCGTGATCGCGCCACATCCGGAAACCTATCTGACCCTGGGCGACATCCACAAGCCCACCACCCTGCTGGCCATTCTGGGCTTCTTCCTGATCGTGGCGCTGGAATACCGCAAGGTGCCGGGCTCCATCATCATCGGCATCCTGGTGGTGACGGTGCTGTCCATCGCCATGGGCCTGTCTCCGTTCAAGGGCGTGGTGGCGCCGGTGCCGAGCATGGCGCCCACCTTCATGCAGATGGATATCGCCGGCGCCTTGCAAGCCGGCCTGATCGGCGTGATCTTCGTCTTCTTCTTCGTCGATCTGTTCGACACCACCGGCACCCTGGTGGGCGTGTCTCACCGCGCCGGCCTGCTGGACAAGGACGGCAAGCTGCCGCGCCTGAAGCGCGCGCTGCTGGCCGACTCGGTGGCGATCACCGCCGGCGCGGTAATGGGCACTTCGTCCACCACCGCCTATGTCGAGTCCGCCGCCGGCACCGCCGTGGGCGGCCGCACCGGCCTGACCGCCATGGTGGTGGCGCTGCTGTTCCTGGCCTCGCTGTGGCTGTCGCCGCTGGCCGCCACCGTGCCCGCCTACGCCACCGCGCCCGCGCTGTGCTATGTGGCGGTGCTGATGGCGCGCGGCCTGGCCGAGATCGACTGGAGCGATCTGACCGAATCCGCGCCGGCGGTGATGACCGCGCTGGCGATGCCCTTCACCTTCTCCATCGCCGACGGCATCGCCTTCGGCTTCATCAGCTACGCGGTGATCAAGATTCTGGCCGGCCGTTTCTCCGACCTGAAGCCGCCGGTACTGGTGATCGCCGCGCTGTGGATCTTCAAGCTGGCTTTCTTCCACTGAAACGTCAATAATTGATGCGGACTCCTAGCCTGCCGCGCTGCGCGGCGGGCTTTTTCTTGTGGGGCGCGCGGCGACTCTCTTTATTTCGAAGTACAATAAGGCCATGGAAAACCTTAGCAATCTCGACTACTCCAGCTATCTGAAAGGCTGGATCCGCACTGTGCCCAACTGGCCGCAACAAGGCGTGATGTTCCGCGACATCACCCCGCTGCTGCAGAACCCCAAAACCTTCCGCATGCTGATCGACATCTATGTGCATCGCTACATGATGGAGAAAGTGGACCTGGTGGCGGGCCTGGACGCGCGCGGCTTCATCATCGGTTCGGTGCTGGCTTACGAGTTGAACGTAGGCTTCGTGCCCATCCGCAAACGCGGCAAGCTGCCCTTCACCACGGTGGAGGAGGAGTACGAGCTGGAATACGGCAACGCCGCGGTGGAAATGCACACCGACGCCTGCAAGCCGGGCGACCGCGTCATCCTGATTGACGATCTGGTCGCCACCGGCGGCACCATGATGGCCGGCTACAAGCTGCTGAAGCGCATGGGCGCCGACGTGCTGGAAGCCGCCGCCATCATCGAACTGCCCGAACTGGGCGGCGGCAAGCTGGTGCGCGACGGCGGCCTGGAGTTGTTCACCGTCTGCGCTTACTGAGCCAGATTCGTCGGCCAAGCGAACGGAGCCCTCGGGCTCCGTTTTTGTTTGGCCGCGTCTTAATCCGCCTCCACCGCCACTTTCAGCGCCTGGCCGCGCGCGCTCAGCTTCAGCGGCGCGCCGGCGGTGCTGGGCAGCTTGCTGTCCACCGAGGCCGCCGTGCCGCGCACCTCGTATTGCAGCGTTGCGGACTTGGGCAGCGTCAGCGACAACTTGCCGGTGGTGGCGTCCAGCGACAAGGAGCCGCTGGGCTTGGCGTCGGTCAGCTTCACCTTCGCCTTCACCGCCTGGCCGTCAAAAACCATGTCGCGGCTGCTGCCTTCGAAACTCAAGGTCAGCGCCTGCCCCTTGAGCGCCAGCTTGTCGTAAGCGCCCTTGGCCTGCGCCCTGATCGCGTCGGCGGACATGGACAGGCTGGCGGCTTTGCCGTCCATCGTTAGATCCACCGCCCGGCTGTCCACCCGGATCGCCGAATACGCGCCGCGGATCGACCCCTTGACCGCAGCCAGCCCCAATTCCACCTGTTTGCCCGGCTTCAGATTGCCGGCGATCTCCAACCCGCAACTGCTGCCCAACAGCTTGTCGTTGAGCTTGACCGTGATCGTGACCACGCCGCCTGCGCGCCGCACCAGGGCGCTGCACTGCTTGGCGTCCCAATTGCTTTTGTTCAGGTCCAGCTGATACGGCCGCTTGTCGTCCGCGCTCAGCTTGAGCACGGCCGCGTCGCCGTTGATCACCAGCTTTTCAATCGGCGCTTCCGCCGCGTAAGCCGCCCCGCCGCCCATCAGCCCCATCAATGCCAGCAAGCGCACTATCCCACGCCTCATCACGCACCCCTTTCCCAAGTAGAAGCCGCCGCCTTGGCCGGCGGCGGTGGTTTTCCTCACTGCATGAACAACCAGTACATCGCGATCACACCGCAAGCGGCCGCCATCCCACCCACCGCGTGGCGGGCCAACCGCGCCCACTGAGCGCTCAGCGAGCCTTTGCGCGCAAGAATCGAAACGGTCCGTCGCGAATCCGCCCACGCGGCGATCAGGCGGCTCTCATTGCGCTGATCGGCCACCGCCTCGCGAATGTATTCGCGATAGTCGCTGAGAATCTTGCGCAGCTCGGCTTCGGGCAAGCGCTCCATGGTCAGCTGCAATTGTTGAATGCATGCATCGTGTTTCATGTTTCTCTCCCAAGTCCGGTCAAAAACACCACTCCTCACACCGCGTTGCCGCCCAAGCCCCTGCCCGCCACCAAATCGATCTGATAACGGACGTAACGCACCAGCCCGCGCCAGGTCAGCCGCGTCAGCCATACGCAGAACACCAGCCCCAATCCGCCAACCAATAACAGCACCAGACCGCTGACCGCCGCCGACCCCTGCAGCGACAAGCCCGGAATGCCGTCGATCTCGATATGGTCCTTGCCGTCCTTCAGCGACAGCCGGTTATCCTTGATCACCAGCGAGCTCTCGCCGTCGTTCAACACCAGATCGCCGGCTTCTCCGGCTTCGCCGACGGCGGCGGAGGCCTGCGCCGAGATCATCCGCCAACGCAGCGAACGGCCATCCCCATCCTGCGCCAGCACCATGCTGTCGCCTCCGTCCGAAACCAGCGTCAGCGCGCTCAGCTGGCCGCGCTCCAGGCTGACGGAGCGTTCGCTCTCGTGTTTGATCGTTTGCCGCGCCGCCGGATTGCTAGCGTCCACTTTCAACTCGCCGCCGTCGTAGCTGACCCTGACCGGCTCTCCGCTACGCAACTTCAGGCTGGCGGTTTCATCCTCCTCCAGCGTCAGCAACAGCCTCCCCTGCTTCAGGCTCACGCCGTGGACCGGCTCCCCATCGGCTTGAAGCTTGAACTCGATCTTGCCGTTCTCGGGCGACAGGCTGGGCTCCAGTTCCGGCCAGCCGAACAGGCTGTTGCCGCCCCAGGCCGCCACCAGCGCCACGCCGGCGATCAACAGGCTGCCGGACACCATATAGCCTATGGACAGGCATAGCAGGTAGATCATGAAGGGCAGCGCCAGGAAGAAGTTCAGCACGCCCAGGCCGGCGACCGAAGCCACCACCCTCATCAAATTGCCGAAGGAACGATGGCTTTCCCATTGGCGGTAATGCGCCTGCGCCTTCAGTTCCTTGGCCAGCTTCTGCGGGCTGCCCAGGGCGGCGACCACCTCGTCCTCGTCGCGGCCGGCTTCTTGCGCGTCGCTGAAGTACTCTTGGTAGTCGGCGACGATTTCACGGATTTCCTCGGCCGGCATCCCCGCCAGGGCCTGTTCCAATTGCGCTAAAAACGCTTTGCGGTTCATGCTTGTTGTTCTCCCGGCTGGCCGGCCGCCGGCAGGCGGCTCAGCACGCTGTCCACTTCGCTGACGAATTCCTGCCACTCGCGCCGCATCAATTCCAACTCCCGTTTGCCCGCCTCGGTCAGCGTGTAATATTTACGCGACGGCCCGGACGCCGACTCCACCAGATAGGTGCTGACCCAGGATTCGTTCTGCAGCCTGCGCATCAACGGATAGATCGTCCCTTCGCTGATTTCCATCGTGCGCGACAAAGTGCTGACCAATTCGTAGGCATAGCTGTCGGACTGGGCCAATACCGCCAATACGCACATGTCCAGGGTCCCCTTCTTCAACTGGGTTTTCATCTTGCCTTCCTTGAAACGGCCCGGTTCTTTCCACCCAACTACCTTGCATTGCAAGATAGTTAGACGGACCAAGGCATCAATCTGCTTGTGATTGCACTATACAAACCACTACCTTGTACCGCAAGGTATCTTTCATTACCCAATGACAAATCACTGTCACTGCGGCTTTCTCGCAACAAATCAGAATGTCATTACTGACACCATATTGCGTTGCAAAATACGCCTTGGCATCCATAATTCAACAGCAACAATGACATTGAACTAAGTCATACTCCCAACCGGTTGCAACAACCGGCCACTCTCTCGACGAGGACTCCGATGGCAAAAGCAAACAGGCCCAGCATCGCGCTGGTCTTGGGCGGCGGCGCGCCCAACGCAACCTTGATGGCCGGCGCGCTGGTCGCGCTGATGGAGGCCGGCGTCGAATTCGACATCATCTCCACCTCCGGCGCCGGCGCCATCGTCGGCCTCTTGTACGCGGCGCCGCGCAAGGGCTCGCCGCTGGACAATTTGCGGCGGCTGGCCGATCTCGGCGTATCCGATCCGATCTACCGGCTGCTGCCGATCAACTACAAGGTGTTCAACAAACCCGGCCCGGCCGCCGACCTGTGGCGCAGCTGGCAAAGCCAGAACCCCCTGTTGCAGAGCATTCAACAACAGGCCGATCAAGGGCCTTGGCAGCGTCTGCTGGCCGACTGGACATCGCTGCTGCTGGCCACGCTCTGCCCCAGCGATCTGGGCCCCAACAGCCAAGGCCTGTGCGCGCACGTGCCCTTTATCGAGGAGATCGTGGATTTCGACCGCCTCAAGACCATTGCGCCGCAGTTCTACCTGAACGCCTACAACATCAGCCGCGGCGAGATGCGTTGCTGGGACAAGAGCGAGATCGGTCATGAACACTTCCTGGCCGCGCTGTCCTTTCCCTTCATCTACCCGCCGTATCCGCTGGCCGACGGCGATTACATCGAAGGCGCGGCCATAGACACGCTGAACTTCAAGCAATTGTTCCGCGATCATCCTCACATCGACTACACCCTGGTGTTCGACGTGCTGGGCAGCGACCGGCTCCTGCATCCGCCGCGCGGCCTTTACGACGCCTGGGTGCAATCCATCATCACCCCGCTGACCGAAATCGCGCGCGACGACCTGAAGCTGTTCGAAGCCTTGCACAATAAGGACGAGCAAGGCCGGCCGCGCACCGAGGTGCTGAAGATCCAGTTCGACCAACTGATTGACCCGCAACGCCGCGCCGAGGAGCTGGACTGGTCGCACTCCAATCTGTCCCAGCTCTACCAGATCGGCTATCAAGCCGGACAGGACCTCCTCCGCCAGCACCGCGGCAAGCTGCTGGGCTAGACGCCGCCAATAAAAAAGGGCTGCCTGACGGCAGCCCTTGACGCTTGGCTAAGCAAAAACGGCATCAATACCAGCTGATGCCGGCCTGCTCGGTGGAGATCACCGTGCCGGCCTCGCCCTTGACGATTTTCTCGATGTCTTCCAGCGCGCCGATCACGGCCTTCTTGCCGGTCAGACGGGCAAACTCGCAAGCCGCCTCCACTTTCGGGCCCATCGAGCCGGCGGCGAAACCCAGTTTGTCCATCTCGTCCGGATGGGCCTGCTTGATCGCCTTGGCTTCCGGCGTGCCCCAACCGATGAACACGCTCTTCACGTCGGTGGCGATCACGAAGTAATCGGCGTCGATTTCACGCGCCAGCAAGGCGGAGGCTAGATCCTTGTCGATCACCGCTTCCACGCCCACCAGCTTGTCGCCCTCGTACATGGTGGGGATGCCGCCGCCGCCGGCGGCGATCACGACCACGCCTTTTTCGATCAGCCACTTGATCGGGCGCATTTCGAAGATGCGCTTCGGTTTCGGGCTGGGCACCACGCGGCGGAAGTATTCGCCGTCGGCCTTCACCGTCCAGCCTTTTTCCGCAGCCAGCTTGTCCGCCTCTTCCTTGCTGTAAACCGGGCCGACGAATTTGGTCGGATTCTTGAAGGCCGGGTCCTTGGCGTCCACTTCGGTCTGGGTCAGGATGGTGGCGATCGGCACTTCGAAGGGCAGCACATTGCCCAGTTCCTGCTCAACCATGTAGCCGATCATGCCTTCGGTCTGCGCGCCCAGCACGTCCAGCGGATAGGGCGTCACTTTTTCGTCCACGTGGCGGGCGTAGGCGTCGTTCTGCAGGCCCAGCAGGCCCACTTGCGGCCCGTTGCCGTGGCACATCACCAGGTTGTGGCCCAGCCGGGTCACGCCGGCCAGTTGTTCGGCGGCCACTTTGACGTTGGCGCGCTGGTTGTCGGCGGTCATGGCCTCGCCGCGACGTTGCAGGGCATTGCCGCCCAGAGCTACGACGACTCGCATATTCTATTCCTCGCTATTGCCGCGCCCGCCGTCTGCGACGGCGAGCCGCGTGCTTGATGTGAAACCGGCCAAGGTTCCCGGTCAGGGAAGCCTTGGCCGGCAAAGTGCAGCTAGGGATGCCTAGGGCCGGATCAATCGCCCAGCGTGGCCACCAGGATGGCCTTGATGGTGTGCATGCGGTTCTCGGCCTGTTCGAAAGCGATGCAAGCTTCGGACTCGAACACGTCCTCGGTCACTTCGATGCCGTTGGCCAGGTCCGGATATTGCGCGGCGATTTCCTTGCCCACCTTGGTTTCGCTGTTGTGGTAGGCCGGCAGGCAGTGCATGAACTTCACTTGCAGGTTCTCGGCGGCGGCCATCAGCGCGGCGTTCACTTGGTAAGGCTTCAGCAGCTTGATGCGTTCGGCCCAGACTTCGGCCGGCTCGCCCATGGATACCCATACGTCGGTGTGGATGAAGTCGGTGCCCTTGACCGCCGCTTTGGCGTCCTCGGTCAGCGTGATGCGCGCGCCGGTCTTGGCGGCGATTTCGCGGCACTGAGCCACCAGTTCGTCGGTCGGCCACAGGTGCTTGGGCGCGCCGATGCGCACGTCCATGCCCAGTTTGGCGCCGATCACCAGCAGGGAGTTGCCCATATTGTTGCGGGCGTCGCCCAGATAGGTGTAGCTGATCTGGGAGATGGGCTTATCGCTGTTTTCCCACATGGTCAGCACGTCGGCCAGCATCTGGGTCGGGTGCCATTCATCGGTCAGACCGTTGTATACCGGCACGCCGGCGAACTTGGCCAGCTCGGTTTCCACCATGTGCTGGTCGAAGCCGCGGTATTCGATCGCGTCATACATGCGGCCCAACACGCGGGCGGTGTCCTTCATCGATTCCTTGATGCCGATTTGCGAACCGGACGGCCCAAGGTAAGTCACGTTGGCGCCCTGGTCGTAGCAGGCCACTTCAAACGCGCAGCGGGTGCGGGTGGAGGTTTTTTCAAAGATCAGGGCGATGTTCTTGCCCTTCAGGTGCTGCTGTTCGGTGCCGGTGTACTTGGCGCGCTTCAGGTCGCGGGCCAGGTCGAGCATGTAGCGGATTTCGCGCGGGGTGAAGTCCAGCATGCGGAGGAAGTTACGGTTGCGCAGATTGAAAGCCATGATATTGCTCCTGATTAGAGTCTGGGCAAGCCGGCCGTCGTTTCCGGGGAAACCGGCGGTCAACCTGTCTTTTTGCACATGAATCTTGGGTTTTCCTCCCGGCCGCGCCTGCGGCCGGGACACTACAACTGAATTACAGTTTCACTTCGTCGCGAGTGATCGGGCAGGTCATGCAGTGACCGCCGCCGCGGCCGCGGCCCAGCTCGGAAGCCGGAATCTCGATCACTTCCACGCCATGCTCGCGCATCAGGCGGTTGGTATAGGTGTTGCGGTCGTAGGCCACCACCACGCGGCGATCCAGCGCCACCACGTTGTTGCCGTCATCCCACTGTTCGCGTTCGCGCTGGTAGGCGTCGCCGCCGGTCTGGATCACGCGGATTTCCTTGAGACCCAGCGCCTGGCGCACCACTTCCACCAGATGCACGCCTTCGTGGCGTTCGAAGCGGATTTCGCCTTCGCGGTCGCCAACGTACATGCTGGTGCAAGTGATGTCGTCCACCACGTCCGGGAACAGCGACAAGAGATCGATGTCGAGGAAGCTGAACACGGTATCCAGGTGCATCGCCGCACGGGACTTAGGCATCTGGCAAGCGATCACGCGAGTGGCGCCGCCTTCCTTGCCCAGCACGCGTTTGGCCACTTGCACCACCGCCTGCGGGCTGGTGCGCTCGCCCATGCCGATCAGGACCACGCCGTTGCCGATAGGCATCACGTCGCCGCCTTCCAGCGTGGCCGGGCCGTGTTCCTGGTCGCAATCGCCCCACCATACTTTCACCTTGCCGGCGAACATCGGGTGGAATTTGTAGATGGATTGCAGGATCAGGGTTTCCTGACGACGCGCCGGCCAGTACATCGGGTTCAGCGTCACGCCTTCATAAATCCAGCAAGACGGGTCGCGCTGGAACAGGCTGTTCGGCACCGGCGGCAGCACGAATTCGGATTGGTCCAGGTAGCCGCCGAACAGGCCTTTCGGGTCGAACGGCAGTTCGAATTTGGCGATGCCGCCCACCAGATGCTCGGCCAGTTGCGAAGACGGCATTTCGTCCAGCCAGCTGCGCAGATCGCGCAACATGCCGATACCTACGTTGTCGGCCTTGACCTTGCGGTCCAGAATCCAGGCACGGGAAGCTTTGTCGTCCAAGACCTTGGCCAGCGCGTCGTGCACCTCCACCACTTCGATGCCGCGGGAGCGCATTTGCTCAACCATGTAAGCATGGTCTTTCTGTGCGCGTTCCACCCAGATCACGTCATCGAACAACAGGCCGTGGCAGTTGTCCGGGGTCAGGCGCTTATGCGCCAGGCCGGGACGGCACACCATCACAGTTCGCAACTTGCCGCACTCGGAATGAACACCAAACTTGGTCATGACAAACTCCTTAATGATATTGGGGGAGCTGGTGGAGGCCCGTGGATCTCGCGCGCCTCCGGTAATCTTCTTACAAGGTTCCGGCTTAGAGCGTCAGCGCTCCGGTTGCCAGTTCGTAGGCGGCGAACAAGCCCGCCACTACAATCAGCGCAGCCAGTACCGCCTCGGCGCCGGTGAACGCTTTCTCGCCGCGTTCCTTGCGAGCCCACAGGTAGAACAGCAGGCCCGGGGCGTACAGCACCATGGACAGGAACAGATACTTCAGGCCGGCGGCGTAGATCAGCCAGACACCGTAGACCGAGGCGACGGCGGCGATGCTGAACTCTTTGCCGCTGGATTCGCCCTGGGCGTAGCCCTCGCCGCGCTTGGCCACCAGCAAGGCGTAGCCGGAGCACAACAGGTAAGGAATCAGAATCATCGAGGTGGCCAGCGACAGCAACGCCAGGTAGCCCGCGGAACTGAACAGCGTGATGATCAGGAACAGTTGGATCAGGCCGTTGGTCAGCCACAGCGAGGCGGCCGGGGAGCCATTGGCGTTGGTGGTGCCGAATACTTTGGGCATCACGCCGTCCTTGCCCGCCAGGTAGGGCGCTTCGGAAGCCAGCAGCGTCCAGGCCAGCAGCGCGCCGCCCACCGAGATCACCAGACCGGCGTTCATCAGATTGGCGCCCCAGGGGCCGATGGCTTTTTCCAGCACATAGGCGGTGGACGGGTTCTTCAGCGCGGCCAGTTCAGTTTGCGACATCACGCCCAGCGACAGCACCGATACCGCAACCAGCAGAGCGATGGTCAGCAGGAAGCCGATCACGGTGGCCTTGCCCACTTCTTTCATGTTTTCCGCACGGCTGGAGAACATCGACGCGCCTTCGATGCCGATGAACACCCATACCGTCACCAACATGGTGCTCTTGACTTGATCGACGACCGAGCCGAGTTTGGCCGAGCCCCAGAAGTCCAGATTAAAGGTATCCACTTTGAAGGCGAAAATGACCAGCAGGATGAACAGCGCCAGCGGCACCAGTTTGGCCACGGTGGTGATGGTGTTGATGAAGGCCGCGCCGTGCACGCCGCGCAACACCAGGAAGTGCAAGGCCCACAACAGAATGGACGCGCAGACGATGGCGGTGGTGGTATTGCCTTCGCCGAACACCGGGAACCAGAAGGCCAGCGCCGAGAACATCACCACAAAGTAGGATACGTTGCCGATCCAGGCCGAAATCCAGTAACCCCAGGCCGAGTTGAAGCCCATATAGTTGCCGAAACCCGCCTTGGCGTAGCCGTAGACGCCGCCCTCCACTTCCGGTTTGCGATTGGCCAGCATCTGAAAGGCGAATGCCAGAGTCAACATCCCGAAGAAGGTAATCACCCAACCGATCAAAATGGCGCCGGCTCCGGCGCCCGCCGCCATGTTCTGCGGTAGCGAGAAGATGCCGCCGCCGATCATGGAGCCCACCACCAGAGCGGTCAGCGCGCCAAGCTTGAGCTTGGGAGCGCCGCCGCCTTGGGTTTCAGTTTCCGTAGACATTTTCGTTCTCCGTGAGAGTACATTAACCTGCAAATCTGTTGTTATATAATTAAATTCTTATCATCTGAGACAATGGTATACCCCGGATTTAGTGATCGCCAGAACAGTCGAACATCCGTTTGACCTGCGTCAAATAGCGTCCTCCCGCTCCATTCGCCCCATCCCGACATTAGAACAAAAGCTTTATAGAAGCCCCAGACACAATTGGCAGAACTAACAATTGTGCTGCGCACAAAACATTTAATTAATTTTGTATTTAATTTTTATTAAAAATAAAACGCAATATCAGATTGTCTGAACGCGTCCAATAGAGAAGAGCCGCAAACGGCCAAAAGAGACGGGACAAAGAAGCAGTGAGATAAAGATGGAGAGAGGAGACGGAGAATAAGGCAGGCGGCCACGGCAATTGCGGGCAAAAAAAAGTGGATGCGGCCCACCACCGCATCCACCAACACACACATCAAGAGGATAAACACATCCTGTTTGCCCAGGCGCTCACTCCGGTTTTTTCACGTTCTTGAAAATCGCCACCAGAGCGCCCAGCACCACCAAGGTGGTCACCACAATGGTCACCAAGCTTAAAATGCCGACATCGTCGGAAAGAAGAAGAGTCAGAAGTTCCATCGCCACTCCTTTTCCGGGGCCACGCCCCATATAGGTTTCTTGATCCTCATCTTAGCCAGTTGGGCGGCCCGTCCATTGACGCAAATCAAATGGCATGACCCCCAAGTTTGATGCAAGACAAATAAAAAGCCCCTGGCTCGCGCCAAGGGCTCATTTCCTAAAAATCAGCAACTTATATCATTACAGTTGTGCGTCAGGCGATACAGTTCGAATCAGTTCAGCTGAAAAAATCGGCTTACGTCATCCCTGTCTCGCCGGCGTGTTCACTTGCTGCCGCCCATGTCCTTGGACAGGAAGAAGGCGTCGGAGAAGAACTCGTCTTCCGGCAAGCCGCGCTCGCGGGTGAAGCTGCCGTGCGCAGCCTCCACCATCAGCGGCGCGCCGCAGGCGTAAACCTGATAGCCGGCCAGATCGTCGAAATCCTCCAGCACCGCCTGGTGAACAAAACCGGTGCGGCCCGCCCACTCGTCGCCCGGCAGCGCGTCGGACAGCACGGGGATGAAGGTGATGTTGGGATGCTGCGCCTGCCAGGCGCCGGCCAGATCCGCCATGTAAAGATCCGCCTTGGTGCGCGCGCCCCAGTAGAACACCATCTCGCGCTGGATGCCGCTATGAATCGCGTGCTCGATGATGCCCTTGACCGGCGCGAAGCCGGTGCCGCTGGCCACGAAAAGAATGGGCTTGTCGGAGTCCTCGCGCAGGAAGAAAGAGCCCAGCGGGCCTTTGAAGCGCATGATCTCGCGCTCCTTCATCTGACTGAACACATACTCGGAAAAAGAGCCGCCCGGCTGATTGCGGATATGCAGTTCCAGGAAAGCGTCGTCATGCGGCGCGTTGGCGATGGAGAAACTGCGCTTCTTGCCGTCCTTCATCAGGATGTCGATGTATTGGCCTGCCTTGAACTGCAAGCGCTCGGACACCGGCAGCTTGAGCTTGAGCACCGCCACGTCGTGGATTTTTTCGATTTTCTCTACGCGGCACGGCAAGGTCTTGATCTGGATGTCGCCGGCGCCGGCCACTTCGCGCGCCTCGATGGCGATGTCGCCCTTGGGGCGGGCGCAACAGAACAGCGCCATGCCCTGGGCGCGTTCGGCCTCGGTCAAGGCCTTTTCCTGGAAACCGTCCTGGCTCACTTCGCCTTCCACCACCTTGCCTTTGCAGGCGCCGCACGCGCCGTCGCGGCAGCCGTAAGGCAGGCCCACACCCTGGCGCAACGCCGCTTCCAATACGGTTTCATGCGGCTCGACGCCAAATGTATGCCCGCTGGGGAGCACTTTCACCTGCGCTGTCATCTGTTTCCTCTACTCAATATCTGGCTAAAATGCGCATCATGCGAACCTTAATGATCATCGGCGCCGGCGATGTCGCGCGCCGCGCCCTGCCGGAACTGACCCGCCGCTGGCGGGTGCTGGCGCTGTGCCGTTCCAACGCTAGCGCGGAAGCGCTGCGCCGCCAGGGCGTCACGCCCATCCGGGGCGATCTGGACGACCCCCGCGCTTTGCGCCGTTTGGCCGGCCTGGCCGACGATCTGCTGCTGACCGCTCCCCCCCAGGAAATCGGCCGCAAGGACTTGCGCATGCGCAAGTTGTTGTCTGCGTTGGCAAAAGGTTGCAGGATACCACAGCGTCTAGTCTATATCAGCACCAGCGGCGTGTACGGCAATGCCGACGGGGCTTTGCTGGACGAAGGCGCCCGCCTCCGCCCGCACAATGACCGCGCCTGGCGCCGCCTGGACGCGGAAACCTGCTTGCGCGGCTTCGCCGCCGCCCACGGCTGCCAGTTGACGGTGCTGCGCGCGCCGGGCATCTACGCCGACGACCGCCTGCCGCTGAGCCGCTTCGCCTCGCAAACGCCGCTGATCCGGCCGGAGGAGGACAGCTGGAGCAATCACATCCACGCCGACGACCTCGCCGCCGCCTGCGTGGCCGCCTTGCTGCAATGCCGCGGCGGTCCGCGCGTATTCAACGCCAGCGACGATCAGCCGCTGCCGATCAGCGAATGGTATCGCCGGCTGGCCGCCGCGCTGGACCTGACCTTGCCGCCCCTGTTGCCGCGGGAGGAGGTCCGCGCCCGGGTCTCCGCTGGTCTATGGTCTTATATGATGGAGTCCAGACGGCTTAGCAACCGGCGCTTGCGCCGGGAATTGCTGCCGGCTCCCCGCTGGCCCGACACCGCCGACTACCTGGCGGCGCTGGCCCAAGCGCCGGAGCGCATCGCCGCCGCGCTCGCTTCGGCGGCCAAGATTCGGTAACATCGCGGTTTTTTTGAGTTTTTAAGCAGGCTTCTCTATGGAAAATCCGGCATTTCAACGCGCCATCCGCAGCTTCGTGCTGCGCCAAGGCCATCTGTCTCCCGGCCAGCAACGCGCGATGGACGAAGGCATGCCGCGCTGGGGCATCGAATACCGCCCCGAGCGCATCGATCTGGAGCAGGCCTTCGGCCGCGCCGCGCCCAAGATCCTGGAAATCGGCTTCGGCATGGGCGGCGCCACCGCCGAAATCGCCGCCGCCAATCCGGCTCAGGACTACCTGGGCGTGGAAGTGCATTCGCCCGGCGTCGGCAATCTGTGCAAGCTGATCGCGGAAAAGGAATTGAGCAATCTGCGCATCATCCGCCACGACGCGGTGGAAGTGCTGGACCACATGCTGGCCGACGGCAGCCTGGACGGTGTGCATATTTTCTTCCCCGACCCCTGGCACAAGAAACGCCACAACAAGCGCCGCCTGATTCAGGCCCCGCTGGTGGAGAAGCTGGTCGCCAAGCTCAAGCCGGGCGGCTATCTGCACGCCGCCACCGACTGGGAAGACTACGCGCTGCAGATCATGGAGGTGTTCAGCGGCCAGCCTCAGCTGGTCAACAGCGCCGACGGCTACGCGCCGCGCCCGGACTACCGGCCGCTGACCAAGTTCGAAGCCCGCGGCATCAAGCTGGGCCACGGCGTGTGGGACGTGATTTTCCGCCGGCGCTGATGTCCGCCCGGACCCGCCGCCAGCGGCGGGTCTCAGCCGCCTTTAGGCAGCAAGGCCTCGATATCCTCCAGCAATTCATGCGGCTCCACCGCCGGCTCGTAGCGCTTGACCACCCTGCCCCTGGCATCGATCAGGAATTTGGTGAAGTTCCACTTCACCGGGTGCGGGTGGGTGGAATCCGCCTGGGTCAGCCAGCGCCACAGCGGATGGGCGCGCGGCCCGTTGACTTCCACCTTGGCGAACAGAGGGAAATCCACCTCGAAACGCGTCCGGCAAAAACGCTCGATCTCGGCCTCGTCGCCCGGCTCCTGGCCGCCGAACTGATTGCAGGGGAAACCCAGCACCGCCAGACCGCGGCCACCCAGACTATGCTGCAAGTCCTGCAAGCCGGCGTATTGCCGGGTGTAGCCGCACTCGCTGGCGGTATTCACCACTAGCGCCACTTGGCCGGCGTACGCCGACAGCGGCTGTTCGCTGCCGTCTATGCGCGCGGCGGAGAAGTCGTAAAGCGTGGTCATGGCCACCTCCGTCTCGTATAATGAGCGCTCCCGAGAATCCACTCAGGCACTATCCGATGTTGTTCAATCCCAGCCGGCAGGACGCCCGGCGCTTCTTCTTCGACACCTGGCAGAAATCCAAATCCGGAACGGACCTGTCCGACCTGGAAAAACTGGTGCTCCCCATTCTTATAGACCACCCGGAGTATCACGCCATTCTGGATCGGCCGGAACAGTATATGGAACAGGAGTGGACGCCGGAAATGGGCCAGAGCAATCCCTTCCTGCATCTGGGCCTGCATGTGGCGATTGAGGAACAGCGCTCCATAGACCAGCCCTTCGGCATCCGCTCTCTGTACGCGCAGCTGGCGCTGCGCCTGGGCAGCGAGCATCAGGCGCAACACGCGATGATGGACTGTCTGGGCGAAATGATCTGGCACGCTCAGCGCCATGGCGGCGGTCCGGACGTGAACCGCTACATCGGCTGTATTCGCGGCAAGCTGGGCATGGGGGCGGAGGAACAGCCTCGCATCAACCCCAACGACGTCCCGGACTGACGCCGCACGTCCGGCAGACGCCGACTCAAGCCCAACGCCCGGTTCCGCCGGGCGTTTTGCATGGCCGCGAAACAGGCAAAAAAAGAGCCGTGGGGGGAAACCCTCCACGGCGATCAAGCGGGGCAGCTCGTACTGGCAAAGCCAGAAGAGCCTCCTCATGCTATTCTCACAATAAACAAAATGCAAATAGTTTTTTAACAGTTAACAACAAATAAAATATCCAATCATTTATATGAATATATAATTTAAAATGCGCCGCCAAAAAAGCCGGCCTACGCCGGCTTGACGCCCCAAACTCACAACAAACGATTGCGCTCGATGCCCGCTACGAAAGCGGCGATATTGTCCACCAGCTGCGCGGCCAAACGCTCCATCGCCTGCCGGCTGGCCCAGCCGATATGAGGGGTGACGATCAGATTGGGCAAGCGGGTTTTCAGCAAGGGATTGCCGTGAACCGGCGGCTCTTCGCTCAGAACGTCGAAACCGGCGCCGCCCAACTGCCCATACTTGAGCGCGGCCACCAGATCTTCCTCGTTGACCAGGCCACCGCGCGCGGTATTGATCAACAAGGCACCCGGCTTCATCACGATCAATTCCGGCTGGGCGATCAGGTCCCGGGTGTCCTCGGTCAACGGGCAATGCAGCGAAATCACATCGGCCTGCGCCAGGGCCTCGGCAAAAGCCACATGCCCGGAACGCACTTCCTTGGCGCCTTTGCGTTCGACGAACATCACCTGCATGCCAAGCGCGCCGGCCAGCTCCGCTAAGCGCAGGCCGATGCCGCCCGCGCCGACGATGCCCAGGGTCGCGCCGCGCAAATCTCGGATCGGCGCGCCGAAATGGCAGAACTGCCGCGACTGCTGCCACACCCCCGCGGCGACGTCGCGCTGGTAGGCCGGCAGATTCTTGGCCAGGGCCAGCATCAGGGTCAAGGCGTGTTCGGCCACGGTGTCGTCGCCGTAATGGCGAATATTGCACACCGCGATGCCCAAGTCGCGACAGGCGTCCAGATCGACGTGGTTGTAACCGGTGGCGGCGATCGCCACCAGCTTCAGGCCGGGCAGTTGCTCCAGGGTTTCCCGCCGCAGCGGCACCTTGTTGGTGATAACAATGTCAGCCCCCGAACAGTTCATCGCCGCGTCTTCGACGCTAGTGGAGGGGAACTCGTGATATTCGGACGGGAACGGCAAAAGCGGAACCGGGACAGGCAAGCTGTCCCGGTCAAGAAACACGACGGAGTGGGTCATCAGCTATTCAGTCATCTCTCAAAGGTGATCAAATCGCGGTAAGCATGCCAGCTGGCCAGCGCCAGCACCGGCATGATGATGATCAGGCCCAGGAAATAGGTCACAAAGCCCACCGCGCTCAAGGCCACAATGATAGCCGCCCATATCCCCATCGTCAGCACATTCTTCAGCACCGCCTGCACGCTGGCGATCATCGCGGTGACCGTGTCCACTTCCTTATCCAGCATCAAGGGAATGGAGACCACGCTGACCGAGAACACCACCTGAGCGAACACAAAGCCCACCGCGAAATAGGCCACCAGGAAGACGACATTGTCCGGGTTGAAGGCGTTGGCCACGATGTCGTTCAAGGACGGCAAGGCCGCGGTGTCGTAGAACAGCGCGAACATCAGCAAGGACACCCGGAACCAGCCGAACACCAGCACCGCCAGCAAGGCCGCGTACAAGGTGAAGGCAGGCAGATTGACGCGCCAGGCCGCCATGCTGTGCGCCAGCTTGACCCTGCCATGGCCGTCGAAAGCCTCCATCTGCTTGGCGATGTCGTACAGGCCTATCGCCAGGAAGGGGCCGGCCAACAGGAAGATGGTGGCGAAGGTGATGATCAGTTCAGGAGAATGCTCGGAGTACAAGGTCAGCAAATACCCCATCAACACGAAAACCGCGCCGTAAAACAGGCAGTCGGCCGGGGCTTTTTGAAAGTCGCGGAAGCCTTTTTTCAGCCATTGCAACGGCCGGGAGGTTTCCACCCTGCGCGCAACCGGGCGGTCGCGCGGGATATCGTGAGTCGCGTCCATGACAAGTCCCCCTCAAGGATACGATGCGAGGCAGCCCCGCATCCTTACCGTTATACGCCACGCGTCGTAAAACACAAGCCGGCCATCCGGCTGCTATAATCCCGCGATTGCCACGGCCCTTGGCGAGCGCCGCCTTCCGCGCCGCCGGGCCGGGCCTCATTCAGCGCTTGCGCGACAAGGACATATCATGAGCGAACTGATTATCGAAGAACTGGCGATAGGCGACGGCGCCGAAGCCGTCATCGGCCAGGAAGTCACCGTGCATTACACCGGCTGGCTGACCGACGGCACCAAGTTCGATTCCAGCAAGGACCGCTTCCAGCCGTTCAGCTTCCCGCTGGGCGACGGTTATGTGATCAAGGGCTGGGACCAGGGCGTGGTCGGCATGAAAGTGGGCGGCAAGCGCAAGCTGACCATCCCGGCCGAGCTCGGCTACGGCGCGCGCGGCGCCGGCGGCGTGATCCCGCCCAACGCCACCCTGGTGTTCGAAGTGGAGCTCTTGCAAGTGGGTTGAACCCCAGCGGCGCAAGAACGTAAAAAAAGCTTCCTCAGGGAAGCTTTTTTTATGGGATGACGCGGGATTATTTCTTCACGCACTGGTGCTGACGACGACGACGCATCCAGACGAAGGCCACGCCCAGCAGCAAGGCCGCCACCACCGCCAGAATGCCGGCCTGACCGCGGTGCACCATGGTCATCAGCCACTCGCGATTAGCCGCGCCGTAATAGCCTAGATACACCCAGACCGGCACCGAAATCAGCGCGGCGAAGCCGTCCATCACCAGGAAACGCCAGTAGGAAATGCGGCGGGTCATGCCGGCGGTGATGAAGATGGGGGAACGCAGCCCAGGCAGGAAACGGGCGACGAACAGCACCCAATTGCCGTATTTTTCGAACTTTTCCTGCACCGCCTCGAAACGCTCCTGGGTCAGGATGCGCGCGATCGGCCGGAATTTCAGCACCCTGTTGCCGAACACTCGCCCGGCGGTGAACATGATGCCGTCGCCGGCCAGCACCCCGGCCATGCCGACGAAAAACATCCAATGCACATTGGTGTAGCCGAGGCCGGAAATGATGCCTCCGGCCACCAAGGTGATGTCCTCGGGAATCGGCACGCCGAAACCGCATACCAGCAACACGGTGAATACGGCGATGTAGCCGTAGCCAGTGAAAAAATCGAGAAGTATTTGCAGAGTGTCCATTTTGTTCCGCTTGCCGCCATGTCTCCGTTCAGGACGATCCTGGCGCGGCTGCGTTATCGGGGTACATCACCAGGGGCTTATAATAGCACACCTCCAACGCAGACTTTCTTGACATGACTCGCCCTATCCAGGTGGAAATCCACCGCGCCGCCATCCGCCACAACTACCTGCTGTCCCGCGCCCAAGCCCCGCAATCCAAGGCCTACGCCGTGCTCAAGGCCAATGCCTACGGCCATGGCCTGCTCGACGCGGTCCAGGCGCTGGCCGATGTCGCCGACGGCTTCGCCCTGCTCAATATCGAGGACGCCGTCCGCTTGCGCGAAACCGGCGTCCAGCAGGACATCGTGCTGCTGGAAGGCGCCTTCGACGCCGAAGAGGCCGCGGCGATGGCGCATTACCGGCTGGGCGGCGCGATACATTCCCAACAACAGATAAGCTGGCTGGCCAAAGGTTCCGCCAAACAGCCGGTTTCCTGCTGGCTCAAGATCAATAGCGGCATGAACCGGCTGGGTTTCACGCCGGCGGAAGCCGCGCCCGCGCTCGCTCAATTGCGCGCCTTGCCCGGCGCGCGCCTCGACGCCTTGATGACCCACTTCGCCACCGCCGACGACGACTACGGCGTCGCCGAGCAATGGGGACGCTTCCAGCCCTTGATCGCCCCCAGCGCCTTGCCGGTCAGCGCCGCCAACTCCGCCGCCTTGTTCCGCCACCCGCATACCCACGGCGCCGTCGTGCGCCCCGGCATCGTGCTCTACGGCTGTTCCCCCTTCGCCGACGTAGACGGCGCCGGCCTGGGCCTGCAAGCGGCGATGACGCTGAGCAGCCGCGTCATCGCGGTGCAAAAGGTGCCGGCCGGCGACGCCGTCGGCTACGGCCGCCGCCTGGTGGCCGAAGGCGAAATGCGCGTCGGCATCGTCGCCTGCGGCTATGCCGACGGCTATCCGCGCATCGCCGACAACGGCACGCCGGTCGCGGTGGACGGCCAGCCGACGGGTACAGTCGGCCGGGTGTCCATGGACATGCTGGCGGTGGATTTGAGCAAGCTGCCCCAGGCCGGCGTCGGCAGCCGGGTCGAACTATGGGGTCCGCAAGTGCCGATAGAACGCGTCGCGGCTGGCGCCGACACCCTGGGCTATGAGCTGATGTGCGCGGTGGCGCCGCGAGTGCCGCGCCTCGTCCATAACTGAAGCCAGCAGCAAGCGGCCAGCAAACCCAAGGCGGCGCCGCTCCAATGCGCCGATACCAATACCGGCTCGCCGCCGCTCCAACTACCCGGCGACAGGCTCTGCCAAGCCAGCCGGCCCAACAAGGCGGCCAGCCACAGACCGCGCCAGTTCGGCTGCGTCAGCGCCAGCGCCGCCCACCAGCAATACACCAGGCCGGAGGCGCCGACGAAGGCCTGCGGCGCCGGCCACAGCCATTGCATCGCGGCGATGGCCGGAGGCGCCGCCAAGGCCAGCGTCAGCAACAAGGGCGCCCTATCCCGCCCCAGCCACGCCAGCGCCGCCAGCGCGGCGCTGTTGAGGCAGGCGTGGCGCGCGTCGGCGTGCACCCAGCCTCCGCTTAGCATCCGCCACCATTCCGCGGCGTTCCACGGCTCGAAGCGCCAGGCCAAAGCCGCCGCGCCCCAGGGCGCGGCCAGCGGCAGCAGCGCGGCCAGGGCCAGCCATAACGACCGGCCGCCGGCCATGGACCTTAGCGCTTGCGGCGCCACAGCGCCGTCGCTCCCAGCGCCCCCAAGCCCAGCAACAGGGCCAGACCGCCTTCGTCCGCCGCCGCCACCGCGTTGCCGCGGCGCGCCACGTCGACGTACAGGGGATCATGGTCCGAAGAACGATAGGCGTCCGCCGCGTAGTACTTCTGCTGCTGTTCGGCGCTCTTGAACTCGCTGCTGTACTCCAGCGCCGTCGGCTCGTCGGCGTTGATGTGCCACTCGCCCGCGGCCAGCACCATGGCGCTCAGCGGCTTGTCGGCCAAGGCGTGGTCCAGATTGCCGGATTCGCCGTTGAACACATAGGAGTAAGCGTCGCGGCTCCAGCGCGCCAACAGATTGTTGAAGCCGGCGCTTTCAAACGCGCGGATCGGATCTTCCTTGGCGTAGGAGTTCATATCGCCCAGCAACAACATGCCGTCGTTGGGGCCGGGCTGCGGGCGGGTGGCGTACCAGGCCATCAGATCGCGCACCGCCTGCACCCGGGTCAGATTGCAATTGCCCTGGCCGTCTCCCTTGTCCACATCGGCCTGGCCGTCCACCACCACGTCGGCGCAGCTGCTGCCCTTGGACTTCAGATGATTGACCGCCACTGTGACCCGGGTCTTGCTCTTGGCGTCCAGCACAAAGGTCTGCAGCAGCGCCGGCCGGTTCTTCTGCGGATTGCCTATCGTCCTGACCTCGGCCTTGCCTTGCGCCGTCACCGCGGCCGGACGGTAGATCAGGCCGGTGGTGATCGCGTCGCTGCCCACCTGCGGCAGGCCGGGATTGGCGAACTGGTATTGCTTGGGCTGCGGCTGGCCCTGATTCAAGGCGTTGACCAGGTCTTGGATCGCCGAATAGCGGTCGAAACCGTCGTTCTCGATTTCCATCAGGCCCACTACATCAGCGTCCAGTTGACGGATCGCGGCCACGATCTTGGCGCGCTGGCGCTCGAAATCCTGCGGGGTCTTGGCGCCGCGCGGGGTTGGGAAGCCCTTGCCCTGACCGTCGCCGTTGAAGAAGTTGAGCACATTGAAGCTGGCGAAGCGCACGCTCTCCGGCTGGCGCTTGGGCGCGCCCGGGCGCGGATTGCCGGCCGCGACGCGCGGCGCGGCCAGCGGTTGCAGCCGGTATTTGCCGAAGGCGTAGCTGACCACGCCGGTCACGCCGTCCAGACGGTCGCCGCTGCGCAGGGTGCGGCTGGCGGAGAGGCCGCCAGGCGCCGGCAGCCAGGCATCGGCGTTCTGGATCTGCAAGCCGTCGTCCAGGGTCAGCTTGTCCAGCTGATTGGCCTCGCTCAACGCCTTGGCCTCGGCGCTGCCGGGCAGGAAGCGCTGGGTGGCGGTCCATAACCTGGGCCGGCTGGACAAGGTCAGTTCGCCGTAACGACCGTAGTCGTAATTGGCGACGACGTGGACCGGGCCTTCCAGGCGCACGGCCATGCCGGCCAACGCCTCCAGCTGGGCGCTGGACTGCAAGGGCAGCCGCAGGCTGGCGTAAGTCAGCGGCTCGCTGTAAGCGCACTGCTCCACCGCGGCGAGATTGGCCGGGGTGATCTGGGTTTCGCTGGCGGCGTCGCCCTTGCGGCTGTACTCGGACACCTTGCCGGTGACGCGCACCACGTCGCCGGGCTTGAGCGTCGGCGCGGCCAGGTTGCCGAGGAAGACGAACACGCCTTCCGAGGTGGCCGGATCGGCGTCCTGATCCCGCGCCTCTTCCTGCAGATAAAAGCCGCGCAGCTGGCCGGCGCCGGTGAAGGCGCCGCTGACCACGCCCTCTACCGTGACGGTCTTGCCTTGCAGCGGGCTGCCGATGACGCGGCCCTGCACATCATGGATCAAGGTGGCGCCGGCGGCGCCGCAAGCGGCCTGGGCCAGGGCCGGAATCGCCAGCGCCACTGCCATGGCGATGGGGCTCAAGGCCTTCAATGCGTTTGCTGTTTTCATGGTATGGATCATCACGAGCGTAAGGAGCGCTGATTCTAACCAGTGCGCAATGACAAAAAGATGTCATTAGATACAGTTGCACGCAAAGTCACTATCTGTATGTTTCATCCGAAAACAGTAAGCGCCGTTTCTTTCCCCATTCAGGCAATAAAAAAACGCCAAACAAATAATGTCTGGCGTTTTCGTGCTGACGCCGGCGTAAGCCGGCTGTCGCGATCAGGCGACTCTCTGGATGGCCGCCGCGATGGATTGCGCCCACTGATCGGCCAGCGCCTTGTCGTCGGCCTCCACCATCACCCGCACCACCGGCTCGGTGCCGGACGGGCGCAACACCACGCGGCCGCGGCCTTGCAGCGCCTGTTCGGCGGCGGCCAGCGCTTCCGCGGACGCGCCCTTCCAGTCGCAGCCGTTGTGGCGGACATTGATCAGCGTCTGCGGATAGGGCTGCCAGTCGCTGCAGGCGTCGGCCAGGCTCATGCCCAGATCGGTCAGGCTGGCCAGCACTTGCAGGCTGGAGATGATGCCGTCGCCGGTGGAATGGCAATCCAGGCACAGGATGTGGCCGGAAGCTTCGCCGCCCACCTGCCAGCCCTGGCCGTGCAGCATTTCCAATACATAGCGGTCGCCCACCTTGGCGCGGCCGAAGGCCACGCCCTGCTTGTTCAGCGCCAGTTCCATCGCCAGATTGGTCATCACCGTGCCCACCACGCCGCCCTTGAGCTCGCCCTTGGCCGCGCGCGCCTTCGCAATCACGTAGATCAGCTGATCGCCGTCGTACACCGTGCCCTCGCGGTCCACCATGATCAGGCGGTCGCCGTCGCCGTCCAGCGCGATGCCGTAATCGGCGTGATGCTCCAGCACCGCCACCTGCAAGGTCTTGGGATAGGTGGCGCCCACCTTCTCGTTGATGTTGTAGCCGTCCGGCTCGCCGCCTATGGTCACCACCTCGGCGCCCAGTTCGTGGAACACCTTGGGCGCCACGTGGTAGGTGGCGCCGTGGGCGCAATCCACCACCAGTTTCAAACCCTTGAGGTCGCGGTCGTTGGGGAAGCTGCTCTTGCAGAATTCGATGTAGCGCTCCACCGCGCCTTCGATGCGGCGCACCCGGCCCAGCTCTTCGGACGGATTGGTCGCCATCGGCTGCTCCAGCATCGCCTCGATTTCCAGTTCGACGGCGTCGTCCAGTTTCTTGCCGCCTTCGGCGAAGAACTTGATGCCGTTATCCTGGAAGGGATTGTGCGAGGCGGAGATCATCACCCCGGCTTCCAGGCGCAGCGCGCGGGTCAGGTAGGCGATGCCCGGCGTCGGCAACGGGCCGGTCAGCAGCACATTGACGCCGGCAGCGGAAAAACCGGCTTGCAGCGCCGCTTCCAGCATATAGCCGGAAATCCGGGTGTCCTTGCCGATCAAGACCGTGGGGCGATGCGCCTTGTCGTGGTCGACCAGTACGCGGCCGGCGGCATAGCCCAGTTTCATCACGAATTCCGGCGTGATCGGGAATTGACCGACCTCGCCGCGCACGCCATCGGTGCCAAAGTATTTACGGCTCATGTTTTTCTCTCGAATCCGGCCGGCTTCAGGCCAACCGCGGTAATCGCTACGCCGGCTATTGTGCGCCAGACACCGCGCTCAGTTCAAACTTTCCACAGCATCCAGCACTTGCAAGGCCTGATGCGTGGCCTTGACGTCGTGCACGCGGATGATGCGCGCGCCGCGCCGCGCCGTCTCCAGCGCCACGGCCACGCTGGCGCCCAGGCGCTCCGCCGGCACCGCTTCGCCGGTGATCGCGCCCAGCATGGATTTGCGGCTCAAGCCCACCAGCAGCGGCGCGCCGGCGGCGCGCTCGATCCCGGGCAGGCCGCGCAACAGGGCCAGATTGTGCTCCAGCGTCTTGCCAAAACCGAAGCCGGGGTCCACCAGCAAACGCTCGCGGGTCACGCCGGCGTCCAGACACAGCCGGACGCGCCGCGCCAGGTAGTCGGCCACTTCGGCCACCACGTCCGCGTATTCCGGACGGTCCTGCATGGTGTCCGGATTGCCCTGTTTGTGCATCAGGCAGATCGCTGCGTCCGCGCCCGCCACCAATTCCAGCGCGCCCGCGTCTTCCAGCGCCGACACGTCGTTGACCAGGTCCACCGCGCCCAAGGCCAGCGCCTCCCGCATCACCGCCGCGCGGCGGGTGTCCAGCGACAGCGGCGCGCCGATGTCGCGCAGACGCTCCAGCACCGGCAGCACCCGCTCCATCTCCTGCTCCGGGCTGACATGGGGTGCGTTGGGCCGCGTCGATTCGCCGCCGATGTCTAGAATGGCCGCGCCTTCGGCCAGCATCCGCTCGGCGTGGCGCAAAGCCTGGTCCAGCGCGTTGAAGCGGCCGCCGTCGGAGAAGGAGTCCGGCGTGACGTTCAGAATGCCCATCACCAAGGGACGGGACAGATCGAGCGTGAAGCGCCCGCATTGCAAAGAGGGTTTCATGATCTGACTGCGCTCATGGATGGGGGGAGGATGTCGCAAAAAAACCGGGCAAGCCTGTCTAGGCTTGCCCGGCTTCGTCGCTTAAGGACTCAGACTTCCTGCGCCGGATCGGCGGTCGGCTCGGCTGCCGGCGGAGTCGGTTTGTCTTCCTGCGGCTTGGCCGCGAAACCGGCGCCCGGCTTGGGCGGACGCGGCGGCTTGCCGTCCATCAGATCGTTGATCTGATCGGCGTCTATGGTTTCCCATTCCAGCAGCGCGGCGGTCATCGCCTCCACCTTGTCGCGGTTCTCTTCCAGCAGACGGCGCGCCAGCGCGTACTGCTCGTCGATGATGCGGCGGATTTCAGCGTCCACCTGCTGCATGGTGGCTTCGGACAGATTCTTGTGGGTGGTGATGGAACGGCCGAGGAAGACTTCGCCCTCGTTCTCGCCGTACACCATCGGGCCCAGCTTGTCGCTCATGCCGTAGCGGGTCACCATGTCGCGCGCCATTTGCGTGGCGCGCTCGAAGTCGTTGGAAGCGCCGGTGGTCATCTGATTCATGAACAGCTCTTCCGCGATGCGGCCGCCGAACAGAATGGCGACGCGATCCAGCAGATAACCGCGGTCGTAGGCGAAGCGGTCCTGCTCCGGCAGCTGCATGGTCACGCCCAGCGCGCGGCCGCGCGGGATGATGGTGACCTTGTGCACCGGGTCCGCCTTGGGCAGCAGCTTGGCGACGACGGCGTGGCCGGACTCGTGATAAGCGGTGTTGCGCTTTTCCTCGTCGGTCATCACCATGCTGCGACGCTCCGCGCCCATCATGATCTTGTCCTTGGCGGACTCCAGATCCTCCATGTCCACCAGGCGCTTGTTGCGGCGCGCGGCGAACAGGGCGGCTTCGTTGATCAGGTTGGCGAGATCGGCGCCGGAGAAGCCCGGCGTGCCGCGCGCGATCACCTCGGCGTTGACGTCGGCGGCGATCGGCACCTTGCGCATGTGCACGCCCAGGATCTGTTCGCGGCCGCGGATGTCCGGCAGCGGCACCACCACCTGGCGGTCGAAACGGCCCGGACGCTGCAGCGCCGGGTCCAGCACGTCCGGACGGTTGGTCGCGGCGATCACGATCACGGTGGAATTGGTGTCGAAACCGTCCATCTCCACCAGCAGTTGGTTCAAGGTCTGCTCGCGTTCGTCGTTGCCGCCGCCGAGTCCGGCGCCGCGCTGACGGCCGACCGCGTCGATCTCGTCGATGAAGATGATGCACGGCGAGTTCTTCTTGGCCTGCTCGAACATGTCGCGCACGCGGGCCGCGCCCACGCCGACGAACATTTCAACGAAGTCGGAACCGGAGATGCTGAAGAACGGCACCTTGGCTTCGCCGGCGATGGCCTTGGCCAGCAAGGTCTTGCCGGTGCCGGGCGAGCCGGCCAGCAAGATGCCGCGCGGAATGCGGCCGCCCAGGCTCTGGTAGCGGGAAGGATCGCGCAGGTAATCGACGATCTCCTTCACCTCCTCCTTGGCCTCGTCGCAACCTGCGACGTCGGCGAAGGTGACGGTGTTGGCGTCCTGGTCCAGCATTCTGGCCTTGCTCTTGCCGAAGGAGAACGCGCCGCCCTTGCCGCCGCCCTGCATCTGGCGCATGAAGAACACCCAGACGCCGATCAGCAACAGCATCGGGAACCAGCTGATGAAAATATTCATCAGCATGGACGGCTCTTCTTCCGGCTTGGCGGAGAAGCGGACGTTGTTTTTGATCAGGTCGTCGACCAGCTGCGGGTCGTAAGGCGCGTAGGTGCTGAACGCGGAGCCGTCGGTCAGCTTGCCTTTCAGCCATTGCCCGCGCAGCGGGTGGCCTTCTATGGTCAGGGACTGGACCTTGCCGGATTCGACATCGCTGATGAACTGCGAATACTCAAGCTGATTCTGGGTATCCTGACGCTTGTTGAACTGATTGAATACCGTCATCAGTACCAAACCGATGATGACCCATATCGCGATGTTTTTGCCGATATTGTTCACGAGTAGCGGACTCCTCTGTGCCCTGACTTTTTGGTTGCTTGTCTAGATATTTGCTTTGATTGTACGCCGCGAGCCACTTTATGTCAGCGTCGGCCTTTGCCCAGCAGGTAAATTTCGCTGGAACGGTCGCGCGACGCTTTCGGCTTGCGGGTGACTACCTCGTCGAACAGCTCGCGCATGGACTTGAGATAGGCTTGGAAATCGCTGCCCTGGAACACTTTGACGAGAAAATGGCCGCCAGGTTTCAAATGATCTCGCGCAAATTCCAGCGCCAGCTCGCACAGCAGGAAACTCCTGGCCTGGTCGATGGCGCTCATGCCTGACATATTGGGCGCCATATCGGAAATTACAAGGTCCAATTCGCGACCGCCGAGCAATTGCACGAATTGCGCCAGTACCTCTTCCTCGCGGAAGTCGCCCTGGATGAAGTCGACGCCGGGCACCGGGTCCATGTCCAGGATGTCGAGCGCGAACACCTTGCCGCCGTCGCCGACGATGCGCGCCGCCACCTGCGACCAGCTGCCGGGCGTGGAGCCCAGATCGGCCAGCACCGTGCCGGGGCGGATCAGCTTGTCCTTGTCGTTGATTTCCAGCAGCTTGTAAGCGGCCCGCGCGCGGTAACCGTCTTTCTGCGCCTGGTTGACGTAGGGATCGTTGACGTGTTCCTGCAGCCAGCCATTGCTGCTCTTGCTTCTAGCCATTGCGCTATGCTCTCAAAGGTGGGCAACAGGCCAGCCGCGCTATCCTGTTGTTTTTCATTTATTTTAGGTCCGGACTTTGGGAAAGCGCCCAACTCGAGTAGAATCGGCTTTTGCTTTGTAAATCCGTATTTCTCATGAAAATTGAACTCAAGCCGTTCCAGCGCAAGTATCTGCAGGGACTGGCGCACGGCCTCAACCCGGTGGTGATGATAGGCAACAACGGCCTGACCGAAGCGGTGATCCGCGAAGTCGCCATCAATCTGGACGCCCACGAACTGATCAAGGTTCGCGTGCTGGGCGACGACCGCGAAGCGCGCGTCGCCATGTTCGAGCAGATCTGCGAAGACCTGGGCGCCGCCCCGGTCCAGCACATCGGCAAGCTGCTGGTGCTGTGGCGCCCCAGCGATAAAGAGCGCATCGTTCTGCCCAAGAACAAGCAGGCGCTGAAGGGCTGAACGCCGTTCGCGGCGATCGCGCTTCGTAGAAAAGCGGTGGCATGCCACCGCTTTTGTTTTGTCCGCTCCCAAGGGAGCGCTACGGCGAACAGTCGCTTAATCGTTGCGCCAGACGTAGACCAAGCCCATCAGGCTCTGCACCAGATAGATCAGGCTGGAAATCGCGTGCCAGGTGGCGAAGCCGCCGCCGAACAGGCCTTCGGCCGCATGATTCATCTGCGCCTTGAGATTGGCGATGATGGGGGTGACGGCGAAGTGATTGATCAGCGTGCAGGCCAGCATGCCCATCACCAGCCAGAAACCGCTTTCCTTGACCCCGGCCGCGCCGTTGCGGCGGATATGGTCGACCAGCAGGATAGCCCCGCACACCAGCCCCACCCAGGCGATGCTGGCGAACAGCTTGCCCGCCACCATGCCGGCGGTGACCCGGTCCAGCATGGCGAACAGCACCGGCGCCACGATGATGCCTATCACCCACAAGCCGCCAATCCAGAACGTCTTGGCAATGGAACGCAACCCATCCATGTCTCAGCCCCTCTCCCGCGCCGCGCCGCGCGCGGACCGCCAAGCCCGCGCGCCGGCGGGATTCAGATGTATTTGACGTCGAGCACTTCGTATTCGCGAATACCGCCCGGGGCCACGACTTCGGCCACGTCGCCGGCTTCCTTGCCGATCAGCGCGCGCGCGATCGGGGAGTTCACCGACACCTTGCACACCTTGATGTCGGCCTCGTCGTCGCCGACGATCTGGTAGGTGACGTTTTCCTCGCTCTCCAGATCCATCAGTTCGACGGTGGCGCCGAACACCACGCGGCCGTCGGCGTCCAGCTCGGCCGGGTTCACGATCAGCGCGTTGGAAATCTTGCCTTCCAGTTCGGCGATACGGCCTTCGACAAAGCCCTGACGCTCCTTGGCGGCGTCGTATTCGGCGTTCTCGGACAGGTCGCCATGCGAGCGAGCCTCGGCAATCGCCTCGATCACGGCCGGACGTTCCACGCTCTTGAGGCGCTGCAGCTCTTCTTTCAGCAGCTCTGCACCGCGCACGGTCAACGGGACTTTGATCATTTCAGAATTCTCTCCAGAGGCGGCATCCGCCTTCATCAAAAGCACAAGCCGCCGTACTGGACGGCGGCTTGAAGTAGCGGGTTATGGGAGGGATTGTAACGGCAAACCCCTCCCGCTTCCAAGCCCCCGCGTCAGGACTCAGCCCTGAATCTGGCTGTGCAGTTCCTGCACGCTGTAGACATCGAACTCCTCGGCGTGGGCCATGCCCACGCACACCGCCTTGGCGCCGGCCAGGGTGGTGTATTGCGGAATCCGCGCCTGCAGCGCCGAACGGCGGATGGAATGGCTGTCCTGAATCGCCTGGCGCTTCTCGTCCACGGTATTGATCAGCAGATCGATTTCCGAGTTCTTGATCATGTCGACGATGTGCGGGCGGCCTTCATTGACCTTGTTGACCACCTGCACCACGATGCCGGCGGCGGACAGATGCTTGGCGGTGCCGCGCGTCGCGCAGACGCCGAAGCCCAGGCGCTGCAGTTCGCGCGCCACTTCCACCGCGCCGTTCTTGTCGCTGTCGCGGACGGACAGGAAGACCTTGCCTGTCTTGGGCAGGCGGTCGCCGGCGCCCAGCTGGCCCTTGACGTAGGCTTCGGCGAAGGTCTTGCCCACGCCCATCACCTCGCCGGTGGACTTCATTTCCGGCCCCAGGATGGTGTCCACGCCGGGGAACTTGATGAAGGGGAAGACCGCTTCCTTCACCGCGTAGAACGGCGGAATCACTTCCTTGGTGAAGCCCTGCTCGTTGAGGCCGATGCCGGCCATCGCCCGCGCGGCGATCTTGGCCAGCGGCGCGGAAGTCACTTTGGAGACGAAGGGCACGGTGCGGCTGGCGCGCGGATTCACCTCCAGCACGTAGATGGTCTCGCCCTGGATGGCGAACTGCACGTTCATCAGGCCGATCACGTTCAGCGCGCGGGCCATGGCCACGGTCTGGCGGCGGATTTCATCCTGCACCGCCGGGAACAGGCTGTACGGCGGCAGCGAGCAGGCGGAATCTCCGGAGTGAACGCCGGCCTGCTCCACGTGCTGCATGATGCCGCCGATCACCACGTTCTCGCCGTCGGACACGCAGTCCACGTCGACTTCGATGGCGTCGTTGAGGAAGCGGTCCAACAGCACCGGGCTGTCGTTGGACACCTTCACCGCCTCGCGCATATAGCGCTCCAGGTCGGCCGGCTCGTGGACGATTTCCATCGCGCGGCCGCCCAGCACGTAGGACGGGCGCACCACCAGCGGGTAGCCGATTTCCTCGGCCAGCTTCATCGCTTCGGCCGGCGCGCGCGCGGTGCGGTTGGGCGGCTGCTTCAGGCCCAGCTCGTTCAACAGCTTCTGGAAGCGCTCGCGGTCCTCGGCGGCGTCTATCATGTCCGGCGTGGTGCCGATGATGGGTACGCCGTTGGCTTCCAGCGCGCGCGCCAGTTTCAACGGAGTCTGGCCGCCGTACTGGACGATGACGCCGAACGGTTTTTCGATGCGGCAGATTTCCAGCACGTCTTCCAGCGTCAGCGGCTCGAAATACAGGCGGTCCGAGGTGTCGTAGTCGGTGGACACGGTTTCCGGGTTGCAGTTGACCATGATGGTCTCGAAACCGGATTCGCGCAGCGCCAGCGCCGCGTGCACGCAGCAGTAGTCGAACTCGATGCCCTGGCCAATGCGGTTGGGCCCGCCGCCCAGCACCATCACCTTCTTGCGGTCGGACGGATTGGATTCGCACTCTTCCTCATAGGTCGAGTACATATAGGCGGTATTGGTGGCGAACTCGGCGGCGCAGGTGTCCACGCGCTTGTACACCGGGTGCAGGCTCAAGCTCCAGCGCTTGGCGCGCACCGCGGCCTGATCCGAGCCCAGCAGCTCGCCCAGACGGCGGTCGGAGAAACCTTTGCGCTTCAGACGACGCAATTCGGCGTAGTCCAGTTCTTCCACCTTGCGGCCGGCCAGCGCTTGTTCTTCGCCGATCAGGTCTTCGATCTGGGCCAGGAACCAGGGATCGATCTTGCTGACCGCGTGGATGTCGTCGCGGCTCATGCCGATGCGGAAGGCGTCGGCCACGTACAAGATGCGTTCCGGTCCCGGCGTGCCCAGTTCGTGGCGGATCGCCGCTTCGTCGCTGGTCACCGGGTCGAAGCCGGCCAGGCCGGTTTCCAGGCCGCGCAACGCTTTCTGCATCGACTCCTGCAAGGTGCGGCCCATCGCCATCACCTCGCCCACCGACTTCATCTGGGTGGTCAGGCGGTCGTCGGCCTGCGGGAATTTCTCAAAGGCGAAACGCGGAATCTTGGTGACCACGTAGTCGATGGACGGCTCGAAGGAGGCCGGGGTGGCGCCGCCGGTGATATCGTTCTTCAGTTCGTCCAGCGTGAAGCCCACCGCCAGTTTGGCGGCGATCTTGGCGATGGGGAAACCGGTGGCCTTGGACGCCAGCGCCGAGGAACGCGACACGCGCGGGTTCATTTCGATGACGATCATCTCGCCGGTGGCCGGATTGGTGGCGAACTGCACATTGGAGCCGCCAGTGTCCACGCCGATCTCGCGCAACACCGCCAAGCTGGCGTTGCGCATGATCTGGTATTCCTTGTCGGTCAGCGTCTGCGCCGGCGCCACGGTGATGGAGTCGCCGGTGTGCACGCCCATCGGATCGAAGTTTTCGATGGAGCAGATGATGATGCAGTTGTCGTTCTTGTCGCGCACCACCTCCATCTCGTACTCTTTCCAGCCCAGCACCGATTGTTCGATCAGCAGCTCATGGGTGGGCGAGGCTTCGAAGCCGCGCTCGCAGATGGCCAGGAATTCTTCGCGGTTGTAGGCGATGCCGCCGCCGGAGCCGCCCATGGTGAAGGACGGGCGGATCAGCGTCGGGAAACCCACCTTGGCCTGCGCTTCCAGCGACGCTTCCATGGTGTGGCAAACAAAGGACAGCGGGCAGGACAGGCCGATCTTGGCCATGGCCTCCTTGAAGCGGCCGCGGTCTTCGGCTTTGTCGATGGCGTCCTCGGTGGCGCCGATCAGCTCCACCTTGTATTTTTCCAGCACCCCGTTCTTGGCCAGGTCCAGCGCGCAGTTGAGCGCAGTCTGCCCGCCCATGGTCGGCAGGATGGCGTCCGGACGCTCCTTGGCGATGATCTTTTCCACCACCTTCCAGGTGATGGGTTCGATGTAGGTGACATCGGCCATGTCCGGGTCGGTCATGATGGTGGCCGGGTTGGAGTTCACCAGAATGACTTTGTAGCCCTCTTCGCGCAGGGCCTTGCACGCTTGCGCGCCGGAGTAGTCGAATTCGCAGGCCTGGCCGATGACGATGGGGCCGGCTCCGATGATCAGAATGCTTTTGAGGTCGCTACGCTTTGGCATGGTTCTACTCTTTATGATTGCATTTTGTGTGCCGCGAAGCCCGGACGCCAGGGACGCCCGGCCGCTTCGCGGCGAATATTAAATCTCTGCCTTACAGGCTGGCCGCGGCCAGTTTGGCGCCGAAGCCGACGAACAGCGCGCCCACCGAGCCGCCCAGCGCCGCGCTCAGCTTGCGCCGGCGGCGGAAAGCCTGGGCCAGCCGGTGGCCGGCGACGATCAGCGCGGTCAGATACAGCGTGCTGCACACCTCCACGATCAGCCCCAGCGCGACGAAGGTCAGCGCCGGATGCGGGTAGGCGGGATCGACGAACTGGACGAAGAAGGACACGAAAAACAGGATGGCCTTCGGGTTCATCAGGCTGATCAGCAAGGCTTTGACGAAGGGATTCTCCTCGCCCACCAACACCGACTTGGCCTCGGCGGCTTCGCCGCGGGCGGCGCGGCGCCAGGCCGTCAGCGCGCCGCGCAGCATATTGAAGCCCAGCCAGGCCAGGTAGCCGCCGCCCAGGTACTTGACCACGGCGAACAGCGCCGGATTGGCCTTCAGCAGGCCGGCCGCGCCGGTAGCCGCCAGCGTCATCAGGATGAAGTCCCCGATGATGATGCCGCCGGCGCCGGCAAAGCCGGCGCGGGTGCCGCGCTGCGCCGCCACCGACAGCACGTACATGGAGTTGGGCCCCGGCAGCAGTACGATGAGCACGGCGCCCAGCAGATAGGTGGTGAGATCGGTAATCCCCAGCATGTTCCCGCTCCCCGGCTTAAACGCGTTCCGCCATCGAGGCGATGAAGCGATCGAACAGATAGGCGACGTCTTCCGGGCCCGGACTGGCTTCAGGATGGCCTTGGAAGGAGAAGGCCGGACGGTCGGTCAGCGCGATGCCCTGCACCGTGCCGTCGAACAGCGAACGGTGGGTGACGCGCACATTGGCCGGCAAGCTGGTTTCGTCCACTTGGAAACCGTGGTTCTGGCTGGTGATCATCACCCGGCCGCTGTCCAGGTCCTGCACCGGGTGGTTGGCGCCGTGGTGGCCGAACTTCATCTTGGACGTCTTGCCGCCACTGGCCAGGCCCAGCAGTTGATGGCCGAGGCAGATGCCGAACACCGGCAGCTTGGCGTCCAGAATGTCGCGGATGGCCGCGATCGCGTAATCGCAGGGTTCCGGATCGCCGGGGCCGTTGGACAGGAAGACGCCGTGCGGATTCAGCGCCAGCACGTCGGCGGCCGGGGTCTTGGCCGGCACCACGGTCAGCTGGCAGCCGCGCTCGGCCAGCATGCGCAGAATGTTGTGCTTGACGCCGAAGTCGTAGGCGACCACGTGGAAACGGGTGGACGCCTGCACCTGATAGCCGGCGCCCAATTTCCATTCGCGCTCGGTCCAGGCGTAAGGCTTGTCGCAACTGACCACCTGGGCCAGATCCTGCCCTGCCATGGAGCCGAAGCCGCGCGCCAGTTCCAGCGCGCGCGCCTCATCGACGTCCCCGGCCATCACGCAGCCGGCCTGAGCGCCCTTCTCGCGCAGGATGCGGGTCAGACGGCGGGTGTCGATGTCGGCGATGGCGACGACATTGTGCCGCTTCAGATAAGCGGACAAGGAGTCTTCGGCGCGGAAGTTGCTGTGCAGCAGCGGCAGATCGCGAATGATCAGGCCGGATGCAAAAACGGCGCGAGATTCGGTGTCTTCCGAATTCGCGCCGACGTTGCCGATATGGGGATAAGTCAGGGTGACGATCTGTTTGGTATAGGAGGGGTCGGTCAAAATCTCCTGATAGCCGGTGATGGCGGTATTGAAAACCACCTCGCCCACCGTATGTCCGGCGGCCCCGATAGCACTGCCCTTGAACACGGTGCCATCGGCCAAGACAAGGATTGCGGGTACGGTTGACACAAGCTGCTCCTATTGCGTTTGCGGCGGGTAAGGAAAAACCGGCTGCGCCGGTTTTTGTTGACCCCCTCCGCCGGCCCGGCCGCCTCGCTCGCGCAAGGCCTCCGCCGCGACAGATGGGATCTGTCCCTACCCTAAGTTTTCGAATTGCTTTATGTGAAGAACGGGACTCGATGCCTGGCGCATCAGTCCCGTTTGGTTAAACCTTTCTATAGTAACGCCGTACCGGAAAAATCACAAGAAAATTCGATAACATGACAAATGAACCGTCATCAAGCCCCTGGACGAATCTGCCATTGCACGCTGGTCGGTCCGCTCGGTTTGCCCAGCATCAGCATCAGCGGTTTCAAGGCGTCGTATTTTTCCGGCGGGCTGTCGGCGCTGCCGGCCAGCGAGAACGCCGCCCCCGGCTGCCACTGCCCCTGGCCGCTCAGATTCAAGGGTCCGTCCAGCGTCGCCACGTTCAAGGCCACGCCCGCGCCGGCGCCGTTGACGTCCATTTGGTAGGAGCCGAACGGCGACAACGGGCTCAAGGGCGAGGCCGCGCCCAGCCAGCTGAGCTGCAGATTGCCGGCCAGTTGCCCTCCCTTGCGGCTAAACTGGCCGACCTTGAGCTGCAGATCGCCGCCCAAGCGCGCCGCCTGCCAGGTCTTGGACAGATTCGCCAAAGCCGCCACCGGCACCGTCAGGTTGACGCCGTTCACTTCCACGCCGCCCCAGCTCCACTCCAGCTTGCCGTCCTGACCGTCGCTCTCCAACAGCCAGATCGCCCGCCCCGACAACAAGGCCTTGGGCTGAAAGCGCCAGCCTATCCGGCTCATCGGCAACACCTCGCCCTTGTCGCCGACATAGACCAGCTGCGTCTTTCCCTGCCACACCGTGCCTTGCGCGCCGCTGAACTGCCAGCGCTCGCCGGTGGCGCGCAACAAGGGCAGCGACAGCAAACTCGCCGGCAAGGCGGCGATCAGGCCGGCCAGAAACAGCGCGCCCAATAGCGCGCCAATCAGCATTTTACGTTTCATGCGCCGCCTCCGGCGTGGCCGAACAAGGCCTTAATATGCACCTGCCCCGGCATGGGCTGCGCTTCGGTCTGCACGCTAATCACGCGCACCTGATGCTGGGCCGCCAGCACTCCTGCCAGCTTGACCCAGGCGTCGAAAGCCAGCACACCCTCCAGCGCGACGCCGGACTCGCCCTCGGGACTCAGCTGCCAGCCGGCCTCGGACAAGCCTTGGCTCTGCGCCACCTGACGGATCACCGGCAAGAGTTCCTTGGCCGGCAGCGCCGCCTGCGCCGGCTGGCGCTTCAGTTGCTCGGCCTCCCGCGCCAGAGACTGCACATAGCTCAGCTCGGCTTGCAGCCGGGACGCGGCGGCGCGGTTGCGCTCCACCGATTTGCCCGCCGGCTCCCAGACCCCGGCGTAGAGCACGCCGACGCCGAGCACCGCGGCCATCGCCAGCAGCAGCCCTTGTTCGCGACGGCTGCGCTGCCGCCAGTAGGCGGCGAATTGTTCACGGTATTGCTTCATTTCACGGCTCCCGGGACAGGCTGAGTTCTTTGGTCCCCTGCTGGGTGGCGGTCACGTCCAGGCGGATCTGCTTGGCCGCCAGTTGCCCGCGCCAGCGTTGCAGGGTTTCCGCCGGCACGTCCGCCACTTGCAGCCTGAGCCGCCCGCCGTCGTAGCTGAGGGAGCGGGTCTGCAGATCGCGGCCGCTGAGCGCGGCCAGCGCGCCCATCAGTTCCAAGGCGTCGTCGCGCGCCGGCAGGCCGTGACTCAATCGCAGCTTGTCCACCGCGCGCGTCATCGCCAGCGCGCTGCTGCCCGGCATCGCCTGACCGCCGATCCAGGGCTTGGCCGCGGCGCGGATGTCCGCCGACAGGCTTTGTTTCTGCCAGGCGTACCAAGCGGCCTGGCCCAGGGTCAGCGCCAGCTGCGCCGCCAGCAAGCCGCCCAACACCAAGCCGGTCCGCCGCAGCGCCGGCCCCCAGTCGCGCCAGCGCCGATTGGCCGCCAGTTCGCCGTTGGCGAAGTCGAAAGCCTGTTGCGCCTGGCCCTGCCGCCAATCATGAGCGGCCAATTGCTTGGGCTCGCCTTGCCACGCCGGCAGGCGCGAGCCGATCAGGCCGGCCGCTTCGGCGCCGCACACGGTCAGGCTGGCCGGCGGCAGCTGCGCCGCCAGCCGCGCGAACAGCAGTTGTTCCGTCGTTTCGCCGCAGTAGGGCAGCCAGGCCGCGCGCGTGGCGCTCAAGCGCAGCAGCCAGCCCTCGCCGCCGCGCGCCACGCTCCAGCCGTCGCGCGCCGGCGGCGGCAACAGGCTTTCTTCCGGCAGGATGCGGTCGCACAGCCGCCCGGCGCTCTTGAGCATGGCCACGGCGCGGCGCACCGGAAAAGCCTCGGTCACCGCCACCGCCCGGCTGCCGTCCGGCAACTCCCCGCCGATGGCGTAAAGATTGGCGGAGGGATCGTTGATCAAGCCTTCTTCCAGAGCGAAGCCCATCATCGCCGCCGTCGGCTGTTTGACCGAGGCCGGCAGCCGCGCCTGGGTGAACAGAGTGCGGCCGGCGGGCAGGATCAATTCGCAGCGATCGGCGCGCGGCCAGCCGGCCGGCGCGCTGTCGCCCTGAGCGCTGGGTTCGCCGCGCGTGCCCAATAGGGCCCAGGGCAGCCCCGGTTCGCTATCGGGCCAACCGGCCCGCAGATACAGTCTAAGCGTTGTCATTCTGGTTTCCGTTTCCCCTGGCCGGCGGCGGACGTCCCGCGCCGTCTTGCCGCCACAGCGTCTTCACCACGTTCATATTGCTGTAGATCAGCGCCCGCATTTCCAGCCGCGCCCGCTCCAGCCGGGCCGAGCTGTCCAGCATGAAGTAATTGGACGCCGCCGCGATATCGGTGTCGGCGATGATGCCCGGCGCCGGCAGCCGCGCCTTGAAATCGTTGGCGTCCTTGTAGTAATTGACCTTGCGCTGATTGAGCAGCACCAGCAGATTGCCTTCGCCCACGCCCGGCAGCAGCGTCTTCATCACCGCCGGCGTGGCGGTGTTGATGTTGATCTGGCTGACGTCGGCCGGCAAGGCGGCCACATGCGGCAGCAGCTTGTCCAAGACCTCCGGGGTGTAGCCCGGCAGCCAGCGCAGCATCTCCACCCGCAGCAAGGGGTAGCCGGGCAGGGCCGCGCCCGGCTCCGGCGGCCGGCCCTCTCCCGCCGGCTGGCTGGCGTCCTCCGGATCCTTGCCGCCGCGCAGTTGCTTGACCAGCGGTTCGGACAAGCGCGTGGGCAGGCCCAGCGTGGTCAATAGCCGCTTGTAGAACACCAGCTGGCGCGCATTGGTCTGACCGTTCTGCACCAGCGAATTCAGATTGAAGCGCCCTTGCAGATCGCTCAGCCGGCCGGACACGGTCACGCCCTGGGCCTCGGTCTGCGGCAAGGGCTGAGCCCACAGCTGCGACAGGGCCACCACGCCGTTGCCGGCCGCGCCGTTGTTGAAGCGCAGGATTTCCATCGCCCAGCCCAGGCCGGCGTCGGCCACCAGGCGCAGCTGGGCGCGATTGCGGTCGTTGTCGAGCTGGTGCCACCACAGGCCTTGCTGCCACAGCACCAGCGAGGCGGCGGTGGTGGCCAGCGCCACGATCAGCAAGGCCATGATCACCGCCATGCCGCGCTGCTTCCGGCTTCCCGGCGTCCTCATGGCAGCGCCCATATCCGTTTCGCCCATTCATTGCCCGGCATGCGGATGCGCATTTCCAGCGCGCGCGGGCTGTGCGCCGGGCTGGCCTCGCGCGGCGGCCAGTTGTCCAGCCAATTGCCGTCGTCCAGCAGCACGCGCCAGCGCACCGCGGCGTCCTTGCCCAAGAGCACGTAGGCGGTCGGCGCCGCGCCCTGGGCGTCGCCCGCCGCCCAGCTGAGGCCCTGAGCGCCGGCATGGTAGCTGATGCGCTCCTGGCCGCCGGGATAGCGGGCGGAAAAACTCTGCAAGGTCAGCGTCTGGCCGTCGCCGTCGCTTTGCAGCAATAGCTGGCTGCCGCCCAGACTGGGCCCTTGCCCTTGCGTCGGCGCCGGCATCTGGCCGGTCAGATCGCCTTCCAGCCGCCGGAAGGCGCGCGCGGCGTCCACCCATTGCTCGCTGGTCTGCATCAGCCGCTCGCGCGAGATCAGCAAGGAGCCGAAAGCCTTGTAGCCCAGCACCGACAAGATGGCGAGCAAGCTCATCGCCACCAGGATCTCGATCAAGGTCATGCCGTCCTGCCGGCCGCGCATCACGAACCGCCTCCGGCGTTCATCCGCAGATAGCCGGTCATCTCGGCCAGCACGTAACGGCCGTCGCCCTGCGCCAGCACGCGCACCACCACCTTGCGGAAATTGGGGTTGGGCGTCTGGCTGATCACGCGCTGCCAACGCCAGCGCGCGCCGTCGTCGTCCAGCTCTCCCGCCTGTTCGCCCACGTCCGGCCATTCGCGGCGCGCCTGCATCAGCGCGATCATGTTCTGCGCTTCCCAAGCGGCCTGCATCCGGCGCTTCATGCCTTCGCCGTTGTCGGCGGCCAGGCCGGTGGCGCGCAACAGCGCGCCCAGCGCCACCGCGATGATGGCCAGCGCCACCAGCACTTCAAACAAGGTAAAGCCGCGCTCGCGCTTCATGAGCCTTCGTCCACCCGGCTGCGGCCCAACGGCGACAGGGTCACGGCCAGGCCGCGCGTCTCGGTCTTGATCTGCAGGGCCAACGCGTTGGCGCGCCCGTCCTGCCACAAGGGCAGCGGCCGTCCCGCCGGCCAGGGCTGGCCATCCAGCAACAAAGCACCGCCATGCACGCCCTCCGGCCACAGCCGGTCGGCCAGCAATTCGTCGTTGGCGCCGCCCCATTCGCCGTTGTCGCCGCGGCGCCGGAAGCCGTAACCCTTGGCGTCCCACATCAGGGCCAGCGGATCCCCCATTTCGGCGGCGTCCGCCGCCTGCTCCAGCACCCGCGCCAAGCGGTAGGCCTCGTCCGAGGCCTGGCGATGCGTGTCCGGCCGCATGCTGAGCGTCACCGTGGTGGCCAGCACGCCGATGATCAGCATCACCACCATCACCTCGATCAGGGTGAAGCCGCGCGCCGGAACGGAAGAGCCCATCAACGACTCCGGTCTTACTTGACCGCGTCCCAGTTGCCGATGTCGGCGTCCACGCCCTCGCCGCCCGGCTCGCCGTCGGCGCCGAAGCTCCAGATGTCGATCTCGCCGTGCGTGCCCGGGTTGGCGTACTGATAGGGATTGCCCCACGGGTCCTTGGGCAGGCGCTCCAGGTAGCCGCCCGGCTTCCAGTTCTTCGGCTCCGGCGCCGAGGTCGGCTTCTGCACCAGCGCCTGCAGGCCCTGCTCGCTGCTGGGATAGCGGCCGTTGTCCAGACGATACAGTTTCAGGGCCTGGCTCAAAGCGCCCAGATCCTGCTTGGCGGCGACGGCGCGCGCCTCGTCCGGACGGCTCATCACCTTGGGCACCACCAACGCCGCGAGTACGCCGAGAATCACGATCACCACCATGATTTCGATCAGGGTGAAGCCTCGCTGGGCCGCTTTGGAAAGGTGTCGCATATCTACTCCTACTACCGAGGTTTCAAAGGGTCAAAACAGGGAGGGGCCGTCGCCGGACAACTCCCAGACGCCGGCGGGTCCGGCATTGGCCGGCTTGAGCTGGCCCAGCTTTCTCAACTCGCTCGCCGCCCAGCTCATATCGTATTGCCAGGTGTAGAACAACTCGGTGCCTTCCAGCTCGCGAGCGCGCGCATGCCAGATGTGTTTGGCCACCGTCAGCCGGTCCGCCTTGCCGCCGTGCGCGGCCAGCGCTTCCAACACCCATTGCTGTAAAACTGCCTTGTGAGACATTCCGTGCTTCTTTCCGCGAAAATCAATGCACCATCTGGTTCATGTCGATGATGGGCATCATGATGGCCAGCACGATCAACAAGACCATGCCGCCCATGAACAGGATCAGCAGCGGCTCCATCAGCGTGGTGAAGGTGGCGAGCTTGCGCTCCACCTCCTGCTCCTGCTGCTGGGCGGCGCGGTCCAACATATGGGCCAGCGTGCCGCTGGATTCGCCGCTGCCGATCAGATGGATCAGCACCGGCGGGAATTGACGAGTGGCGTGCAGCGCGCGGGACAGCGCCACGCCCTCGCGCACCTTGGCCATTGCCTCGCTGACCGCGTCCTGCATCGGCAGCAGGGTCATCAGGCCGCGCGCGGTTTCCAGCGCGGTCAGCAAGGGCACGCCGCTGCCCACCAGAATGGACAGGGTGCTGGCCATGCGCGCGGTGTTGAGCGCGCGCAGCAGGCGGCCGAACACCGGCAGCTTCAACAGCCGGGCGTGGAAGCGCCGTTTCAGTGCCGGTGCGCGCAAGGCGCGCACGGTCAGGAACAGCGCGGCGACGATGCCGGCCAGCAACGCGACGCCCCATTGCCGCAGGAAATCGCTGGCGGCCACCAGCGCCCGGGTCAGAAAAGGCAGGGTCTGCTTGGTCTGCGCGAACACGCTGACCACCTGCGGCACCACATAACTCATCAGGCCGGCCACCACCAGGATGGCCACCACGGTGACCACGGCCGGATAGGCCATCGCCAGCATCACTTTCTGCTGGGTGTTCTGGCGCTTGTCCAGGTATTCGGCCAAGCGCGCCATCACGGTGTCGAGATGGCCGGACTGTTCGCCGGCCTGCACCAGCGAGCGATACAGCGGAAAAAACACGCCCGGCGCCGAAGCCAGCGCCTGGGCGAAGCTCTTGCCTTCCAGGATGTCGCTGCGCAAGGCCGCCAGCACGGTGCGGCTGCGCGGGTGTTCGCACTGCTCGGTCACCGCGGTCAGCGCCTTTTCCAACGGCAGGCCCGCGTTGAGCAGGGTGGACAGCTGTTCGGTGATCATCACCAGCTCCGCGCGCGGCAGGCCGCGGCGCAGCGCCGAGCTGCCGGCGTCGCCGTTCTTGGCGCTGACGCTTTCCACCTCCAGCGGCAGCAGGCCGCGCTCACGCAGCTGGCTGCGCGCGGCGCGCGCGGAGTCCGCCTCCAGCAAGCCTTTCTGCTCCTTGCCGGCGGGGTCGAAAGCGGTAAAACGGAAGGCGGCCATCAGTTCCTCGTCACCCGCATGATTTCTTCCAGCGAGGTTTCGCCGGCCTTGACCCAACGCAGGCCGTCGTCGCGCAGCGAACGCATGCCGTGGCGGGCGGCGTAATCGCGCATTTTCTGTTCGGAGGCGCGATCGTGGATCAAGCGCTGCAATTGATCGTCGACCAAGAGCAGTTCATAAACGCCGTAACGCCCCTTGTAACCGGAATGGCCGCAGCTCGGGCAGCCCGCCGGCCGGTAATGCGGAGCGTCCGCCTCCCCTTCCAGCGGCACCGGATGCGGCGCCTTGCAGTGCGGGCACAGCCGGCGCACCAGCCGTTGCGCCATCACGCCCAGCAGGCTGGAGGCCAGCAGGAAGGGCTCGACCCCCATGTCCACCAGCCGCGTCACCGCCGAGGCGGCGTCGTTGGTGTGCAGCGTGGCCAGCACCAAGTGGCCGGTCAGCGAGGCCTGCACCGCGATCTGCGCGGTTTCCAGATCCCGGATCTCGCCTATCATCACCACGTCCGGATCCTGGCGCAGAATCGCGCGCAACGCCTTGGCGAAACTCATGTCGATGCGCGGATTGACCTGGGTCTGGCCGACGCCGTCCAGGTGGTATTCCACCGGGTCTTCCACCGTCATGATATTGGTGTGGCGCGCGTCCAGCCGCGACAAGGCCGCGTACAGCGTGGTGGTCTTGCCCGAGCCGGTGGGGCCGGTGACCAGCAGGATGCCGTGCGGCTGGCGGATCACCTTGTCCACCGCCTGCAGCGTGTCCGCCGCCATGCCCAGCGTAGCCAGATCCAGGCGGGCGTTTTCCTTGTCCAGCAGACGCAGCACCACGCGCTCGCCGTGGCTGGTGGGCAGTGTGGAGACCCGCACGTCCACCGGGCGGCCGCCCAGACGCAGCGAGATGCGGCCGTCTTGCGGAATGCGTTTTTCGGCGATGTCGAGATTGGCCATGATCTTGATCCGCGACACCATGGCCGCGTGCAGCGCGCGGTGCGGGCTGACCACGTCGCGCAGCGAACCGTCCAGGCGGAAACGCACCACCGAGCGGTCTTCAAAGGCTTCGATGTGGATGTCCGAGGCGCCGTCGCGCAGCGCCTGGGTCAGCAAAGCGTTGATCATGCGGATGATGGGCGCGTCGCCCTCGCTCTCCAGCAAGTCCTCCACCGTTGGCAAGGACTCCACCATCTGGGTCAGATCCAGGTCCTGGCCGATATCGTCCACCACCTCGGCCGCCGCGCCGTCGCGATTGGCGTAATGCTCGGACAGGCGCTTGTCGAACAAGGCCGCCTCCAGCGTCTCGACGCTGGCCAGCCCCTGGCCGTGCAGGCGCAACACTTCGGCCCAGGCCTCCGGCCGGCTGTCTTCGCGCAGCAGCAGATGGCGACCGCTTTCCCCGTCCAGCAGGATCACGCCGTTGGCGCGCGCGAACGGAAAGCCCAGCGCCGGCGACAGCTTGGGCTTGTTCATTTCGGCTGCGCCTTCAGGCTCTGTTCCAGCGTCGAGCGGATGCCGCCCTCCGGCAGGGACTTCAGCGCCGAATCCAGATTCATCTGCAGCTTTTCCCTCTCCGCCTTATGGCCTTCGCCGATGATGTAGTTGTAGCGATCGGTGGCGATGGAACGCGCGCCCAGATCGTCGCGGATGATGGTGGGCTTGATGAAGATCATCAGATTGGTCTTGTTGCGCTGCTTGTTGCTGTAGCGGAACAAGGCGCCCAGCCACGGGATGTCGCCCAGCAGTGGCACCTTGCTCTCATTGTCGCTAACCGTTTCCTGCAGCAGGCCGCCGATGGCGATGATGCCGCCGTCGTCCACATTGGCGATGGTCTCTATCATCCGCTTGTTGGTGGTTGGTCCCTGCGGATTTTTATCGGTGCCCGGCACGATGGTGGACGCTTCCTGCAAAATCTTCATGCGGATGGAGCCGCCTTCGGAAATCTGCGGCGTGATTTCCAGATTAAAGCCTATGGTCTTGCGGTCGTAGGTCTGGAAGGGGTTGACCGAGCCGTTGCTGCTGCTGCCGGTATTGCTGTATTGGCCGGTCAGGATAGGCACTTCCTGGCCGATCTGGATCTTGGCCTTTTCATTGTCCATCGCCATCAGGGACGGACTGGACACGATGTTGCCGCCCATTTCAGTCTCCATCGCCCGGGCCAGCGCTCCCATGTTCAATACGGTGCCGATGCCGGGAATATTGACCGTGCCCTTGACCCAGCCCACGTTCAGGCCGCCGGTGCCTGCCAGGGTGCCAAGCGGCGTGGTGGCGGAGCCGCCGGCCAGCGCGCCGCCGGACAAGCCGATGATGCCGGGGTTGGTGGTGCCGGGGAAGTTGGTGCCGCCGAACACGCCGGCGCCGTTGCCGTTGAGCGCGCCCAAGGCCTGCCATTGCACGCCCAACTCCATCACCCGCTGCGCGGCCACTTCCACCACCAGCGCCTCCACCATCACTTGGGCGCGGCGCCTGTCCAGCAGGTCGATGACGTTGCGCAGATTCTGGTACATGGAGTCCGGCACGTTCAGAATCAGCGCGTTGTTGGTGGGGTCGGCCTGGATCATGGATCCTCCGCCGCCGGCCCCGCTACCGCTGCTGCTGGACGCGCTGTCGCCGCCCACCGGGCTGGCCGCCTGGGCGGCACTGGCAGAGCCGCTGGACGAGGCGCCGGAACCGCTGCCCGAACCGCTCTGGTTCAGCAGGCTGGAACTGGAGCCGCCGTTGGTGCTCACCGCGGTGCGGCCCTGCAAGGGACCCGCGTCGCCGGTCATCAAGGCGCGCAGCGTCTGCGCCACCTTGCCGGCCTCGGCGTTCTTCAGATAAACCACACGCACATTGGCGCCCGCCTGGCTGGGCTGATCCAGGAGCTTGAGCAGGCTTTTGATCTTGCCGATCTTGCCCGGGGTGTCGGCGCGCACCATCAGCACATTGGCGCGCGCGTCCGGGATGATGGTGGTCTTGCCGCCGTCGGCGCCGGCGCCGCTGTCCTGCAACAACTTGTTCAGGCTGCCGGCCAGTTCCACCGCGGAGCCGAACAGCACCGGCACCACCACGGTGTCGCCGGCGGCCGCGCTCTCGATCGAATCGATGATGGACTCGATGCGCTGAATATTGTCCGCGTAGTCGGTGACGATCAGCGCATTGGACTGCGGGTAGGCGGCGATGGTGTTGTTGGGCGACACGATGGGCCGGATCACCGGCACCAGCTGATTGGCGTTGCCGTATTTAAGCGTGAACACCTTGGTGATCAGGCGGTCGCCGTCGCCGCGCGGGATGCCCTTGCTGGCCTTGGCGTGCAGCTTGGCGTCGGCCTCCGGCACGATCTTGACCACGCCGCCGCCCTCCACCGCGGAGAAGCCCTGCAGGCGCAGCGAGGACAACAGAATCTGGTAAGACAGCGCGCGCGGCACCGGTTTGCTGGACACGATGTTGACCGTGCCCTTCACCCGCGGGTCGATGATGAAGTTCTTGCCGGTGATTTCGCCTATCGCCTTGACCACGGTTTCGATGTCGGCGTTGACGAAGTTGAGCATCACTCCGTCGTTCTGCGGGGTGGCGGCCAATGCGGCGTTGCAACCGTAGACCAGGGCCAGGATGGCGACAAGTTTGTGGATACGCATATTCAGTCTTCTTATTGGCGAACCATGCTGGCGGAATCCAGCCCAGGTTGCGGCGGGGTTTCAGGATTCACAGGAACCACGGCGGGGGGCGAAACGGGAGCCTGGGAAGGAGGAGAAATCGGAGGCGGCATCGGCGGCGGCGCACTGCCGCCGACCGCGCCGCCCGCGCCGGGCACGCGCTCGACCAGCGGCACGAACTGCTCGCTACCGCCGGAACGCATCAACACGCCGGAGGCGGTGATCTGGGCCAGTTCCCAGCCGTCGGGCGTAGTCTTGCCCAGCAACAGGGCGACGGAGCGGCCATTGTCGTCTATCACCGCGAAACCGGGCGCGCCGGAAGCCTGAGGCGCGTAGACGCCGATCAGCTTGACCGGCGGCAAGGCCGCCGCCTGCTGCGCCACCGGCTCGCCGAACCAGTGCGCCATCGCCACATTGGCGGCGGCGGACTGCGGCGCCGGCTCGCTTAAGCCTCGCCATTGCTTGGCCGCGGGACCCAAAATCGGCGCCACGGTCATGCCCAGCCACACGGCGGCGCCTGCCAGCGCCAGCCAAGGCAAAGCGGCGACCAGACGCCCCAGCGTCGCCGCCGACGGCAACAACCGCTTCCCCTTTTCACTCCAATGGACCACTTGCTTCATTGCATCCTGGCTTCTGTATTCATTCTTGAAATCTAAGCGCGGACCTTGCGGCCAAGGTCAAGCGGGCGCCTCGCGCCGCGATGGGATCGGCCGGGACTTGGCTCGAGCTTGGCTGTGAGTCATGCAGCGGATTATTTGCACGCCATCAGGATACGGTCAATCCAAAAAAAGACCGAATTGCATAGCCAGGCAATATTCAAGCGAATATCAGCGCGCCATGCGATTAATTCTTCTATTAAGAACTATTTTTCCGCCTGATTTCGCACACCGCCCGTAGCTAGGGGCGGAGCAAACACTATGCGGCAAAATATTTTTAATGACAAACGGTTTTTGATGCCGCGCCGCAGCAACCCACAACAAGGTCTTTTCCATTATCTCAAAGCCTGATTACACGCTCATGCAATAATCGCTCTTGCATCGGCCAGGCAACAAAAAACGCCGCGGCATCCCGCGGCGTCTGTTGCGCATCTTCCTAGAACCACCTCAGAACCAGGCTTCGTCCATCTCCAGCACGCTGTCCGCGCCGTCAACGATGGCGGCCGCCAAACCGCCCGCCTGCGGCAACAGATGTTCGCCGTAGAAACGCGCGGTGGCCAGTTTGGCGTGCATGAAGTCCTGATCGGACTCGCCGTCGCTCTGCTTTTCCTTGGCGATCAGGGCCGCGCGCGCCATCTGCCAGCCGCCCAGCACAATGCCCATCAGCTTGAGGAAGGGCACGGACCCGGCCGCCGCCCGTTGCGGCTGTCCGGCGAAGGTATCCAGGATGAAGTCGACGCTGCGGCGCGCCTGCTTGACCGCTTCGTCCAGATTGTCCGCCAGGCTGGCCAGCCCGGCGGCGCGCAGCTTGGCCACGCAGCCGGCGGCCTCTTCCAGCAAGGCGCGCGCGGTGACGCCGCCCTCGCCCGCGGTCTTGCGGCCGATCAAATCCAGGGCCTGGATGCCGGTGGTGCCTTCGTAGATGGCGGTGATGCGCGCATCGCGATAGTACTGCGCAACGCCGGTTTCCTCGATATATCCCATGCCGCCGTGCACCTGCAGCGCCAGGCTGGTGATTTCGTTGGCCTGCTCGGTGTTCCAGCCCTTGACGATGGGGATCAGGAAATTGGCCAGCGCCTGGTTGCGCGCTTTTTCGCTCGCCACCGGATGGCGCGCCGCGCGGTCCAGCGCCGCCGCGGTATACAGGGCCAGCGCGCGCTGCGCCTCCACCTGGGCGCGCATGGTCAGCAGCATGCGGCGCACGTCCGGGTGCTGGATGATGGCCACGCCGGACGGATCGGGCGAGCCCACCGCGCGGCTCTGCACCCGTTCGCGCGCGTATTCCACCGCCTTCTGGTAGGCGCGCTCCGACACCGCCAGGCCTTCGATGCCCACGCCCAGACGCGCGTGGTTCATCATGGTGAACATATAGTTCAGGCCCTTGTTGGCTTCGCCGACCAGATAGCCGATCGCGCCGTCCTGATCGCCGAAGCTCATCACCGCGGTGGGGCTGCCGTGGATGCCCAGCTTGTGCTCCAGCGACACGCAGCGCACATCGTTGCGCGCGCCCAGGCTGCCGTCGGCGTTGACCAGGAATTTGGGCACGATGAACAAGGAAATGCCCTTCACCCCAGCCGGCGCGTCCGGCAGGCGGGCCAGCACCAGGTGGACGATGTTGTCCGCCATATCGTGCTCGCCCCAGGTAATGAAGATTTTCTGGCCGCTGATGCGATAACTGCCGTCAGCCTGCGGCAAGGCCTTGCTGCGCACCTGGGCGAGGTCGGAACCGGCCTGCGGCTCGGTCAAATTCATGGTGCCGGTCCAGGCGCCGCTGGACATCGGCGGCAGATAGACGCTCTTGAGTTCTTCCGAGGCGTGATGATGAATGGCCTCGATCGCGCCCAGCGTCAACAGCGGCGCCAGCGAGAAAGCCAGATTGGCGGAACACCACATTTCCTCGGCCGCGGTGGCCACCAAGGCCGGCATGCCCTGACCGCCGTAGGCTTCCGGCGCGCGCAGGCCCACCCAGCCGGATTCGACGTACTGACGCCAGGCGTCCTTGAAGCCGGGCGCGGCGCTGACTTCGCCGTCGCGCCATTTGGCGCCCTGATCGCCCTGCTTGTTGATCGGCGCCAGCACGCCTTCGGCGAACTTGGCGCCCTCCTCCAGAATGGCGTCCACCAGCTCCACCGAGCATTCGCCGTAGCCCGGCAGGCCGCAGACGGCCGGCAGCTCGGCCAGCTCATTGAGCGCGAATTGAATGTCCTTGATCGGTGCTTGATAAATCATCGCCTTCTCCTCGTGTTTGGATGGCTGGGACCACCGGTTCGGCCGGCAATCGGTTTCTATTCGCAGACATGAAAAAGCCGGCAAGCACCGCGGCGGGTCCGGCCCGCATCGGGCCGATGACTGCGCGCGGGCGTTGCCGGCTGAATATTATTGTTCCGGGCGGCTCGCCCGGCCCGCTGTCCGCGCCGGCGAGAGACTCGCGGCGCGGATCCGGGATTATTTGGACAACTCGGCCATCAACTCCGGCACTACGGTGAACAGATCGCCGACGATGCCGTAATCCGCCACCTGGAAGATGGGCGCTTCCTCGTCCTTGTTGATGGCGACGATCACCTTGGAGTCCTTCATGCCGGCCAGGTGCTGGATCGCGCCGGAAATGCCGACCGCGAAGTACAGCTGCGGCGCCACCACCTTGCCGGTCTGGCCCACCTGGTAGTCGTTCGGCGCGTAGCCGGCGTCCACCGCGGCGCGGGAAGCGCCCACGGCGGCGGAGAGCTTGTCCGCCAGCGGATCGATCACTGCCTTGAACTGCTCCTCCGAACCCAGCGCGCGGCCGCCGGAAACGATGACCTTGGCCGAGCCGAGTTCCGGACGGTCGGACTTGGTCAGTTCCTGGCCGACGAAGCTGGACAGCTGCGCGTCCGCTGCCGCGGCCACGGTTTCCACCGCGGCGGAACCGCCCTGGCCCGCCGCGTCGAAGGCGGTGGTGCGCACGGTGATGACCTTGATCGGGTCGGCGGACTGCACGGTGGCCAGCACGTTGCCGGCGTAAATGGGCCGCACGAAGGTGTCGGCGGATTCGATGGCGACGATCTCGGAGATCTGCGCCACGTCCAGCAAAGCGGCTACGCGCGGCAGCAGGTTCTTGCCGAAGGAGGACGCCGGCGCCAGCACGTGGCTGTAGCTCTTGGCCAGGCCGGACACCAGCGCGCCCAGATTCTCGGCCAGGCCGTGCGCGTAGTGAGCGGCGTCGGCCAGCAGCACTTTGGCGACGCCGGCCACGCCCTTGGCGGCCTCGGCGGCGGCGGCGGCGTTGTGGCCGGCCACCAGCACATGCACCTCGCCCAGCTTGGCGGCGGCGGTAATGGTGTTCAGGGTGCCTGCTTTCAGGCTCTGGTTGTCGTGTTCAGCGATAACGAGAATGGCCATGGCTTACAGCACCTTTGCTTCGGTTTTCAGTTTGGCGACCAGCTCGGCGGCGTTGGCCACCTTGATGCCGGCGCTGCGCTTGGAAGGCTCGGCCACCTTCAGCGTCTTCAGACGCGGAGCGGCGTCCACGCCCAGTTCCGCCGGCGTGGTCTTGTCCAGCGGCTTTTTCTTGGCGGCCATGATGTTGGGCAGCTTGATGAAGCGCGGCTCGTTCAGGCGCAGGTCGGAGGTGACCACCGCCGGCAAACGCAGCTTGACGGTTTCCAGGCCGCCGTCGATCTCGCGGGTGACGTCCACGGTCTCGGCCGACAAGTCCACCTTGGAGGCGAATGTGCCCTGGCCCCAGCCCAGCAGCGCCGACACCATCTGGCCGGTCTGGTTGGCGTCGTCGTCGATCGCCTGCTTGCCCACGATCAAGAGCTGCGGCTGTTCCTTGTCCGCCACCGCCTTCAGCAATTTAGCCACCGCCAGCGGCTGCAGCTCCGCATCGGTTTCCACCAGGATGGCGCGGTCGGCGCCCATCGCCAGCGCGGTGCGCAGCGTTTCCTCGCATTGCTTGACGCCCAGCGACACCACGACGATTTCGCTGACCTTGCCGGCTTCCTTGAGACGCACCGCCTCTTCCACCGCGATTTCGTCAAACGGGTTCATCGACATCTTGACGTTGGCGATATCCACGTCAGTGCCGTCGGCCTTGACCCGAACCTTCACGTTGTAATCCACAACGCGTTTCACAGCGACTAGAACTTTCATATTCCTCCAACAAACCTCTGGACATCTCTAAAAAGAAACCTGGAGCGGACCGTCGCCGCCGCCGCGCCAAGCGCGGCCGTTTCAGAAATGCCGCCGTCTGGATTGATCGAACGCGGAAGCAGCAATTGCCGAAGCAAGCCTGATTATGCCCCAAGCACAAATTCAAACGAGCGTTTGGTTGATTTGTATTGCATACAGCGTGGCAAAAACGCAACTTATCGCCGATAGTACGTGATTTCTCGGTAATTTGCATTCCGGCCAAAAGCTGTCACAATGCACTGCAACATTTCCCCGTCATATCAAGTCAGGAGCGGTCATGACTGTTTGGTTTGAAGATCTTGGCCTCGGCGATTTCGCCGAATTCAGCAAGACCATCACCGAAGCCGACGTGCTGATGTTCGCCGCCGTGTCCGGCGACAACAATCCGGTGCACATCAATCAGGAGTACGCGGAACAGACGCCGTTCGAAACGCGCATCGCGCACGGCATGCTGACCGCCAGCCTGATTTCCACCGTAGTGGGCACCCAGTTGCCCGGCCACGGCACCATTTATCTATCGCAATCCACCCGTTTCAAGGCGCCGGTGCGCATCGGCGACACCGTGACCGCCCGCGCCACCGTGATCGAACTGAATCCGGACAAACACTTCGTCAAACTGGCGACCCAGTGCTCGGTCCGCGGCAAGGTGGTGCTGGAAGGCGAATCCCTGGTCAAGGCGCCCAGCAAACCCTGAGCTTCAAACGATGACGCCGTGCCGGCCCAGCGCCCAACGTACCGGCTCGGCCACCATCTCGTCGGGAAAATCCAGACGCGAGCGCAAGCCCGCCACCACCTCCGGCGCGGTGGGCGCGTTGCCCAGCCCCACCGCCAGATTGGACAGCCACTTGAGGTAGCCGATGCGGTAAATCGGGCTGCCGGCCATCTTCTCCTTGAACTCGGCCTCGCTCCAGGCGAACAACTCTAGCAAGCTCACGTCGTCCAAACCATGACGCACCGCAAAATCGGTCTCCCGGGTGTCGACCGCGAAACGGTTCCAAGGACAGAACAGCTGGCAATCGTCGCAGCCGTAGACGCGGTTGCCGATCAAGGGCCGCATCTCCTCCGGAATCGCCCGCTTCAGCTCTATCGTCAGATAAGAAATGCAGCGCCGCGCGTCCACGGTATAGGGCGCGACGATGGCCGCGGTGGGACAGACATCGATGCAACGAGTGCAGCGGCCGCAATGGCCGTCCTCCGCCTCGTCCTCCGGCAGGGGCAGGTCGGTGAAGACCTCTCCCAGGAAAAACAGCGAGCCCTCGTTCTTGGTCAGCAACAGAGTGTGTTTGCCGCGCCAGCCCAGGCCGGCCTGCGCCGCCAGCGCCACCTCGGCCACCGGCGCGCTGTCGGTGAACACCCGGTAGCCGAACTCGCCTATCTCCCGCTTGATCCGATCCGCCAGCGCCTGCAGCCGGTTGCGCAAGACCTTGTGATAGTCGCGCCCCAGCGCGTAGCGCGATAAATAGGCTTTGCCGCCGTCGGCCAGCACCTCGGCCGACGCGCGCGCCTGCGGCCAGTAATGCATGCGCAGGGAAATAACGGACAGGGTGCCGGGCACCAGATCCGCCGGCTTGACCCGCAAGGCGCCGTGGCGGGCCATATAGTCCATCTCGCCGTGATGGCCGGCGGCCAGCCAGGCGTTCAACTTCTGTTCCGCCTCCGGCGGCAGGCCGGCGCGACCGATTCTGGCGTCGGCAAAACCCAATTCGCGCGCCCAGGCTTTGATTTGGCGCGCCAATTCGGGATAATCCGGTTTTTGTAAAGAGTTTTCGGTCATGGCCATGGATGATACCAGCGTTCGCTGCGGCTACCTGGAAGATGAAACCGCCACCCTGGCGCTGGGCAAAGCCTTCGCCGAAGCGGCGCAAGCCGGCCTCGTCGTCTATCTATTGGGCGATCTGGGCGCGGGCAAGACCACGTTCACGCGCGGCCTGCTGACCGCGCTCGGCCATGCCGGCAAGGTCAAAAGCCCCACCTATACTCTGGTGGAGAGCTATCCTTTTCCTCACTATAGCGTGCACCATTTCGACCTGTACCGTTTCGCCGACCCCGAGGAATGGGAGGATGCCGGCTTCCGCGAATACTTCGGCCCGGACAGCCTGTGCCTGGTCGAGTGGCCGGACAAGGCAGCGGAGCTCTTGCCGCGCGCCGACATCGTGCTGGAACTAGCCGTGGCCGGAAATGGTCGCAATTATCGTTTACTTGCCCACTCAGAAACCGGACAGTCATGCCTGATTCGACTTTCGATCCCCTCCGCCGCCGCTTGATCGGCGCCGCGGCCGCCACCTTCATGCTGTCGGTGAGCCGCGTCGGCTTCGCCGCCAACAGTCAGATCGTCGCCCTGCGCATCTGGCCGGCGTCGCTTTACACCCGCATCACGCTGGAGGCCAGCGAGGCCATCCAATACAAGCAGTTCACCATCGCCAACCCCAACCGGCTGGTGATCGACCTGCAAGGCGTGCAGCTCAACAGCGTGCTCAAAGACATCGGCGGCCAGATTTCCGCCGCCGACCCCTATATCAAGACCGCCCGCGCCGGCCAGTTCGATCCGGACACGGTGCGCCTGGTGCTGGAGTTGAAAGCGGACATCACACCGCAGGCCTTCACCATGACGCCGGTGGCCGAGTACAAACACCGGCTGGTGGTGGACCTCTACCCGGCCGGCAAGCAGGACGATCCCTTGCTCGCCCTGCTTCAGGACTACAACAAGGGCAAGCTGGAACAGCCTGCGCCGCAGATCAAGCCCAAGAAAAAAGACAGCAATCGTCCCATCATCGTGATGCTGGACCCCGGCCACGGCGGCATCGATCCCGGCGCCGTCGGTCTGAACGGCACGCGCGAGAAGGACGTGGTGCTGAGCATCGGCAAACAGTTGAAGCGCATGATAGACGCGGAAAGCAATATGAAGGCCTATATGACCCGCGACGAAGACGTGTTCATCCCGCTGGGCGTGCGCGTGGCCAAGGCGCGCAAGCTGAACGCCGACCTGTTCGTGTCCATCCACGCCGACGCCGCGCCCAACCGCGCCGCGCGCGGCTCCTCGGTGTTCGCGCTGTCTGAAAAAGGCGCCACCAGCGCCTTCGCCAAGGCGCTGGCGCAAAGCCAGAACGACGCCGACCTGGTCGGCGGCGTCAAGATAGGCAGCAAGGACAAATACCTGGCCCACACCCTGCTGGACCTGACCCAGACCGCCACCATCAACGACAGCCTGAAACTGGGCAAGACCGTGCTGGGCCATCTGGGCGGCCTCAACAAGCTGCACAAGAGCGCGGTGGAACAGGCCGGCTTCGCGGTGCTGAAAGCGCCGGACATCCCGTCCATCCTGGTGGAAACCGCCTTCATCTCCAACCCGGAGGAAGAGCAGCGTCTGCTCAGCAGCGATTTCCAGCAGCAAATGGCCAATGCCATCTTCACCGGCATGAAAGGCTATTTCTCGCAGGGCGCGGCGCTGGCGGCCAGGGCCTGAGTCCGTCCCGCGGCCAAAACAAAACAGGTCCCGCTCAGGGACCTGTTTTTCATTGCGGCCGGGCGCTCACTCTCCGCGGCTCGCCTCGCTCGGCGACTCTTCCTGCGCCGGCACCCGATAGCTTTCCGTCGCCCACTCGCCCAAATCGATCAGACGGCAGCGCTTGCTGCAAAACGGGCGGAACTGGCTTTGCGGCTCCCAGCGCACCGGCGCGCGACAAGTGGGACAGGCGACAACGCGAACAGAATCAGACATGGCTTCTCAAAACGGGGCAAGGACCGGCGCGCGCGCCGGTCAGAACTTGCAATTGGTCAGGTGAAACTCGACATCCTGCTCGGTCTGCCGCGGCCGGGATTCCCCGGTCACCGCGCTGACGAAGCGGATATTGAGCGCGTATTTATTGGCGGACAGTTCGGGCAGCAGCTCCAGGCCGCCATCGTAGGCCACCCGGATCAGCTGCACCACCTTGCCGCCGGACATCTGCTGGAACACGCCGCGGCGCGCCACGTAATGATGGGTCTTGCCGCTGTCGCGCAACAGGGTCAGCAGAATGCCCGCCGCCTCGGCGGTGGGCATCAGCGGCGACGCCCAGCGCTTGATGTCCTGACGCCGCACCTCGGCCGACTTCTGCTGCCACTGGTGGTAAGACGGCAAATCGAACTGGCAGGTGCCGCCGGGAATGCCGGCGCGCTGCTTGATCGCCATCAGCCACTCGTTTTCGCGCAGATGCTGGCCAAACTTGCCGGTCAGCGCCAGCAGCCGGCTGGACGCGTGCTCGATGTCCTCCAGCACGCCCTCCAGGGTCTCTTCCGCCACTTGCGGATTCTCGCGCAGCGCTTCCAGCATCTGTTTCTGCCGTTCCAATTCCTGCAGCAGATCCGCCTTCAAGTCCGCGCGCGAGGCGGTTTCCATCAGCTCGAACAACACCAGCAGGGCCGCATGATGATCATACGGATGGTCCTTGCCGATGAAATACCCAAGACGTGCGTAGAGATGCTCCAGGCGGAGCAGGATGCGGGTTCGCTCGGTGACGGGAAACTCAAAACTGATCACGGCGCATCGGCCCTTCTGCTTGGCTCGCGAGAGCCCGGTTATGATCTATCGGCTAGGCTGGCAAGATAATAATCGTGTTTGGCGTCGACTTGAAGCCTCAACGCAGCCAAGCTGTCATTATTACAAATTATATCGTCGGCGCGTTCGCGTCGCTGCGCTCTCGAACATTGCGCCGCCATGATCGCGCGCACGGCCTGTTCGTCCATGCCGTTGCGCCGCATCACCCGCTCCAGTTGCGCCGACTCCGCGCAATCCACCAACAAGGTGCGCGCCAGCATCGGCAGATAATGCCCGGTTTCAAACAATAAGGGCACCACCAACACGCAATACGGCCCGCGCGCCTCGGCCACCCTGACCTCGCTCTGCTGCCGGATCAGCGGATGCAGCACGCTCTCCAGCCGCTGCCGGCTGCCGGCGTCGGCGAACACGCGCTCGCGCATCCAGCCGCGATCCAAAGCGCCGTCCGCTCGCACCGCGCCCGCGCCGAAAGCCGCCGCCAAGGCCGGCATCGCCGCGCCGTCCGGCCCAGTCAGCTCGTGCGCGATGGCGTCGGTGTCGACCACCGGCACGCCCAATTCGGCGAAGCGATCGGCCGCCGCGCTCTTACCGGAACCAATGCCGCCGGTCAGCCCCACCACTTTAATAGCCATGCAAATACCAGTACACGATGTCTTGCCCCCAGATCAGGGCAATCCAGCCGGCGGCCGCGAGATAAGGGCCAAACGGCAAGGGCTGGCCACGACCGTGCTTGGCCAGCAAAATCAAGACCACGCCCACCACCGCGCCCACCAGCGAGGACAGCAGGATCACCAAAGGCAGCAAGGTCCATCCCAGCCAGGCGCCCAAGGCGGCCAGCAGCTTGAAGTCGCCATAGCCCATGCCCTCCTTGCCGGTGACCAGCTTGAAACCGTGAAACAACAACCACAAGCTCAGATAGCCGGCCATCGCGCCTATCACCGCGTCGGCCAAGGGCACGGTTCCGGTCAGCAGGTTGAACAGCAGACCGCCCCACAGCAAGGGCAAGGTCAGGTTGTCCGGCAGCAGCTGCGTGTCCGCATCGATGAAGGTCAGCGCCAAGAGCACTGCGGTCAAGGCCATATAGGCCGGCAATTGCGCCGACCACCCATAGCGCCAGGCCAGGAAAGCGAACAACACGCCGGCCGACAGCTCCACCGCCGGATAACGCCAAGGGATGTTGACTCGGCAGCTCGCGCAGCGGCCGCGCAGCAACAGGAAGCTCAACAGCGGAATGTTCTGCCACGGACGCACCACGGCCCGGCATTGCGGGCAGTGCGAGGCCGGCCGCATTAAATTATAGGGCTCGACCGCCTCGTTCTCCTCCAGCTGCAGACAATCAACGCAATTCCGCCGCCATTCGGCTTCCAGCATCTTGGGCAAACGATGGATGAGCACATTCAGAAAACTGCCAAGCAATAAACCCAGCACCAGCGCCGCGCCGGCGAAAGCCAGCGGGTACGAGCTGGCGATCCAGCGCCACTCCTCGATCATCCAACCACCTGCCCCATTTTGAAAATCGGCATATACATCGCAATGATCAAACCGCCGATCAAGATCCCCAGAATCACCATGATGGCCGGCTCCAGCAAGCTGGACAGCGCGGCCACCGCATTATCGACTTCTTCTTCGTAAAAATCCGCCACCTTGTCCAGCATCTGGTCCAGCGAGCCGGACTCCTCGCCGATCGAGGTCATTTGCAGCACCATATTAGGGAACAAGTCAGTACGCTGCATCGAATAATTGAGGCTGGAGCCGGTGCTGACGTCGTTCTGAATCCGCTTGGTGGCGTCCGCGTACACCTGATTGCCGGAGGCCCCGCCCACCGAATCCAGCGCTTCCACCAGCGGCACCCCGGCGGCGAACAAGGTGGACAAGGTGCGCGCCCAGCGCGCGATGGTGGCCTTGCGGATGATGTCGCCGATCACCGGCATGCGCAGCAGAATGCGGTCCATCCGCTCTTGCAGCTTGGGCGTGCGCTTGAAGGCGTAGAGAAAGCCGAACAGGCTGCCGAAGATCACGCCGAAGATCAGCCACCAGTAATGGACGAAGCCATCCGACAGCCAGATCACGAACAAGGTCGGCGCCGGCAAATTGGCGCCGAAGCTGGAGAACAAATCCTTGAACGCCGGAATCACGTAAATCATGATGACGGCGGTAATGATGAAGGCGGTGCCGACAATGGCCGACGGATAGATCAACGCCGACTTGATCTTGCCCTTGATCGCCATCACCTTTTCCTTGTAGGTGGCCAGCTTGTCCAGCAAGGAGTCCAGCACGCCGCCGGTTTCGCCCGCGGCGATGATGTTGCAGAACAGCTTGTCGAAGTACAAGGGCCGCTTGCGGAAGGCCTCCGCCAGCGACAGACCGGTTTCAACGTCGGCGCGCACTTCCAGCAGCATCTTGGTCACGGCGGGGTTGCCGTGGCCCTTGGCCGCGATGTCGAAAGCCTGCAACAGCGGCACGCCGGCGCGCATCATGGTCGCCAGCTGCCGGGTGAACAAGGTGATGTCCCGCTCGGTGATGCGCTTGCCGAACCCGGCGCGCCGGCGCTTGATCTTGACGACATTGATGCCTTGACGCCGCAGCTGAGTCTTGGCCACCGCCTCGGACTCCGCTCTCAATTCCCCGCGTATCGCCTTGCCCGCCTTGTCCTTGCCTTCCCACTCCCAGACAAAGCCCGGCGTCGCTTTTTTCGCTACCGTGACTGCCATTCCATGGCCTCTTTCTTATTCCAAGCCGTTAAGTCAGCTTTCCGGCGGCTGCCGGAGGCGCGAAACCGCTTTTATTCGTTGGTCACCGCCTCGATCTCGGTCAACGAGGTCAAGCCCGCCTTGACCTTCAGCAGGCCGGCGTGGCGCAAATCCACCATGCCCTCCTTGCGCGCCAGATCGGCGATATCGATGGCGGTGCCGTTCTGCATGATCAAACGCGTCATCGCGTCGGTGATGGGCATCACTTCGTAAATGCCGGTGCGGCCGCGGTAGCCGGTATTGCGGCACTCCTCGCAGCCCACCGGCGCATAGGGCTTCCAGCTGCCGTCCAATTCCTCTTTCTTGAAACCCGCCCGCAACAGCGCCTCTTCGGGAATGTCCGCCGGCTTCTTGCAATGCGCGCACAAACGGCGCGCCAGGCGCTGCGCCATGATCAGCAGCACCGAGCTGGCGATATTGAACGGCGCCACCCCCATGTTCAGCATCCGAGTCAAAGTCGCCGGCGCGTTATTGGTATGCAGGGTGGAGAACACCATGTGACCGGTCTGCGCCGCCTTGATCGCGATGTCCGCCGTTTCGAAGTCCCGGATCTCGCCCACCATGATCACGTCCGGATCCTGGCGCAGAAAAGCCTTCAGGGCCGAGGCGAAGGTCAGCCCGGCGCGCTCGTTGACGTTGACCTGATTGATGCCCGGCAAATTGATTTCCACCGGGTCCTCGGCCGTGGCGATATTGATGTCCGGCTTGTTCAGCAAATTAAGACAGGTATACAGCGACACCGTTTTACCGCTGCCGGTGGGGCCGGTCACCAGCACCATGCCGTAGGGGCGCCCGATCGCGTCCAGCAACAAACGTTTCTGCTCCGGCTCGAAGCCGAGCTGCTCGATATCCAGATTCGCCGCCGACGAGTCCAGGATACGCATCACAATCTTTTCGCCGTACAAAGTGGGCAAGGTGCTGACCCGGAAATCGATCGCCCGCGCCTTGGAAATGACCAGCTTCATCCGGCCATCCTGCGGCACCCGCTTTTCCGAAATATCCAGCTTGGAAATCACCTTGATCCGGGAAGCGATCTTTTCCTTCAACACCAAGGGCGGCTGCGAGATCTCCTTCAACACCCCGTCCACCCGGTAACGAATGCGGTAGAACTTCTCATAGGGTTCGAAATGGATATCGGACGCGCCGCCATTGATCGCGTCCAGCAACACCTTGTGGATGAATTTGACCACCGGCGCGTCGTCGACGTCCGGCTGCGCGCCGGTATCCGCCGGCGCGTCCGGATCGGCGAATTCGAGATCGCCAAAATCTTCGTTTTCCAGGGCCTTGATCGCGGCGGTAGCGTCCTCGCCGTACTTGCCGAGCATCTTGCCCAGCTTGTCGTCCTCCACCACCACCACTTCCACCGTCATCCCGGTCTTGAAGGTGATGGCGTGATAGGCCGAGGTCTGAGTCGGGTCCGAGGTGCCGACATACAGCTTGTTGCCGCGCTTGAGCAGGGGCAGCAAGCGCCGGCTGGCGATCAGCTCGTCATCCACCACGCCCTTGGGCAACTGATCGAGATCGATGGCCGACATGTCCAATAAGGGATAGCCAAAGGTCTTGGACGCGAACATCGCGACATCCTGCGCCGTCATCTTCTTGCTCTGAATCAGCTGCTCGACAAAGCTGATATGCGATGCCTGAGACTGACGCAGAATGGCGTCCGCATCCTGCTGCAACAGCATATTGTTTTGCACCAAGGCCCGACCCAAGCCGGAAATGCCAGCCGAAGCTTCCATACGCTTGCAACTCACCAGTAAACAGATTTGAGGACACCGCGCGACGCTCCCGTGCCAGAGCCCGCCGCCTTCAAGACAGCCGCACTACCGTTACAACATTATATGCAAAATGCGGATGCTGCTTTGACTTAAATCCCGGCGCGGCTGGATAGGTCCGGCTTAGCGCCAAAACAAAAAGGACTGCCGAAGCAGTCCTTTCAAGGTGATACTCAGGTGCGCTTAGAAGCGGTGCACCAGACCCAGGCCGAAGGAGTTTTCCTTCTCCACATTATTGCCCTTCCACTTCACGTGACCGTAGGAAGTGTAAACCTCGGTACGCTTGGACAAAGCGTAGTCCAGAGCCAATACATATTGGTCGTAACCAGAGTTGTTGACATCGCTACCACCAACGCTGATGTCGTAACCCTTGACGTAGGAGAAGTACGGGGTCAACGAACCGAAGGTATAACCCAGAGTCAGGGCCAGTTCGCGGGTTTTCACTTCTTTGCTCACATCCAGATTGCTAGAGCCAGCGGTCAAAGCGTTAAAGGCGGCTTTGTTATACAACACGCCCTTGGTATCGGCATAAACGCCGGCAGTGCCATCGATATAGCCACGAATTTGTTGATAGCCCAAGACCGCATAGATATTGTTGGCCATGTAGCCGCCTTCAAAGCGGTGCCAATCTTTATTCGAGCTACGCCCGCCAGACACAAGCGCCTTATCGGCGTCACCCCAGTTCTGGTAGTTGTACTTGCCGAAGAAGCCGGAGTTTTCATAGCTCAGGCCCAGGTTCCAAGTCTGGCGATTGGTGCGGCTGCCATCAGTGCTTGCCCCGCGAGCTTCGTCGGTGCCATACAGGAACGCGAAGCTGAAGCCGGCCCAGTTCGGGCTGTCGTAGCGAATGGCGTTGTTGACGCGGTCGTCAAGGCGGGTGAAGTAAGCCAGACCACCTACGCTTTGCGAACTGTAATAGCCCGGGTCCACCTGCTCCATCGAATCGTTAGCGTAGTTGGACAGACGCCCCAGACGGAACTTACCCCAGCTGTCGCCGGCCAAGCCGATGAAACTGTCGCGGGTATTAAAGCCAGAGGATTCGGAGCCGTCGATATTCACGCGATTCTCAACCTGCCAGATGGCTTTCAGGCCATTGCCCAGATCTTCGTTGCCCTTGAAGCCGATGCGCGAGGTCCAGTCGTTGATCTGGGAGTTACCCTGGGGCTTGCCGTTGGAGTCGAGGCTGGTATTCGAGCGGTAGGTCTTGTTGTACTCGTAACCACCGCGGATTTCACCGTAGATGGTGACGTCGGCCATTGCGGCGGCGGCCGGCATCAGGGCGGCGATTGCAAGAGCGATATGCGTCTTGTTCATTGCAGTTCCTTTCAAGTCAGTTGATATTGTCCTGTTGATTTCGCTAGTTCTAAGGCCAGAGAACCCGGACATTTATGTGTCGCCGATATGCTTCGGTGATCGCTAGGCTCAATATAAGACCGACGTTGCGAAAAAACAAAAACAGCATGCACTTCCAACAAAAAAGCACTCAAAAAAACAACACATGCATCACAAACCCTTGTTTTACATGAACACCAGACTGAAGCGCCACCAGCCATGAGATGCAATTACGCAACACAAGCAGCAACTTAGTGCAAAAAAGCAACAAACCACAAAGCATAAAATGGACCATCCACTGTCAGACAATCAAACCATGACGAGCTTACCCATGAGCAAGGTTTCGCTTTACTGGCTCAGGCGCGACTTGCGCCTGGAGGACAACCACGCTTTGCAGCAAGCGCTGGCCTCGGGCCGCCCGGTGCAGTGCGTCTTTGTTTTCGACAGCAATATTCTCGACACGCTCTCCCCCGCCGACAGACGCATCGGCTTCATCTGGCAATCCTTGCAGGAAGTTCAGACGTCCCTGCGCGCAGCGGGCGGGGAGCTATGGTGTGCGACAGGGCCAGCGCAAGACATCATCCCGAGGCTGGCGGCGCAGCTAGGCGCCGAGGCCGTTTACGTGAACGAGGATTACGAGCCCTATGCGCGCCAGCGAGATCAGATAGTTGCCCAGGCCCTGGCAACAATGGGCAAGAGCTTGCTCTCATACAAGGATCAGGTCATTTTCGCCAGGGACGAGCTGCTCACCTCCAGCGGCAAACCCTTCACCGTGTTTACCCCCTACTGCAATGCCTGGCTCAAAAGACTGAGCCCACAGCACAGCCAATCGCTGACCATGCCTTCGCTGGCGGGCCGCTTGCGCCCGCCAGCGGGCACGCCGGCTATGCCCGACCTGGCGGAATTGGGCTTCACCCAGGCAGAACCCTGCTTGCTGACGCCCGGGGCCTCCGGCGCCCAAGAGCGGTTCGCCGATTTCTGTCAGCAACGCATCCAACGCTACCATCAACAAAGGGACTACCCCGGCGTAAAGGGCGTGTCCTATCTGTCCACCCATTTGCGCTTCGGCACCATCTCGATTCGCCAGCTGGTGCAATTCGCCAGTTTCGACGGCGGAGAGGGCGCGATGTGCTGGTTGAAGGAGTTGATCTGGCGAGAGTTTTATCAGCAGCTGCTATGGCACTTCCCCGATATCGCCGCTCACAGCTTCAAGCCGCAATACCGAGACCTTCCCTTTCCCAACCGCCGGGACTGGCTGGAAAGCTGGCAAAAAGGACTAAGTGGTTATCCGTTGATTGATGCGGCCATGCGACAACTGAACCAAACCGGCTATATGCACAACCGGCTGCGCATGATCGCCGCCAGTTTTCTGGTCAAGGATTTGCTGATTGACTGGCGTCTGGGCGAACGCTATTTCGCGGAGAAGCTGCTGGACTTCGATCTGGCCTCGAACAACGGCGGCTGGCAATGGGCGGCCTCCACCGGCTGCGACGCGCAACCCTATTTCCGCATCTTCAACCCGGTGACGCAATCGCAGAAATTCGATCCGGACGGCCGCTTCATCCGTCGCTACGTGCCGGAGTTGGCCGCGCTCAGCGATCAGGCGATCCACGCCCCCTGGCAGGCCAAGGCGCTGCCGGAAGGCTTCGTGCTGGGCCGGGACTATCCACGCCCCATCGTCGACCACGCCGAGCAAAGGCAATTGGCGCTGGCTCTGTTCGGCAAGCAATGAAAAACGCCCGCATCTGCGGGCGTTGTTTCCAGCAAACCATTGACGGGTAAACGTCAGGGCTTTCTCTTGGCCGCCGGTTTGGAGGCTTCTTTCTTGACGCCGGCCACCGGTTTGGCCGCAGCGGCGGCGGGCTTGGCGGCGGCGGCGGGTTTGGCCGCGGCTTTCGGCGCGGCGCTGGAAGCGCCGCTGACCGCGATCTCGCTGCGCAGTTTTTCCAAGGTCTTGTCGCCAATCCCGCTGACGTTTTTCAGATCGTCAACGCTCTTGAACGGTCCGTTCTTGGCGCGGTAATCCACAATGGCCTTGGCCTTGACCGGGCCGATTCCGTTCAGCGCCTCCAGCTCCTGCTGGTTGGCGGTATTAATGTTGACGGCGGCGAAAGCGGTGCCGCAAATCAGCATCAGGGCGGCAAACAGGGCTAACAATTTTTTCATCATTGATCTCCTTGTGAGACAGGACTGGCAACCTCAACCGCGTTGCAGGATCAATTCTATGACGACCTTGCTGCCAATGTAAGCTAGCGCCAAGGACAGGAAGCCGGCCAAAGTCCAGCGAATCGCCACCCGGCCGCGCCAGCCTTGCAACTTGCGGCCGATCAACAGGCCGCCGAACAATAGCCAGGACAACACGGCGAAGATGGTCTTGTGCGTCAGCGCCGCGGCATGTCCCAACACTTCTTCGGAAAACACCACGCCGGTCAACAAGGAAACCGTCAGCAGCAAGAAGCCGACGCCTATCACCTGAAACATCATTTTTTCCAGGGACAGCAAGGGCGGCAATTGCTTGACCAGCGGAGAGGCCCGTTTATCGTGCAGGGCTTTCTCCAAAAACAGCATCAGAATGGCGATCAGCGCGCCGATGGCGAACAGGCTGTAAGCAAACAGGGAGACCAGGATATGCAGCACAAAAGCCGGATTGCTCAGGTCTTGCACCACGTGCTGGCCGGGGAACAGCAGGGCGAAGCCCAACGCGGCCATCGCCAGCGGCATCATGAACAGCTGCAGGCCTTCCACGCGATAGAAGAAGCTGCAAGTCCAATAAATCAGCAGCATGATCCACACCATCACCGACAGCGCGCGGCCAACCCCCAGGGACAGCAAAGCGCCCTGAGTCAGCGGCAACAACACCGCAATCGCCTGCAGCAGCAGCAGCACGCCCAATAGGCTGTGTTCCAGCCGCGGCTTGCGCGGCCAGCACGCCAGGCCGCGCCAGTTGGCGAAGTAGTGCCAGCTGAAAACCCCGTAAGAGAGGATCAGCGCAATAGAAAGTACGAGCAGGAAACGAGTCATGTCGGGTGTTTTATCAAAACCGGGCGCAGCCCCGGCGGCTCGTGGTAAAATCGATAGTTTGAGAGTCTACACCAACCGGCAAGCCGTTGGCAGAAGTAAGGACGCACCATGCTAGACAACCTGACCAGCCGCCTGTCCGGCGTGATGAAAAATCTGCGCGGCAATGCGCGCTTGACCGAGGCCAATATCCAGGACGCGATGCGCGAAGTGCGCATGGCCCTGCTGGAGGCCGACGTCGCCCTGCCCGTGGTCAAAACCTTTATCGCCCAGGTCAAGGAGCGCGCGCTCGGCCAGGACGTGGCCGGCAGCCTGACGCCGGGCCAAGCCCTGGTGGGCGTGGTCAATGAGGAATTGACCAAATTGATGGGCGAGAAGAACGACGCCCTCAATCTGGCCGCCGTGCCACCCGCCATCGTGCTGATGGCCGGCCTGCAGGGCGCCGGCAAAACCACCACGGTAGGCAAGCTCGCCAAGCTGTTGAAAGAGACCCAGAAGAAAAAAGTGCTGGTCGTCTCCGCCGACGTTTACCGCCCCGCCGCCATCGAGCAGTTGAAACTGCTGGCCCAGCAGGTCGGCGTCGAATGGTTCCCGTCCTCCGGCGACCAGAATCCGGTCGATATCGCCCGCGCCGCGGTGGATCACGCCAAGCGCCACTTCTTCGATGTGCTGATGGTGGATACCGCCGGCCGTCTGGCCATCGACGAGGCGATGATGGCCGAGATCAAGGCGCTGCACGCGACGCTGAATCCGGTGGAAACCTTGTTCGTCGTCGACGCGATGCAGGGCCAGGACGCGGTCAACACAGCCCAGGCTTTCAATGAAGCGCTGCCGCTGACCGGCGTCATCCTCACCAAGATGGACGGCGACTCGCGCGGCGGCGCCGCGCTGTCGGTCCGCCACATCACCGGCAAGCCGATCAAATTCATCGGCGTCGGCGAAAAAGTGTCCGGTCTGGAACCCTTCCACCCGGACCGGATCGCCAGCCGGATTTTGGGCATGGGCGATGTGCTGTCGCTGATCGAGGAAGTGCAAAAAGGCATCGATCAGGACGAAGCCGCCGCCATGGCCAAGAAGTTGAAGTCCGGCAAGGGCTTCGACCTCGAAGACTTCAAAGCCCAGATGCAGCAGATGAAGAAAATGGGCGGCATGAGCAATCTGCTGGAGAAAATGCCGGGGCAACTGGGCCAGATGGCCAAGGGCGTGCAGGGCGCGGAGGCGGAGAAAGCCATGCGCCGCATCGAAGGCATCATCAACTCGATGACGCCGCAAGAGCGTCATAAGCCGGAATTGCTCAAGGCCAGCCGCAAACGACGCATCGCCGCCGGCGCCGGCGTGACGGTGCAGGAGGTCAACAAGCTGCTGAACCAATTCGAACAGACTCAGAAAATGATGAAGCAGTTCTCCTCCAAGGGAGGCATGATGAAAATGCTTCGCGGCATGAAGGGCATGATGCCCGGCATGTAAGCTGAAACGGGTGCCTGGCACCCGTTTTTCTTGATGTAAAAGGATTTCGATGTCGCTCGATGTTGCCGTTCTGACCGATTCGCGCCTGCTGCCGCCTGACGACGGCGACTGGTACCGCCGCCAGGTTCATCATGAAGACGGCCTGGTGCTGGCGGCGCTGCAGCGCCAGGGCTTGCGCGTCCGCCGCCTGGCCTGGGACGATCCGGACATGGACTGGGCCGACTCTGCTTGCGCGCTGTTCCGCACCACCTGGGATTACTTCGAGCGCCTGCCCGCGTTTTCCGACTGGCTGGCGCGCGCGGCCGCTCAAACCCGCCTCTTCAACGAGATTGAGCTGATTCGCTGGAATCTGGACAAACACTACCTGTCCGAGCTGCAACAAAACGCTGTTCATACGGTGGACACGCGCTACATTGAGAAAGGCGCGCCGCAAACGTTGCGCCAGTTGCTGGAAGAGCGGAACTGGGACGACGCCATCTTGAAACCGGCCGTCTCCGGAGCTGCCCGGCACACTTATCGCGTCGCCCCGACAAACGCGGAATCGCTGGAATGCGTATACGCCGAGCTGATCCAGCAGGAGGCCATGCTGCTGCAGCCCATGCAACACAATGTGCTGAGCCAGGGAGAATTGTCTCTGATCGTCATCGACGGCCGCTTCAGCCACGCCATCCGCAAAACGCCGAAGTCCGGCGACTTCCGCGTGCAAGACGACCACGGCGGCCAGGTCCACCCGCATCATGCCGACGCGCAAGAGATCGCTTTCGCCGAAGCCGCCGTGCGGGCGGTCCCTTTCGACGTGCTGTACGCGCGCGTCGACATGATTCGCGACAACCATGACCGCCTGGCGGTCATGGAGCTGGAAATGATTGAACCGGAGCTGTTTTTCCGCTTCCGACCGCAAGCCGCGGAGGAGTTGGCCGCGGCGCTCGCGCGCCGTCTGCGCTGAGCAATGAGCGATTTTGTACCGCAACCCGCCAGAACACCGGCAACCCACGTTTGGAACTACCCAGCATGAACCTGACCACGCTGACCGCCCTAAGCCCCCTGGATGGCCGCTACGCCGGCCAAGTCGAGGCCTTGCGCAATCTGTTTTCCGAGTACGGCCTGATGAAGTTCCGCATCAAAGTGGAGCTGGAATGGCTGAAGATGCTGGCCGCCGAGCCGGGCATCGAGGAAGTGCCTTCCTTCTCGGAGGCCACCATCCGTGAAATCGACGACGTGATCGCCAACTTCAACGTGCAACACGGTGAAGAAGTCAAAGCCATCGAGGCGCGCACCAATCACGACGTGAAAGCCATCGAATACTGGCTGAAGGAACGCCTGTCCGGCAATCCGGAAGTGATGGCGGCCAGCGAGTTCATCCACTTCGCCTGCACCTCCGAAGACATCAACAATCTGTCGCACGCACTGATGCTGAAAACCGCGCGCAACACCGTGGTGCTGCCCGCGATCGACGAAGTCATCCACAAGCTGCAAAAACTGGCCCACGAACTGGCCGACACCGCGATGATGTGCCGCACCCATGGCCAGCCTGCGACCCCGTCCACGATGGGCAAGGAGTTGGCCAATACGGTCTACCGCCTGAAACGTCAGCGCGAACAGCTGGTTCATCAGGAAATCCTTGGCAAGATCAACGGCGCGGTGGGCAATTACAACGCCCATCTGGTCGCTTACCCCGACATCGACTGGGAAAGCTTCTGCGGCCGCTTCGTCACCGGTCTGGGCCTGACCTTCAATCCCTATACCATCCAGATCGAACCGCACGATTACATGGCCGAGCTGTATCAGGTCCTGGCGCGGGTCAACACCATCCTGATCGACCTGAACCGCGACATCTGGGGCTATATCTCGCTGGGCTATTTCAAGCAAAAAGTGAAGAAAGACGAAGTCGGCAGCTCCACCATGCCGCACAAGGTCAATCCGATCGACTTCGAAAACGCCGAAGGCAATCTGGGCATGGCCAACGCCATCCTGGGCCACTTGGCGGAAAAGCTGCCGGTATCGCGCTGGCAGCGCGACCTGACCGACTCCACCGTGCTGCGCAATATGGGCGTGGGCTTCGGCTACACCATTCTGGGCCTCAAAGCCTGCCTGAAAGGCCTGAACAAGCTGGAAATCAATCCTCAGGCAATCGCATCCGAGCTGGACAATAGCTGGGAGCTGCTGGCGGAGCCGGTGCAAACCGTAATGCGTCGCCATGGCGTACCCAACCCCTACGAGCAACTGAAAGAGCTGACGCGCGGCAAGGGCGGCATTACCCGTGAAACCCTGCATGCCTTCATCAAGAACCTGGAGTTGCCCGAAGCGGAGAAAGCCCGCCTGCTGGAATTGACCCCGGCCAGCTATATCGGCAAGGCCGCGGAACTGGCCAAGCGCATTTAATCTCGCCTGCGCGAGCAATAAAAAAACCGCCCTCACCCGGCGGTTTTTTTTATTCAACGACCATTTAAAAAACGGATAGCCGCGGAAAACGAAAAACCCAGCTTTCAAAAGAAAGCTGGGTTTTTGAATTTGGTTGCGGGGGCAGGATTTGAACCTACGACCTTCGGGTTATGAGCCCGACGAGCTACCAGACTGCTCCACCCCGCGTCAGAGAGGTTGCATATTATACAAGCCCGCTTTGACTGTCAAGATATTTCTACCTTGAGTCAGCTCAGGCGCTCCAATTCACCCAGCCCAGCTGCCATGTCGCCAAGATCACCAAGCCAAAGACGATTCGGTACCAGGCGAACGCATTGAAATTATGGCTGGACACATAGCGGATCAAACCACGCACGGCGAAGAAGGCGCTGATGAAGGCCGCGACAAAGCCAACGCCTATCACCGGCACATCGGCGGCGGTGAATTGGTGCCAATGCTTGTACACATCGTAGAAGGTGGCCGCGAACATGGTCGGCACCGCTAGGAAAAAGGAAAACTCGGTGGCGACCTTGCGATCCAGGCCAAACAGCATGCCGCCGATAATGGTGGAGCCCGAACGCGACGTGCCGGGCACCATGGCGAACACTTGGGCACACCCCACTTTCAAGGCGTCCTGCCAGCTCATTGCGTCCACGCTGCTCACCCGCGGCACGCGCTGTTTGCGCTCAACCAGCAGAATGATGACGCCGCCCACCACCAGGGCCAGCGCCACCGTCACCGGATTGAACAAATAGTGCTTGATCGCCTTGATCGCGAAAAAACCGATGACCGCCGCCGGCAGGAAAGCCACCAGCAAATTACTGATGAAGCGCAGCGACTGGACCTCCCGCCGCAAAGCCCCCTGCGCCACGCCCAGAAAGCGCTGCCTGTACTCCCAAACCACCGCCAGGATCGCGCCCAGCTGTATCACCACCTCGAACACGTCGGCATTGTTCTGAAAGTCGATCAGATCCCCGACCACGATCAAGTGCCCGGTGCTGGAAATCGGGAAAAACTCCGTCACCCCTTCGACAATGCCCAGCAATAAAGCCTTGGCCAACAGCATCACATCCATGTCCACCGATCCCCCATCAAGGATTAATACGCACAAAAGGCAGCCCCAGGGCTGCCTTCTTCACCAAGCGTCTTGCTCGATTCTTATTTTTTCTCGGCTCGGGCTTTGGCCACCAGCTCGTTGATCACCTGCACCATGCGCTCCGGCGCCACCGGCGTCACCACGTACTTGCCGTTGACGATCACCGTCGGGGTGCCCTGGATCGCGTAATCGCGGGTCATCTTGGCCGCCTTGGCCACCTGCGCGTTCACGCCGAAGGATTTGTACGCCTGCATCACCTTGGCGGCGTCAACGCCCTTCTGCTGCTTCAGCCAGTTGGCGAACACGCCCTCGTCCGACAGGTTGACGCGCGACTTCACCACGGCCTCGAAAGCCGGGCGATGCAGTTTGTCGTAAGTACCGGAGGTCTTGAAGGCGGAGAACATGCGCACAAAGCCTTCCATCGACTTCTGCCACACGATCTGTTCCTTGGAGAAGGCCACGTCGGCGGGCTTGCTCTTCTCCCAGGCGCTCATCGCCGGCTCAAGTTCCAGGCAGTGAATGCAATGGTAGGAGAAGAACTCGATCACCTCGACTTTTTTCGGATCCGCCACCGGCTGCGGCGTCGCCAGCATGGTGTAATCCTTGCCCAGCTCAATCGCCGCGTTTGCCAAGCCGCTGAACAGCATCAACGAAAGCAATAACCACTTTTTCATTATCGATTTCCTAAATAGAGGAAGAGTTTATTCCGCCTTGACGACCGTTGCGCCAATGCCGTCCTGCTTCAACTGAGCCTTCACCCGATCCACCTCGTCCTGGCGGTTGTACGGCCCCACCCTGACGCGATGCACCAGCCCCTTTTCCGGCACAGTCACCGACTGGATTTTGGCTTCCACGCCCAGCAAGGCCAGCTTGGCCTTGAGGTTGTCCGCCTCGTCCTGATTCTGGAAGGATCCCAGCTGCAAGTAGACCTTTTTGGCCGGCTGCTGCGCAGAAGGTTCCGTCGCTTTGCCGTTCTTGCCGGGCACCGCATCCACCTGTCCTGGCAGGATCTTATAGAAATCAAAGCGTTGCTCGTCCTTGCCGGCTTCCTTGGCCGCCGGCGCGGCCGGGGCCGGCTTGGCCGGGGTTTCCGTCGGCATCGGCGGCGGAGCGGAAGGCGGCTCCTGAGCCGGCTTGACCGCCGGCGCCGGAGCGGCGGCGGTTTCCGAGGCAGCGTCGGCAATGCGGGTGCCCGGCGCCAGCAGCTCCGTTGGCGGTGCGGAAGCGCCGGCCGCCTTGCGATCCAACTTCTCCAAGTTGCTGAACGGCGTAGAGGACTTATTCAGATACATGGCGAGGCCGACCGCGACGGCAATGCCGACGATCAGACCGATGACGATGCCCGCCACCATGCCGCCGCCTCCGCTTTTGGAGCTGGATGAGCGACCGCGGGAACCACGGGAGGAATTTTTTAAATCTCGATTTGCCATGCAGCACTTACGCTTTTAACTAATCAAATAGTTCAACAAACTATCTGGATTGATCAATTCTTTATTTATTGTTAGCCATTAGGCATTGCGGCGCGTCGTAATTGAATCGCCTGCAACACATGCTCCCGCATGACCATTGCCTGACCCTGTAAATCGGCAATGGTTCTGGAAACTCGAAGTATCCGATGATAACTGCGCGCAGACAAGCCGATCTTGTCCAAAACTTGCCGCAATAATGCCAGCGCCTCGGCGTGAAAATCGCCAATCGCCTCCAGTTCGGCCCCGCTCAAGCCGGCATTTGCCTTGCCCTGCCGGGCCAATTGCAGACGATACGCCGTCTCCACCCGTTCGCGCACCAAAGCGCTGGACTCGCCGGCGGCCCCGCCCACCAACTGCTCCGCCGGCAAGGACTGCACTTCAACGTGCAAATCGATGCGATCCAATAAGGGACCGGAGATTTTACCTCGATAGCGCCCCACTTGCTCGGGCGTGCAGCTGCATTTTCCGCTGAAATGCCCAAGATAACCACACGGACAGGGATTCATGGCCGCAATCAGCTGGAAGCGCGCGGGAAAACTGGCTTGGCGCGCGGCGCGCGAGATGTGGATCACCCCGGCCTCCAGAGGCTCGCGCAGCACTTCCAACACCTTGCGATCGAACTCGGGCAATTCGTCCAGAAACAAGACGCCGTGATGCGCCAGGCTGATTTCTCCCGGCCGCGGATCGCTGCCGCCGCCCACCAGCGCCACCGCGGACGCGGTATGGTGCGGTGAGCGGAACGGCCTTACGCCCCAATCGTCCAGCGCGAAGCCGTCGGTCCCCAAGGAGCGCACGGCGGCGCTTTCCAGCGCCTCTTCGTCCGGCATGCCGGGCAAGATGCCGGGCAGACGCGCGGCCAACATGGATTTGCCGGTGCCGGGCGGCCCCATCATCAAAAGACTATGCCGTCCGGCCGCGGCCACTTCCAACGCGTGGCGCGCCAGCGGCTGGCCTTTGATGTCTTGTAGATCGGGGTAGTCCGGGGCCGAACGAGGCAAACCGCCTTCTGGTCGATACGGTACCAGCTCGGAGAGGCCGTTGAGAAAGGCGCAGGCTTCCACCAGAGTGCTCACGCCGTACAAGGGCATGCCTTCCAACACCGCGGCCTCCTTGGCGCTGGCCATCGGCAAGATGAAGGCCCGCCCCGCTTCCCGCGTCCGGCACGCCATCGCCAAGGCGCCGCGGACCGGCCGCAAGGCCCCGGTCAAAGCCAGTTCTCCCGCGATCTCATACTCCGCCAGACGGGGGCAACGCACCTGTCCGCTGGCCGCCAGAATGCCGATGGCGATGGGCAGATCGAAACGGCCGGAGTCCTTGGGCAGATCGGCCGGAGCCAGGTTGACGGTGATGCGTCGGGCCGGAAACTCAAAACCCGAGGTTAGAATCGCCGCGCGCACACGCTCCCGGCTTTCCTTCACCTCAAGGTCAGGCAGGCCGACAATGGTGAATGCGGGCAAACCGTTGGCCAGATGCACTTCCACCGCGACCTCGGGCGCTTCCAATCCTGCCAGCGCCCGGCTTGCCACCACGGCCAGCGTCATATCGCTAGGAGTGGCCGAGTTCTGATTGCGCTTCTACCGCGGCCTGCGTTTCCTCCGGGAATACCTGCGCCTCCAGGCGCGCCAGCTTCAGCTCCAGCTGCGCCAGCTTCTCCCGGGTGCGCACCAGCACCTCCTGCTGCACGTCGAACTCCTCGCGCGTCACCAGATCCATCTTGCTGAAGGTGGAGGCCATCATCGCTTTGACGTTTTTCTCGATGTCCTTGGCCGGGCTGGCGGCGATGGTTTCGCTGATCTTGTTGCCGATTTCCTCAAACAGCTTTTGGCTCAACATGACGCGGCTCCTTATGAGTAAGTGATAACAGTGCAGAGTGTAGCAAAAAGCCAAGTCCGCCACCCGCCGGCGCGCACCCGGCCTAGAGCGATCCGGCCAGGCCCCTCCCCTGACGCCGCAGCGCTTGCGGCACCAAATCAGTGCGGCCCGCCACAACCCCATGCACCGGGAAAGTGCCAAAACGGCCAGTACAGGCCTTTTTTGCGTTGCAACATGATCTTAGGGTTTTCTTTTGCGCCAATCAGGCCTGGCACGATTCATGCGTATCGACGCTACAGCAGCGCTCATCTCAAGCCACCGGATCATCAGACCCTAAGGAGCAGTCATGAAACTCGTTTCCGCCATCATCAAGCCCTTCAAGCTGGATGAAGTCCGCGAAGCCTTGTCCGCCATCGGCGTGCAAGGGGTCACGGTTACCGAAGTCAAAGGCTTCGGCCGTCAAAAAGGACACACCGAACTCTATCGCGGCGCCGAATACGTGGTGGACTTCCTGCCCAAGGTCAAGCTGGAGATTGCCATAGACGACGCTTTGCTGGATCAGGTGGTGGAAGCCATCGAAAAGTCCGCCCGCACCGGCAAGATCGGCGACGGCAAGATCTTCGTCTACGACTTGGAACAAGTGGTGCGTATCCGCACCGGCGAAACCGGCGCCGACGCGGTCTGAACCGCGATAGAGACACAGGGGAAACGACAATGAAAAAACTGCTCGCAACCATTCAGCTCGCCGGCTTGAGCCTGGCGGCTCCGCTGGCCTTGGCCGCCGCGCCGGCGGGTCCGGCGATTGCCGACGCCAAGAGCATCAGCGCCGGCGACACCGCCTGGATGCTGATCTCCACCGCCCTGGTGCTGTTCATGACCATTCCCGGCCTGGCGCTGTTCTATGGCGGCATGGTGCGCAAAAAGAACGTGCTGGCGACGCTGATGCAAAGCTTCGCCATCACCGCGCTGATCACGGTGCTGTGGGCGGTCATCGGCTACAGCCTGGCCTTCACCGTCGGCAGCCCCTATCTGGGCGATTTGAGCCGCGTGATGCTGGACGGCATGGTTTACCTGAAAGAGGCCGGCAAACTGGCCGTGCACCCGCTGGCCGGCACCATTCCTGAATCAGTGTTCATGACCTTCCAGATGACCTTCGCCATCATCACTCCGGCGCTGATCACCGGGGCCTTCGCCGAGCGGATGAAGTTTTCCGCCATGCTGGTCTTCATGGCCCTGTGGTCCTTGCTGGTCTACGCGCCGGTGGCTCACTGGGTCTGGGCGCCGGGCGGCTGGATGGCGGACAAGGGCGTGCTGGACTTCGCCGGCGGCACCGTGGTGCACATCAACGCCGGTATCGCCGGCCTGGTGACCGCCTTGGTGCTGGGCAAGCGCGTCGGCTTCGGCAAGGAGGCGATGCCGCCGCATAACCTGGTGCTGACCCTGGTGGGCGCGTCCATGTTGTGGGTGGGCTGGTTCGGCTTCAACGCCGGCTCCGCCGCCGCGGCGGACGGCCGCGCCGGCATGGCGATGGTCACCACTCAGCTCGCCACCGCCGCCGCCGCGCTAGCCTGGATGTTCGCCGAATGGCTCACCAAGAAAAAGCCTTCGGTGCTGGGCATTGCCTCGGGCGCGGTCGCCGGCTTGGTCGCCATCACGCCCGCCGCCGGCTTCGTGGACGTCAAGGGCGCGCTGATCATCGGCCTGGCGGCCGGCGTGGTGTGCTTCTGGGGCGCCACCGGGCTCAAGCACATGCTGGGTTATGACGACTCCCTGGACGCCTTCGGCGTGCATGGCATCGGCGGCATCCTGGGCGCGCTGCTTACCGGCGTCTTCGCCGTCAAGGAAATCGGCGGCGCGGAAGGCAGCCTGGCCGCGCAAGCGCTCGGCGTCGGCGTCACCGCGGCTTATTGCGCCGTCGTCACCTTCATCTTGCTGAAGCTGATCGATATCGCGATCGGACTGCGCGTCGCGGAAGACGAAGAGCGCGAAGGGCTGGACGTGATCCTGCACGGGGAGCGCGTCGAATAAATCCGGATTTTCTTGTTGTGGTAAGGGACTTGGGGCGCCGCTGGCGCCCTTTTTTTTGGGAAAGCCGCCCATGAAAAAGCCGGCCCTGACGGACCGGCTTTCGCTTGCGGAGTTGAAACCGCTATTTAACGATGCGCAGGCTGGGGCGGCCCGTCGGCTTGGCCGGCGCATCCGGCTCGGACGGCGCTTCCGCCGGCTTGGCCTCCTCGTCGGCCGTCACCGGTTTCAGCGTCGGCGCGGGCGCTTCCGCCTCGCCCAGCTCCACCTCGAATCCCATGCCTTCGCCGGTTTCCCGGGCAAAAATCGACATCACATTGCCTATCGGCACCCAGATGTCGCGGGACACGCCGCCGAAGCGGGCGGAAAACGACAACCAGTCATTGTCGATACGCAGATTCTTGGTGGCCGACAGACCGATATTCAGCACGATCTCGTTGTTTTTCACGTACTCGCGCGGCACATCGGCACGCTCGTTGACCCATACCACCACATAGGGCGTGAAGCCGTTGTCGCCGCACCACTCGTGCAGCGCTCGGATCATGTAGGGCTTGGTGCTGGAGCTCATTGGCAATCCTTATTTGCGCATGGCCTTTTCGGACGGCGTCAGCGAGTCGATGAAGGACTGGCGCTGGAAAATACGCTCGGCGTACTTGAGGATAGGCGCGGAGTTTTTGCCCAGATCGATATTGTAATGCTCCAGACGCCACATCAAGGGCGCGATCGCCACGTCGATCATAGAGAAATCGTCGCCCAACATGAACTTCTGCTTGGCGAAAATCGGCGCGATCGTGGTCAGGCCGTCGCGAATGGCTTCGCGAGCCTTGTTCGCTTCCTTGCCGGTGGCGCCGGCTTCCAGCGCCTTCACATGGATGAAGAGCTCGTTTTCAAACCGGTAGAGGAACAGACGGGCGCGCGCGCGCATTACCGGGTCAGCCGGCATCAGCTGCGGATGCGGGAAACGCTCGTCGATGTACTCGTTGATGATATTGGATTCGTGCAGGATCAAATCGCGCTCGACCAATACCGGCACCTCATTGTAGGGGTTCATCACCGCCAGATCTTCCGGCTTGTTATGGATGTCCACATCAATGATTTCGAAATCCATTCCCTTTTCAAAAAGCACGATGCGGCAACGCTGGCTGAACGGGCAGGTAATTCCGGAGTAAAGAGTCATCATGGCAGGAGGAAATCCTTAACTAACAATGGGTTGATTCAGCTGGGCATTCTAGCACTTTCCGTCCACCAATTTCCAGCACCGCATCATAAGCCAATGATTAAAAAGAAAAAAGGCGGATTTCTCCGCCTTGATCAAATCAAGCAACCGGGCTTAATGCACGTCGCGCCAGTACTCTTTCTTCAGGAAATACGCCAGCGGCAACAGCAACAGCGACAGGAACATCAACACGACATAACCGATCTGCTGACGCTTCACCTGAGCAGGTTCGCCCACATAGACCAGGAAGTTGGTCAGGTCCGCCATCCGCTTGTCGAACTCCACGGTATTGGCTTTGCCGTTCTCCAGCTTGGTCAGGGTGCCGGCCTTGATCAGTTCCAGCTTGTGCTCTTCGTGGCCTTCCGCGTTCTTCTCGGTCTTCAGCACCTGCTCGCCTTGCCATTCCCAGAAGATGTGCGGCATGCCCACCTTGTCGAACACCGCGTTGTTCCAGCCAGTCGGCCGGCTCGGGTCCCGGTAGAAACCACGCAGATAACCATACAGGTAATCTGCGCCGCGGGAGCGCGCGATCAGCGACAAGTCCGGCGGCGTGGCGCCGAACCAGGCTTGAGCGTCCTTCTTGTTCATCGCGATATTCATCGGGTCGCCGATTTTGGCGCCCACCGGCAACAGATTCGCCTTGATCTGCTCTTCGGTCAGGCCGATATCGGTCAGGCGGTTGTAACGCATCGCGCTGGCCGAATGGCAGGACAAGCAGTAGTTGGTGAAGATCTGCGCGCCGCGTTGCAGGCTTTCCGTATCTTGAATATTGATCGGCGCCTTGGGCAGCTTGGGGCCTTCGCCGGAAGCCAGGGCCGTAGCGCTGAACGGCAGCGCCAGCGCCATGGCCGCGATCAGGTGGCGGATTTTGCTTTTCATGAGTCCTCTCCCCTTTTTACACGTTCATGGCGAATACGGCGGCGGCCACCACGGTCACCACCACCAGCACCGCAAACCGGATCTGACGCTTGGCGTTGGTATCCGTCACCCGCGTCGGCACCGGGATGCTGCCTACATCGTTCTTGGTATAGAACGGCATGCCCAGGAAGAAGACGAAGTAGACGAACGAGAGCACCTGCGCGATCACGGTGCGGGCATTGGTGGACGGCAAAGCGCCCAGAATGCCAAGACCAATGAAGGACACGATGAACAGGACCAGCATGAACTTGAACTTGGGGCCACGGTAGCGGATGGATTTCACCGGCGAGCGATCCAGCCACGGCAGGAAGGCGATCAGCACCACCGCCGCGCCCATCGCGATCACGCCCCACACCTGGGTGCCCAGGAAGGACGGGATGGCGCGCAAGATGGCGTAGAACGGCGTGAAGTACCATACCGGCGCGATATGCGGCGGGGTCTTCAGCGGGTCGGCCTGGTCGAAGTTGGGCTTCTCCAGGAAGTAACCGCCCATTTCCGGCATGAAGAAGACAATGGCCGAGAACACGATCAGGAACACCACCACGCCCAGCACATCCTTGACGGTGTAATACGGGTGGAAGGGAATGCCATCCAGGGGGATACCCTTGTCGTCCTTCAGCTTCTTGATCTCAACGCCGTCCGGGTTGTTGGAGCCCACTTCGTGCAAGGCGATCAGGTGAGCCACCACCAGCGCCAGCAGCACCAGCGGCACCGCGATCACGTGCAGCGCGAAGAAGCGGTTCAGCGTGGCGTCGGACACCACGTAGTCGCCGCGGATCCACACCGACAGGTCCGGACCGATCACCGGGATGGAGCCGAACAGGTTGACGATCACCTGCGCGCCCCAGAACGACATCTGGCCCCAAGGCAGCAGATAACCCATGAAGGCTTCCGCCATCAGGCACAGGAAGATCAGCGTGCCGAACACCCACACCAGTTCGCGCGGTTGCTTGTAGGAACCGTAGATCAGGCCGCGGAACATGTGCAGATAGACCACCACGAAGAACATCGAGGCGCCGGTGGAGTGCATGTAGCGGATGATCCAGCCGCCGGCCACATCGCGCATGATGTATTCGACCGAGGCGAAGGCGACCGGAATGCCGGCGCCATTCAAGGTGCCGTCCGGCTTGTAGTTCATGGTCAGGAAGATGCCGGTAACAATCTGGATCACCAGCACCAGCATGGCCAGCGAACCGAAGAAGTACCAGAAGTTGAAGTTCTTCGGCGCGTAATACTCGGTGACGTGCTCTTTGAGCATCGACGATAACGGAAAACGTTCGTCCACCCAGTTGAGCAGCTTTTGTCCTTTAGTCATGTAGCCCCCTCAGCTTATTTGTCTTCGCCAATCAGCAGGCGGGTATCGGACAGATATTTGTGCGGCGGAATTTCCAGGTTCTTCGGAGCCGGCACGCCTTTGTAGACGCGCGCGGCCAAGTCGAACTTGGAACCATGACAGGGGCAATAGAAGCCTCCCACCCAGTCCGGGCCCAGATCGGCGGGCGCGATGTCCGGACGGTGGGTCGGCGAACAGCCCAAATGCGTGCAGATGCCGACGGCGATCAGCAGCTCAGGCTTGATCGAACGGTGCTCGTTCTGGCAATACGTCGGCTGCTGATCCATTTCGGACTTGGGATCCACCAGCTTCTCATCCAGCTTCGGCAGGTTTTTCAATTGCTCCGGCGTGCGGTTCAGCACCCATACCGGCTTGCCGCGCCACTCGACGTTGATCTTCTGGCCCGGCTCGATCTTGCCGATATCCACCTCGACGGGAGCGCCGGCGGCCTTCGCCCTCTCGGACGGGAAGAAACTCATCAGAAACGGCGTCGCCACTCCGGCCGCCGCCACACCACCAACAGCGCTGGTTGCAACCGTCAGAAAGCGACGGCGCCCCGCATCGACTTGTTGTTCACTCATTACAGTCATCCTCAAACGTGGAAACCGAGCCCAAAACTGCCTGATTTTACCCGATTCCGAGTAGGGACTTGAAGCTTCTATGCAAATAAATTGGCCGAAGCCCTGCCTAGCCGCCTAAACCGGGTTGGAAATGTCTACAAATTCAACACTTATGCCATGAAGCTGAGCCAGGCGCTCGCCCAAAGCCTTGATGCCAAAACGCTCCGTGGCGTGATGCCCCGCAGCGATGAAAGCCACATCACACTCCATTGCCATATGATGATTTTGCTCGGACGCTTCGCCGGTGATGAAGGCGTCCACGCCCAGATTGATGGCTTCGGCGAAAAAACTCTGCGCGCCGCCGGTGCACCAGGCTATGCGCGAAATCGGTTTGTCCGCCCTGCCCAACAACAAAGCCTCGCGCCCCAGACGAGCGGAAACGTGTTCACGGAAATCACTCGCACTGCCGCCTCGCCGCCACGCCCCATGCCACAGCAAACCCTGTTCACCGCCCTGCCCCTGGGCCTCCAAATCCAGCACCTTGCCCAACATCGCGTTATTGCCCAGCTCCAGATGCGCGTCCAAAGGCAGGTGGTAAGCCAGCAAGTTAAGATCATGCTCCAGCAGCGTCTTGACCCGCTGGCGCTTCATTCCGCAAATCCGGGCGTCTTCGCCCTTCCAGAAATAACCGTGGTGCACCAGCACGGCGTCCGCTCCGCGCGACGCCGCGGCATCGATCAAGGCTTGCGAAGCGGTGACGCCGGTCACCAGCTTGCGCACCGCCTGCCGTCCTTCCACCTGCAAGCCGTTAGGCGCATAGTCTTTGAAGCGCCAAGGCTCCAAAATCGTGTCCAGACTGCTCAGCAAGGCCTTCAATTCCATCACGCACTCCTTAACTTAATATATGCCCCGGCCTTATTTTGCCAGAAGCCAACGCATTTTAAGCCCGCAAAAGAAAAACCCCGCCGTAGCGGGGTTTTTCAAAGCCTAAGGAGGCGTTGGCTTACATCATGCCGCCCATGCCGCCCATGCCGCCCATATCCGGCATGCCGGCCGCCGGCTTGTCTTCCGGCAGTTCAGCGATCATGCAGTCGGTGGTCAGCATCAGGCCAGCAACCGAAGCCGCGTGCTGCAGAGCGGAGCGGGTTACCTTGGCCGGATCCAGCACGCCCATTTCCAGCATATCGCCGTACTCGCCGCTAGCCGCGTTGTAACCGAAGTTGCCCTTGCCTTCCAGCACCTTGTTCACCACGACCGACGGCTCTTCGCCGGCGTTCTTGACGATCTGGCGCAGCGGCGCTTCGATGGCCTTCAACACGATCTTAACACCGGCGTCTTGATCGGCATTGTCGGTTTTCAGGCTGTCCAGAGTGGAGCGGGCGCGCAGCAGAGCAACGCCGCCGCCAGCCACAACGCCTTCTTCCACAGCGGCGCGAGTAGCGTGCAAGGCGTCTTCAACGCGAGCCTTTTTCTCTTTCATTTCCACTTCGGTGGCAGCGCCAACCTTGATCACCGCAACGCCGCCGGCCAGCTTGGCCACGCGCTCTTGCAGTTTCTCGCGATCGTAATCGGAAGTGGCTTCTTCCATCTGCTTGCGGATCTCGCCCACGCGCGACTGGATCTCGGCCGCTTGGCCGGCGCCGTCGATGATGGTGGTGTTTTCCTTGCCCACTTCAACGCGCTTGGCTTGGCCCAGCATTTCCAACGAAGCTTTTTCCAGGGTCAGGCCCACTTCTTCGGCAATCACGGTGCCGCCGGTCAGGAAGGCGATATCCTGCAACATGGCTTTGCGACGATCGCCAAAGCCCGGGGCTTTAACGGCCACCACTTTCAGGATGCCGCGGATGGTGTTGACCACCAGAGTGGCCAGCGCTTCGCCTTCCACGTCTTCTGCGATGATCAGCAGCGGGCGGCCGGACTTGGCCACTTGCTCCAGAACCGGGAGCAGGTCGCGGATATTGGAGATTTTCTTGTCGAACAGCAGGATGAAGGGATTGTCCAGAGCGGCAATCTGCTTGTCCTGGTTGTTGATGAAGTACGGGGACAGGTAGCCGCGGTCGAACTGCATGCCTTCCACCACGTCCAGTTCGTTGTTCAGGCTCTTGCCGTCTTCAACGGTGATCACGCCTTCCTTGCCCACTTTTTCCATGGCATTGGCGATGATGTCGCCGATGTCGGAATCGGAGTTGGCGGAGATGGAGCCAACCTGAGCGATTTCCTTGGTGGTGGCGCACGGCTTGGCGATCTTGGCGATCTCACCCACCAGCGAGGCAACGGCCTTGTCGATGCCGCGCTTCAGGTCCATCGGGTTCATCCCGGCGGCAACGTACTTCATGCCTTCCAACACGATGGCTTGAGCCAGCACGGTGGCGGTGGTGGTGCCGTCGCCAGCCACGTCGGAAGTCTTGGAAGCGACTTCTTTCACCATCTGCGCGCCCATGTTCTCGAACTTGTCCTTCAGTTCGATTTCCTTGGCGACGGATACGCCGTCCTTGGTGATGGTCGGCGCGCCGAAGGAGCGGTCCAGCACCACGTTGCGGCCTTTCGGGCCCAGGGTCACTTTAACGGCATCAGCCAGAATGTTGACGCCGGTTACCATCTTGGCGCGAGCGGAATCACCAAACTTTACGTCTTTAGCAGCCATTCTTTAAATCTCCAGAATTCTGAGTTGGGGAAGTTCAGATGTGGGTCGGATTACTCAACGATGCCCATTACATCTTCCTCGCGCATCACGAGGACTTCATCGCCGTCAACCTTGACGGTCTGACCGGAGTACTTGCCGAAGATGACTTTGTCGCCAACCTTCAGCTCCAGCGCACGACGCTCGCCGTTTTCCAAGATCTTGCCGTTGCCTACGGCCAGCACCTGGCCCATGTCCGGCTTCTCTGCGGCTGCGCCCGGCAGAACGATGCCGGAAGCGGTTTTTTCTTCAGCCTCGAGGCGCTTGATAACAACACGGTCGTGCAAAGGACGAATTGCCATGGATCTCTCCTGTTACAGTGGCTGTTGAGAGTTGAAACCTGTTTGAGTTGAGGCGAGCGTTAGCACTCACCTGCTGCGAGTGCTAATGATAGGGACGAGCGGGAGGGTTTTCAAGAGCCTGCCGTAGCAATTTTCGGCAGGCCCAAGATAGCGTCAGAGACGAGTCGACTTACGCAGCAACATCCAGCGAGGAGTGCGGAAACGGACAATCATACGATACAGATAGATGTAACTAGCGATGAAGACCAACACAAAGCCAATCAGTACAGGGGTGTTGCTCCAGAAAAGCATTGCAGGCACCACTGAGAACGACGATAGCGCCCACAGATATGGGGAGGTCAAACTATTGCGCTGGGTCAGATGAACCGCATCCCGAGAACCTACCATCCACCGCACCAGCCGTTTATATATCAGCATATGCAAATGCAGCCCATCCGGCATTCCTGGCGACATCCCGCGCAAGAACTTCTTCCTGTATATGGAGTACAAGGTTTCAAACACAGGATAGATAACACACAACAAGGGAAACCAAGGAGACACCTGTTGATGCCTTGCCACCAACAAGACCGCCACCTCCGCAATCATGAACCCCACCAAATAGGCCCCACCATCTCCGGCAAAGATCAGCCCACGGGGAAAGTTCCAAAACAGAAATCCCGCAATTGCGCCAACCATCGCAAAACAAATCCCCATCAACATTGCATCCTGCACCTTGAAAGACACATAGGCTATGGCCAAGAAAATAAAAATAGACACCATACCGGAGAGACCATTGTAGCCATCAATAATGTTAACAGCATGCGCAACACCACCAACAGCAACAACAGTAAGCAACAACGAAAGCACCCAGAAGTGCACCAAAAGACTATCCAGCCAAGGGATGTCCAGCCTCTGGAGCCCTGCCCTTAACAAAAAATACCCTAGCCCCGCCGAAACGAACGTGGCCAGTAAACGAGGCATTGGCCCCACTCGCTTAGTGATATCCTCAAGGAGACCAGCCACAAATGCAGGCAAGGCGACCAGCAGCACTAGTAACACCTGTACATCACCTAGAAGCCAAGCCAACAAACAGCTTCCGGCAGTCAAGCCTAGCGCTATCGGTACCCCACCAATGCGTGGAACTGGCCTAGCATGAAATTTCTGCACTCCCCCCAAATCATGATCAGCCGAGAAACTCTCATGCAGGTGGGCGAAATGGATCAAGCACATCCCTACTACTAGCGACAAAAACGTAGCCAACAATAAGATTTGCAGCATTACACGCCTCTTTAAAACGTGGAGATGACACCACTTAGCATCACCCCAACAGTACCAAAATTGAGCTTATCATTGTAAGCGGCTCACCATTCTCAAGCTACCGTTTTCATGCAACAATGATCGACTAGACGTTTCGCATCCCTCCACCTTGCAAAGCATGCAATTGATTTTAGGTTTTAATTTAAAATGACTATTTTAGTTACCGGCGGCGCAGGCTACATAGGCTCCCACACATGCTTGCAACTGCTCGAAGCCGGCAATCAAGTTGTCGTGCTAGACAACCTATGCAACAGCAAGGTCGAGTCTCTCAAACGGGTACAAGCCCTAACCGGCAAATCACTTACCTTCATCCAAGGGGACGTTCGCGACACAGCAGCGCTGTCGACCGCTTTTACTCACTCAATCGAAGCCGTTGTACACTTTGCGGGTCTCAAAGCCGTTGGCGAATCCACTGAAAAGCCAATTGAGTATTATGACAACAATGTTAATGGCACACTCCAGCTATTGCATGCCATGCAACAGCACCAAGTCCACACTCTCGTTTTCAGCTCATCAGCCACAGTCTACGGCAATCCCGCCACGGTACCAATCCGTGAAGACTTCCCCTTGTCCACCACCAACCCCTATGGCCGCAGCAAGCTAATGATTGAGGACATACTTCGTGATCTGAGTAAAGCAGAGCCAAATTGGAATATTGGGCTACTCCGCTACTTCAATCCAGTCGGTGCCCATGAAAGCGGGCAAATTGGCGAAGATCCGAATGGTCCCCCTAACAACTTAATGCCGTACATCAGCCAGGTTGCTGTTGGCAAGCGCAAGACCCTACAAATTTTCGGAAACGACTATCCCACCCAAGATGGCACTGGGGTCCGTGACTATATCCACATTGAAGATCTCGCAAATGGCCACCTCAAAGCGCTGGACACACTTCGGACCAAAGGCGGCCTAATCACCGTCAACCTTGGAACTGGGCACGGCTATTCCGTACTGGAAATGGTGCAAGCCTTCGAAACGCACAGTTGTCGTCCCATCCCTTATGAAATAGTCTCTCGCCGCCCCGGCGACATCGCTGCTTGCTGGGCAGATCCAACCGAAGCCCAGCGCTTATTGAACTGGAAAGCAGAAAAAGGACTGGACGCTATGTGCAAAGACAGCTGGCGCTGGCAGGAGCAAAATCCTAACGGCTACTGATTTGCACCATCTACACAAATGGGACGAATCCAAGAATGAGCGGGTTGGCGTGACCGCTCAAGCAAGCAGACACATAAATAGGCCCAACTGCAACACCACACACTTCAGGGCATTTTCGCACAAATCCAACCCAAACCCACCTCTTCCATAGCCCAGGACAGGAAGAGTAGGCAGACACCTTCCGCAGAGTCCTGAGCTCGTGAAACGCCCCCTCATATGGAGCCCGGAAACTTAGCTCTCGAAGTAGCCGATGACCTCCCGAAGAATTGAAGTACAATCTGTGTGGCCCCACCTACAGCAACGATTGCCCATCACAATCCCACCCAGCATTACCAGTTCAACACTCTTATCCATAAGCAATGATTAAGCTGCTTGCCTCCTTGAATACTAGTGAACACTAGCTATAATGGCAGCCACTCTAGGCCAGAGCATGCCCGAGACTCAATCATGACATTTTTTGTTCGTTTGATCCTTGTGGACACATCCCCAAATTTTGTGCCGAATTCTAGCCTTGATTGAGGCAATCGCCCATCATGGCAAGCACGGCCTTTGCTCCCCGCCTCCACACTTTGATATATTCCAAAAGTCGCTTGAAAGCTCTCCATGAGCACCTCTCCACATATTGCGTCTGACAAAGCCACCCTTCATGTTTTAATCTCATAGAATGACTAGTTTGATGACAAAAGCATATTTGTCGAATCTGGGGCTTCAAACTTTAGGGTCGTCGAGCCCATCCATGCCAAAAGGATATTGCATCCAGACCATAACCAGCTGGCCCGACCATGCTCACGGCAAGACATCTGATCCTGGCAGAGCCAAGACTACAGCGCCTGTACATTGCACAGATGACAGGTTCCCTGTTAGCGTTACCCATCCGATGAGCACCTAGCAAAGGCCAAAACGCTACAGCCCCAGGAGTCCACGACTATTGCAACCCTACAACTACAGCACAAGAAGCCCACACAAGACATCGTTCCGGCATTAATACCCTAGCCACTCACAAAGGTGTAAAATTGAAGCGTCAACACAAGCTATCTTTAGCAAAAAGCATATTGAGAAATTAAACAATCATGGCCAATCGAAAATTAAAATTTTCAGTGCAAAAACAAAATGTTTGAAATCAAACTTAAAAATACCAAATGTTTTACTGCCCCATCAGGGGTCAGCATACTTGATGCTGCTCTTCAGGCAGATATTTTTCTGCCACACAGTTGCAAAACAGGCCGCTGCAGCACTTGCAAAGGAAAAGTCATCAGCGGAGAAACTTTCGCCCTCCACGACGAATCTGGCTTAACGCAACAAGAGAAAGATGACGGTTGGGTTCTCACTTGCATTCGCACACCGCTTGAGACCATTGAGCTCGACATAGAAGATCTTCATGTCAAACTTCCCACAAAGAAAACACTTCCGAGCCGCATTCAAACCATAAAAAAACTTACGACTGACATTGCACAAGTTTTGCTTAGACTACCTCCAACGGCCAGTTTTGAGTACCTTCCGGGTCAATACATAGACATCACCAATAATCAAGGCGTCAAGAGAAGCTATTCAATAGCGAACACATTCAAAACCAGCAAACTCATTGAGTTACATATTAAAAACTTCCCCGATGGCGAAATGAGTCAATACTGGTTTAATCTAGCGTCCGAGAACGATCTAATAAGGATAAACGGCCCTCTCGGCACTTTCTTTTTACGAGAATATATAGATATGGACTTGGTCTTCTTTGCCACAGGGACAGGCATTGCCCCTATTAAGTCCATGCTAGAAGATCTTGCAACTAGAACAGGTATAGAAAAACCCAGATCAGTATCACTATACTGGGGAAACAGGGACGTTTCTGATTTTTATTGGAACCCCAAAGAGCTGCCTCTCAATATCAAATACACCCCAGTTCTTTCGAAAAACAATCCTAATTGGGATGGGGCAAAAGGCCACATTCAGGACGTATATCTTTTATCCTCCCCCAATTTGAAAACAACACAATTATACGCATGTGGCTCTGAGGCAATGATTCACGCCGCAGAAAAGCTTTTATTGTCATCCGGCTTAGAAAAGCACAATTTTATGGCTGATGCATTTGTTTGCTCAGCCACAACAGAGTAATGCAAAGGAAACATAGTGAAAGCAGTTATTCTTGCAGGCGGGCTTGGGACTAGAATTAGCGAAGAAACCACAATCAAGCCTAAGCCGATGGTAGAGGTGGGCGGCAAGCCCATTCTTTGGCATATAATGAAAATGTACTCTCAGCATGGGATTAATGACTTTATTATTTGCTGCGGCTACAAGGGCTATTTAATAAAAGAATATTTTGCCAATTACTTCCTACACATGTCGGATGTGACATTCGACATGCGAAGCAATAAGATGGAAGTACATAGCAAACGGGCCGAGCCTTGGACCGTAACATTAGTTGACACTGGCGATAGCTCAATGACCGGCGGACGGCTAAAGCGCATTGCTAATTATGTTGAAAAAGACGAAACTTTCTGCCTCACCTACGGTGATGGAGTCAGCGATGTCAATCTTGAATCCGTTATCGCCTTCCATAAAAGCCATGGCAAAGCCGCTACGCTGACAGCCACCTATCCTCCAGGCCGCTTTGGAGCACTGGATATTAAAGAAGGACAGGTCCAGAGTTTTATGGAAAAGCCTAAAGGAGATGGCGCCATGATCAATGGCGGCTTCTTTGTGCTCTCGCCAAAGGTACTTAGCTACCTCAAGGATGACAGTACCATATGGGAGCAGGAGCCATTGATGCAGCTGGCGCAAGACGGGGAGCTCATGGCTTATACTCATAATGGTTTCTGGCAGCCGATGGACACTTTACGAGACAAGCACTATCTAGAAAGCCTTTGGAATTCTGGCAACGCTCCATGGAAGAGCTGGTAAAATGACAGTTAATACCGATTTTTGGCATGGGAAGAAAGTTTTCTTAACAGGCCACACTGGTTTCAAGGGTTCTTGGCTCAGCCTATGGCTGCAAATGATGGGGGCCAAGGTATATGGCTTCGCCCTAGCCCCGGCGACAACTCCCAACCTGTTTAGCGAAGCCCAAGTCGCCGCCAACATGGTAAGCGTTCTTGGTGATGTCCGGGACTATCAAGCCGTGCTTGAGGCGATGCAAGCCGCCCAGCCAGAAATCGTCATCCACATGGCGGCACAACCGCTCGTTCGCCTCTCCTACTCAGACCCAGTTACAACCTACTCTACAAACGTAATGGGCACCATTCATGTTCTTGAGGCAGCACGTCAATTAGCGGGCATCAAGGCCATCATCAATGTAACCACCGATAAATGCTACGAAAACAAAGAATGGCTTTGGGGATACCGCGAATCTGAACCGATGGGGGGCCATGACCCTTACAGCAGCAGTAAAGCTTGTGCTGAGTTGGCAACAAGTGCCTATCGACTCTCCTATTTTCAACAGACATCTACCGCACTGGCCTCAGTCCGCGCCGGCAATGTCATCGGAGGGGGGGATTGGTCCAGTGACCGGCTCATACCCGATACACTGCAAGCTTTTGAAAATGATCGTCCTGTTATAATTCGCAACCCACATGCCACCCGCCCGTGGCAGCATGTGCTAGAACCACTAGCTGGCTACCTCACCCTTGCTCAGCATCTGTATGATGAGGGCCAAAGCTACGCAGAAGGGTGGAACTTTGGCCCAGATGATGATGGAGCCCAGCCTGTACAATGGATTGTCGAGAAAATGGTGCAAGAATGGGGCAGAAAAGCACGCTGGGAACATAATTTAGGACATCACCCCCACGAAGCCAATTATCTAAAGCTTGATATTGCAAAGGCCAAAGCAAAACTAGGCTGGCGCCCCCGCTGGGATTTGACACAAGCCCTTCAGAAAATAATCCATTGGCATAGCGAGTGGCTGAATGGAGTGAACGCACACAACCTCTGCCAACAACAGATCACCCAATACATTGAAGCATTGAAAGAATAGTCACCATGACTCAAGCAGCTACCCCTGAAAATTTGCGCGCACAGATTGCCGAACTAGTTCAACAGTACGCAGACATTGTACATGCTCCCAAGCCCTTCCAACCCGGCATAAGCAGTGTCCCGGTTTCTGGAAAAGTCATAGATGCCAGCGAGCTGAAAAACATGGTAGACGCCAGCCTTGATGGATGGCTCACGACTGGTCGCTTTAATGACCAATTTGAGCAACGCTTGGCTGACTACCTAGGTGTTAAGTACCTAATCACCGTCAATTCCGGTTCATCCGCCAACTTGGTAGCTTTCTCCACCCTGACTTCTCCAAGGTTAGGGGAACGAGCAATCAGACCTGGTGATGAGGTAATTGGCGTTGCAGCAGGTTTTCCAACCACAGTCAATCCAATACTACAATTTGGCGCGGTTCCTGTCTTTGTAGATGTCGATCTTGCAAGTCATAATATCGATGCAAGTAAAATCGAAGCCGCCATTAGTCCAAAGACTAAAGCCATTATGCTTGCACACTCTTTGGGAAACCCATTCAATCTAGAAGCGGTAACTGGCATCTGCAAAAAATATGGCCTCTGGCTGGTAGAGGATTGTTGTGATGCGCTTGGCGCCACATACAATGGTCAAATGGTTGGCACATTTGGAGATATCGCCACGCTAAGCTTCTACCCTGCTCATCATATAACAATGGGAGAAGGTGGCGCTGTTTTTACAAACGATGCGGAACTCAAACTAATAGCCGAATCCTTCCGAGATTGGGGCCGAGATTGCTATTGCAAGCCAGGAAAAGACAACACATGTGGACAACGCTTCTGCTGTCAACAAGGTAGCCTTCCATATGGCTACGATCACAAATATACATATAGTCACCTAGGTTACAACCTCAAGATTTCTGATATGCAGGCCGCTTGCGCACTTGCACAGATGGATAAACTTGACGACTTCATCGCCGCTAGAAGGCGAAATTTTTCTTACCTGAAAGATCGTCTACAAAATTGCCTAGAATTTCTCCACTTGCCCGAAGCCACCCCCAACTCGGACCCTTCTTGGTTCGGCTTTCCAGTTATTCTGAAAGAAAATACAGGCTTCAAACGAGTTGATCTTCTCAATTACCTAGATCAACAGAAAATTGGAACACGGTTATTATTTGCGGGCAATTTGACACGCCAACCCTATATGATAGGCAAAAACTATCGTATCAGTGGTGACTTGACAAATACCGACATTGTCATGAATCAAACTTTTTGGCTTGGGGTATACCCTGGTCTAAGCATCAAACACCTTGATTTCGTCGTGGAGAAGTTAGAAGAATTTTTCGGAATTAATTTTTGAAGAAATAAAATGAACGATAAAATATCTAGCAACTTTAATTCAAAAGTACTCCGCAAGCGGGTACTGGATATGGCCTACGCCGGTAATACAGTGCATATCGGCTGCGCCTTTTCAATTATTGAAGTTCTCGCAGTACTTTATCGAAACTGCCTTCGCTACCCAGACAATGATCCAGCCTCCCTCAACAGAGACTATTTAGTACTCAGCAAAGGGCATGGCGTAATGGCCCAATATGCCTGCATCTACGAGAAAGGCTGGATCAATAGTAACGATCTCAAAAATTACTTTGCTGATGGGAGCAGATTAAAAGGACTTTCTGACTCTAGCGTTCCAGGTTTAGAAGTTACGTCAGGCTCATTAGGCCATGGTTTTTCCATAGGAGTAGGTTTGGCTTTAGCCTCTAGCCTCAAAAATAGTTCACAGAAAGTTTATGTTATCGTTGGAGATGGCGAGCTAAATGAGGGACCGATCTGGGAAGGTGCCTTATTCGCAGCCCATCATAAATTAGATAATTTCATGGTCATTGTTGATGAAAATAAATTTCAAGCGATGGGATCTACTGATGAAGTTTTGAATCTAGGAAACTTAGAAAATAAATTTTCCAGCTTTGGCTTTGAAACCATCACGATCGATGGCCATGACGAGTCCGCCATTCATGACACGATTGAAAAACTATGGATGAGTACATCGCCCACACCAAAAGCAATTATTGCAAAAACAACAAAAGGGAAAGGGGTTTCATTTATGGAAAACAATAATATTTGGCACTATACACGCCTAGATGAAAACACTTACAAAAAAGCCATATCCGAGATAGAGGATGGTGCTTAATGAGAAATGCATTCTCTAGCTCATTGCTCCAATTAGCCGAGAGTGACAAACGGGTCTTACTCTTAACGGGCGACCATGGCTACGCACTTTTTGATGATTTCAGAAACAGATGCCCTCAGCAATATATTAATGCAGGCATTGCTGAGCAGAATATGATCGGCATGGCCGCAGGCCTATCTAAAGCCGGTTATATCCCTGTTGTTTATGGGCTTAGCTCATTTGTTCCAATTCGAGTTTTAGAGCAAATTAAGTTAGACTTATCTCACGATAATTTACATGCGATTATTATTGGCGATGGTGCCGGGTTTGTTTACAGCCACCTAGGAACCAGCCATCAGTCAACAGAAGATATTGCCGCAACTCGAGCGATTCCAAATTTAAATATTTACTCTCCCTCAGACCGCCATGAATTAACTTTGTGCATGGAGCACGCTTATAGATCAAAAGCCACGACCTATTTAAGAATTGGAAAATCAGATTTAGGTGACGTGCACCACGCCCCTCTATCAGGTACCCTAGCTAGCTTCTTCGCCGTTCGAAATGGCACACCCGGTGAAATATCTTTTATCGCAACAGGAGCAATGACAAAAACGGCTATAAAAATTGCAGAGTCATTTTTTCCAAATGCAACCGTCTGGAGCGCGCCCAAAATCAAACCGCTAGACGTTGATCAATTAGTTACCATTTGCAAATCCAGCAATATTATTGTGACGTTTGAAGAGCATTCAACTCAAGGGGGGCTGGGGTCAATGATCGCAGAGATATCTACAACTTATGCCCCAATAAAAATACTACGAGTTGGTGTTGAGGACTGCTTTACAAAGTTATGTGGTAGCTATAGTTATTTGCTACAAGAGCAAGGCTTAGACATTACATCTATACAGGAAAAAATTACTACTTTTCTAAAAAGCCCCCCCCAATGACTCCACAATTAAACAATAAGAAAATCCTTATTACCGGAGGAACAGGATTTGTTGGCAGACATATTCTTGATCATTTGATCAAAACAAAAAAAACCACTGACTGCAATATCACAGTCACCATACTAAGCCGATCTCCGGAAGTTTTTTTAAAAAACCACCCCGGTTACGCTAGTTATAAATGGCTTGGCTTTATTAAAGGCGATCTTTTCGATCTCACCAAATACAACCATTTAAAATTTACTGATATCATTCATGCGGCGGCAGACACTCACAAAGAAGGCCCCCCTGATGAATGGTTAAAACAGCTTATCATAGGGACTCAAGCCGTTCTTGATTTCAGCCTAAAGGCAGAGGCCACAAGATTTCTCTTTATAAGCTCGGGAGCGGTATATGGCCCACAACCCAGAGAGCTAAGCCACATCTCAGAAAACTATCTAGGGGCACCTCCAACCACATTGATTAGCAGTATTTATGGCCAAGGCAAACGAATTGCTGAGCAGTTATGTACAGCTTACCTCCAAATGCATGGCCTGGAAACTGTTATTGCTCGATGTTTTGCCTTTGCAGGGGAACATATCCCACTAGATGGACCATATGCAATTGGTAACTTTATAAGGGATGCGTTATTTGGAGACGCCATTTTAATCAAGGGCAATGGGACTGCCGTGAGAAGCTATTTAGATGGTGATGATATGGCAAACTGGTTACTAAACTTACTCGCTATAGGCACACCTGGTGAAGCCTACAACGTTGGATCTGAAGATAGAGTTCGAATAAAAACCTTAGCTCAGCTTGTAGCTAAAACCATATCTCCTGGCAAAAAGATTATTGTGCAGTCCAATTCTTCTGCAATAGAATCCACCTACATACCATCAACAAAAAAAATCCAAGCTCTTGGTGTAGAAAATCACTTTAGCATTTCATCTATTATTGAAAGAACAGCCAATCGACATATTTATCAAAAATAAGCCCAATCAGCCCTTGTTATTCATTGCAAATAATGCTTTGTTAGCATGGCTTTTTTTCAAAATACATAGATTTAATTAAATCAATTAAGACTTGAGGTTTGGCAAGACGCCTAGTTTTTATAACAGCGTCAGTTAAAAGTCCACAATATATCCACCCGATAAAATATGCAGCCATTTTCGCTTGACAGTTCCGAAAATATTATTGACAAAACAAAAAACTTAAAAACAGTCGATATTTATATACTCAGCCATAATAGGCCAAATTTTATCGCCGAAGCCATTGACTCCGTCAAAAAACAAACCCTGCAAGAATACAATTTATACATTTCAGATAACTCTACAACCGATGATGTAGAGCGCATCATACGGCAACAGTATGGGGACGTTATATATATCCGTAGGTCAAACTCGTTAAGTGCATTAGCCCATTTCAAAACCATTATTGAAGAAAGCACCGCCGAATTCTTAGTCATGTTTCACGACGATGACGTCATGATGCCACGCTACCTTGAAACATTATTGGGCATCATCACCTCAGACAATGACATTGCTGCAGTCGGGTGTAATGGGCGGATTTTACAAAACAGCAGATTAACAAAAACCATTCTCCTACAAAAGACAGACGGCATAAAGATTATAAATAGTGGGGGCGAATTATTTTTACAATACTGTAGTCCTATCGACCATGTTGCGCCATTTCCTGGCTACATGTATAGATCCTCAAAAATTAAAGGACTATATTTAAATTCGGAATACGGAGGAAAGCACTCTGATGTTTCTTTTTTAATGCAAGTTGCACAAAGAGGTAAGATCATCTGGTCATACGCACCGTTGATTCAATATCGTATTCATGGCAGCAATGATAGCTCAACTATCCATATAAAGCAGCAAGCAAGCTTACTTGGATTTGTATATCAAAACACAAAAATCCAAAAAAAAGATCATGCCATTAAAATTTATAAGCTAAAGTATTTGCTTCATTGGTGGCGATGCAACAAGAATTCCAAGAATAAGGTTTTTGCCAAACGAATCATTTTAAAGGCAATCACTCTCAGACTAATTTCAGCATATCTATGTCGCCCACACATTCTCGCCTCCAAGATTTCCCAATTGGCAAGAAAGTTTTACAATCAACCAAGATGAGCAATATGAAAATAATTTTAGCGATCATGGAATATGACTACGGAGATCCGAAAAGAGGGCGGTCATATGAGTATTACAACTTCTATGCATCCCTAAAAGAAATGGGAGTTGATGTAGAGATATTTGACTATATGTCTCTATTACAAAAGCATGGCAAAGCTGGCATGAATCAGCTATTGTTAGAAAAAGCAAAATCACAAAGCCCAAACATTATTTTATTTTCGTTATACACTGATCAATTTGATCCAAACATTATTTTGTCATTGCAGAACCATACTCGAACCATCTGTTTTTTCCATGATGATACTTGGCGTAAAGATTTTTCCCGCTACTGGGCAAAACATTTTAATGTGTTTACTACTCCAGATATTTATGGCATAAGAAAATATCAAAAGCTTGGCCTGCAGCATGCCTTCCACTTTCCTTTTGGAGCTAATCTTGATTTGTATAAAAAGAAAGATTCAGATAAAATTTTAGACGTTTCTTTTGTTGGAGCCTTTCACCCTTATCGCTCTTGGCTAATTAATCGTCTCAAAAAGGTAGGCATCAATGTACAGGCGTATGGTTCAGGCTGGCCAAATGGCATGGTATCACTTGAAAGAATGATCGATATTTTCAACACAAGTAAAATAAATTTAAATCTGTCTAACTCTAGCAATTGGGATGCCAGATACCTGTGTTCTTCGCCTAGAGCTTTAGTATCTCGTTTTCGGTCACCCAAAACCATAGAACAGCTTAAAGCACGACATTTCGAAATTAACTCAACGGGTAGTTTTCAACTTTCATACTATGTGGAAGGGCTTGAACACTATTACGAGATTGGCAAAGAAATTGCTATTTATTCGGATCCTGATGATTTTGTTGAAAAAATACAAATGTACCTTGAGGATGAACCGCTTCGCAATGAAATTGCTCATAACGGGTATATGCGAACAAATAATTCGCACAGCTTTGCCCAGCGTTTTCAATCACTCTTTTCATACATGGCTTCGATAAACCCCCATTCTATTGCATCGGAATGAAAATGAAAAAAGCTTTAATTACCGGCATCACTGGCCAAGATGGCTCTTACCTTGCAGAGTTTTTGTTAGAAAAGGGCTATGAGGTTCATGGCATTAAGCGTAGAGCTTCATCTTTTAATACTCAGCGCATAGATCACATTTTTCAAGATCCCCATACTGAAAATGCAAAAATAAAATTACACTATGGGGACTTAAGTGACTCTTCAAATCTGACAAGAATTATCGCCGAAGTGCAGCCTGATGAAGTATACAATTTAGGTGCACAATCACATGTTGCGGTCAGCTTTGAATCACCTGAATATACGGCCGATGTCGATGCGTTAGGCACTTTGCGTTTACTTGAAGCAATTCGTTTTTTGAAGCTTGAAAATAAGTGCAGATTTTATCAAGCCTCCACCTCAGAATTATATGGTTTGGTACAAGAAACACCTCAAAAAGAAACAACACCTTTTTATCCTAGAAGTCCTTATGCAGCAGCCAAACTCTACGCTTACTGGATAACAGTAAACTACAGGGAGTCATATGGCATGTACGCATGTAATGGTATTTTGTTCAATCATGAATCACCGCGGCGTGGGGAAACTTTTGTTACACGGAAAATTACCCGGGGCCTTGCCAATATAGCCCAAGGCCTTGAGTCTTGCTTGTACATGGGTAACATGGATGCTCTACGTGATTGGGGACATGCTAAAGACTATGTTAAGATGCAATGGTTAATGTTGCAGCAAAGCCAAGCTGCTGATTTTGTAATTGCGACAGGCGTGCAATATAGTGTCCGTCAATTTATTATCTGGTCCGCTGCACATCTAGGAATTGAACTAGATTTTATTGGCTCTGGGATCAATGAATATGCCGTTGTGACAAAAATTTCAGGTGCGGATGCTCCTGCACTAAAAGTTGGAGATATTATTGTCAGAATTGACCCCCGCTATTTTCGGCCTGCTGAAGTAGAAACCCTTTTAGGGGATCCTAGTAAAGCCAAAAACTTACTTGGTTGGACCCCAGAGATTACAGTTCAACAGATGTGCGCTGAAATGGTACAAAATGATCTGGAGCAAGCTAAACAGCATGCATTGCTGAAAAGGCATGGGCACTATGTTTCTGTAAGCGTTGAACGATAAGGACAAGGAGTCTTGCATGAGAGTACTTTTAACCGGCGCTTCAGGCATGCTTGGCCGAAATCTGCTGGAACACCCAGCTGCAGATAAATTTCAGTGGATAACGCCCTCACATGCAGAGTTAGATCTTTCCAATTTTTCTGCAACGTTACAGTATATCGAGAAAGCAAAACCTGATTGCATCATACACGCAGCGGGAAAAGTAGGCGGCATTCAAGCTAATATACGAGAACCCGTCAAATTCCTAATCGATAATCTCGATATGGGTCGCAATGTGCTTTTAGCCGCCTCTGTCTCTGGCATCTCAAAATTAATAAATATTGGCAGTTCCTGCATGTACCCGCGAGATCGACAGATAGCATTAAAGGAAAGCGACGTTCTATCTGGTGGTTTGGAGCCTACCAATGAGGGTTATGCTCTAGCAAAAATTACGGTCGCAAAACTAGCCGAATATATCTGTCGAGAAAATCCTGAGTATAATTATAAAACAATAATACCCTGCAATCTTTATGGAAAACATGATAAGTTTGACCCGAGATGGTCTCATCTTATACCTGCCATCATTCATAAATTACATCAAGCGAAGATCTTGAAGCAAAGTGAAGTAGACATTTGGGGGTCTGGTGAAGCACGGCGTGAATTTTTATTTGCAGAAGATTTGGCACAAGCTCTATTAATGGCAGTGGATGACATCGCAGGGATCCCTAACTGCATGAATATTGGTCTTGGACATGATTATTCTGTGAATGAATACTATCAGGCTGCGGCAGAAGTAATCGGTTACTCAGGATCTTTCACTCACGACCTCAGCAAGCCTGTCGGGATGAGTAGAAAACTAACAGATACCGGTCTAGCCAATCAATGGGGATGGCACGCGGAAACGAGCCTAACCAATGGTCTAATGAAAACATATGAGTACTATCTACGTACATTGAAAGTGAGTCATTAAATGCACTACCCACTAGCTAGCACCACCTGGGACCAAGATGAATATGCAGCTATTCAAAGAGTCATTGATTCTGGCATGTTCTCTATGGGCAAAGAAGTTGCTGCATTTGAAAAAGATTTTGCAGAGTGGGTAGGCTGCAAGCACGTCGTAATGGTCAACTCTGGTTCTTCCGCTAATTTAGCAATGATTGGTGCTTTATTTTTCAGGAAGGAGAGGCCATTAAAAGCCGGTGACGAAGTAATTGTACCTGCCGTTTCTTGGAGCACAACCTATTATCCATTGCAGCAATATGGTCTCAAATTAAAATTTGTAGATATCGATATAGATAGTCTGAATTTCGATTTAAATCAGTTAGAACTTGCTATTACAGATAAAACCAAAGTAATTTTGGCAGTCAATTTGCTTGGAAATCCTAATGACTTCCAGCACATTCAAAAAATGATAGCTAACCGTAATATTATCTTACTAGAAGATAATTGTGAGTCTATGGGTGCCAAGATTAATGGCAAACAGGCTGGCACATTTGGCTTAATGGGAACCTTTAGCACCTTTTTTAGCCATCATATTGCTACCATGGAAGGTGGCGGTATCATGACTAATGATGAGGAGTTGTATCATATTCTGCTATGTCTCCGAGCTCATGGTTGGACCAGGAATCTACCGAAATTCAATCATGTCTGCGGAGAAAAAAGTAGCAATCCTTTTGAAGAGTCTTTCAGATTTGTCCTTCCAGGCTACAATCTAAGGCCACTTGAAATGAGTGGGGCAATTGGGCAAGAGCAGGTGAAAAAACTCCCTGCACTTATTAGTGAACGTCGTAAGAATGCCAATTATTTTCAAAAAGCTTTCTCCAATCATCCTTGGATTTCAATTCAAAAGGAAATCGGTGATAGTAGTTGGTTTGGATTTTCCCTAGTTCTAAAAGAAAACGCCCCAATATCTCGTGAAGCCATTGTGAACAAGTTATCCGTTGCAAACATTGATGTACGTCCAATCGTCGCCGGCAATTTTGCAAAAAATGAAGTGCTCAATTGGTTTAACTATGAAATCCACGGCTCGCTAGAAAACGCTGACTACATTGATAAAAATGGCTTTTTTGTTGGCAATCATCATTTCAGCTTGCATGAAAAAATTGATTATCTAAAGAGTGTTATTAGCTCATGATTTCAGCACTCCTTTATGGTGCCGGGGAAAATAATGATGTATTTTCCCCTTCGTCCCACCTTAATAGAGACAATTGCAACCACCCTTTCTTTTTGTTAAAAGAAAAGCTTTTAAAATTTGGCATTGATTTAAACACCTGGGACACTCCTCAAAAATATGAATTTTTCATAGAAATTCACATAAATGCAAGAAAAATATCCCGGAGTAAAAATGCAAGACACTATTTACTTAACATGGAAACACCTTTGATTGACAGGAACAACAGCTCAATCGAACTTATAAATCAGTTTAATATCGTCTTTTGCTGGCAAAATCATACTCATGCCAGAAATTTTAAAAAAATAAATTATAGCCAGAACTTACAACTACCTGATATAAATGGTTTCAAAAATCGCAACAACTTATGCTGTATGATAGCTGGTAATAAAACAACACAAAGGCCAGATGCTAGAAGTCTATACCCTGAAAGAATCAAAGCAATTAGATGGTTTCAATGTAATGCTCCTTTAGATTTTAGACTCTATGGCACTGGTTGGAACTTACCAGCAATGCGTCATGGAAAACTAGGCCGTATTTACACTAAGCTACAGGGCATGCTTGGCAGCTATTTTAATGCTGTATATTTTCCAGCATATAAAGGGCGCATTGAAAGCAAGTCAACTGTGCTACTGAATTCTAAATTCAGTATATGCTATGAAAACGTCACTGGCTTTAATGGGTATATTACTGAAAAAATATTTGATAGTTTTTTTTCTGGCTGCGTTCCTATTTATCATGGAGCTCCTGATATAGCGAGCTTTATTCCCTCAACCTGTTACATAGATCGAACCCAATTCAATAGTTACCCTGAGCTCTATCAGTATATTAAAAATATGCCAGAGCGTGAATTTTTGGACTACCAGACGAACATTGCTTCATTCTTATCAAGTGATTTGGCGTATTCATTTTCTTCTGAGTGTTTTGCAAACACCATTTCAGAAGAAATTGCACATGACCTAGAATTAGCAGCTCAATTTTAGCCCTATGAATATACTGTGGATATCACTTGCACGGCTTAGCCAAGCCTTAATTGGTTTGTTGGCGCTTAAGTTAGTTACTCATTGGCTTTCTGTTGAGCAGTTTGCTCGCTTGGGTCTAATGACCGCTTTTACAAGTTTTTTCGGTTTGTTTTTAATCAATCCCGTTGGTCAATACATTAACCGGCATACTCACGAATGGTACTCTTTAGGACTTCTTGTAGGCTATCTAAAAAAATATAACATTTATATTTCTAGTCTTTCTTTGCTTTCATTTTTAATAGCTTTGCTATGGCTATCCTCAACATTTAATGACAGCCCTTATCCTTTATACAATATTGTTCCCTATTCTATAGCACTCTGCATTAGCTTGTGGTTGGGTACTTGGAATAATACATTAATTCCATTGCTGAATATGCTAGGCCTACGACTCTCCTCAATCGGTTTAGCATTCGTGACCACTGCTATTGGCTTGCTTTGCTCAATGGCATTGGTGCAGTTAAAAAATGAATCTCTCCTATGGTTTATTGGACAAGCAATAGGTTTTTTAGTTGGAGGCTTACTTGCACTCAAAATTATTTATAAAGCTTGTAAACCTAATACCCAAGCTATCTATGCACGATTTATTGACACACAAATGGTGCTAACGTACTGCCTGCCACTTTCTATTAGCGCAGGACTACTTTGGATACTTACAGGGGGGTATCGATTTTTAATTGATACTTTCTGGGGTCCACACAATTTAGGGATATTGATTCTTGGGTTTGGCATTGCCAATCAATTTTGGTCCATTGTTGAAGCGATCTCTTCACAAGTAATACTACCAAAATTCTATAGCCATCTAAGTTTGGATAACAAATCTCACAGCATATCATTATTTAATGACATGCTTAACTCGGTTATTCCTATTTACCTTATTATGCTAGGTTTAGGCTTAGGTACTTGCGCAAGTCTCATCAGCTTACTCATAGATAACCGTTATCACTCCGCATTGTTTTTTTGCCAAGTTGGCATGCTAAGCGAATTTTTCAGAGTTATAGGTAGTTTATTAAATCAATCCTCTCAAATTGACAAGAAACCTGCACGTAATTTAATTTCGTTTTTTACTGCTTCCATCGTTTTATTAGTTTGCTTTTACATATTAAAAATAACACAAGCAGACTTCAAATTTGCCCCCGTCATTATAATGTTATCTTTTTCAGTTGCATGCATGTTTTCAACATACTCCCTTTATCAAATATCCCCTCCTTCACCTAAATATATCACATGGTTAGTATCTGCTTTACTTGGCTTGACACCTATCATCATTAACTACATTTTAAGTCCTACCTCATCATTTGCACATGTATTAAATATTGTCTTGTGTGGTCTTATTAGTTTATTTTATATAATTTTATTTCTTCGTCACAGCATGCCATTCCATTCATTAATTTCTAGCCCATTACCCTATGAAAAATAACTTCGTTATTGATCCTAACCGCTTACACCAAAGCAACTTTCTTTTAGTTATTTTTCTTGTTGCCATCGTTTCACTTCCAATGGCATTCAATGGAGTTTTTGCTGACTCCGATATATATTACTCTCAATCTCAGCTATTGTGGACTATGGGCCTTCGCGATGGCATTGAGTATATATTTTTCCGAACCGGTAAAGTCGAAATTGGCTTTCTAATCGTACTATATTTAGAACAATACATTGCCAATTCTGAATTTATATTTATTTTTATTAATTGCCTTATATCTAATATATTATTTTTTCAACTTTATATAAAACTCTCTGAAACATCTAGTATTACATTCAAAAAAGCTTTTATTCTATTTTTTTGCTATTTCTCCTTCAGCAATGCCATGTATGTATGGAGGACTATAATATCCGTTTATTTTTTAGTCCTATCGATTAAAAGTAATTCAAAATTATTAAGCATACTTTTTTTGGCTATTGCCTTTTCCTTCCATTACTCAGCAATTATTTTTGTCTCTATTTATCTACTATCCACTTTTCTACCTAACAAAAAAACTCTTACCGTTTTATTTGCCATTTTTCTTTCGCTCTCTTTCTTTTTCACTGAGTCTATCCTTCAAAGTTTTGATTTTGTAATGAGTGCGCAAAGCGCAGAAATTTACACTGAGGCCAATAATGACCAATGGAAAAGAATATTCATAGGACTTTATCTTTTATTTGTTATTTTGCTTTGTGATTGGAATAGTAGCAACTTCAAGCATATTCATTTATTTAAATTTTGCGCTATTTTATCTATATTATCAGTCTTTGCATCTTCAAACTACCAACTTTCATGGCGCATTCATGCCCCTGTCGAAATAATTGCTCCTTGCTTAGTTTTAGCAACACAAAGAAGTAATAGAAACTCCATTCTCTTACTGGCATTATCTACCATACCTACTTTTAGGTTAATGTTTTTATTATTTACTGGGCATTTTGAATGAATAAAATTAGCGTCATCATCCCTTGTTTTAACTCTGAAAAAACAATTGAAAATACAATAAAGTCAGTTCTTAATCAGACACTTCCACCAGAAGAGATCATCTGCATTAATGATTGTTCCAATGATAAAACCTCTTCTATTATTAGTGCATTGCAAATGTGCTCTCTTAAAATAAAAATAAAACTGCACGAGAACAAAACAAATTTAGGTCCATCTATTTCAAGAAATATCGGAATTTCCGAGGCCCATGGCAAGTGGATTGCATTTATCGATGCAGATGACGAATGGCACCCACAAAAGCTGGAAATACAAATCTCCGCTTTAACTAAGCATTCACTAGATTTTATTGGCGGGTCATTCAGCTATAATAAACATACTGCCCCCATACACTCTTGCCATGTCAAACAAATATTCTTAGGAAATTTACTTTATAAAAATTACTTTCCAACCCCCTCTGTTGTCTTATCTAAAGATATCTCTCTGACTTTTGACCCTACCATGCGTTATGCGGAGGACTATTCCGCATGGCTTGAACTAGCAAAACAAGGTGTCAAAATGGGCTATATATCAACCCCCTTGATATTTTTAAATAAGCCATCATATGGTCACTCTGGACTTAGCGCCAATTTACTGTTGATGCAAAAGGGCGAACTACTCGCACTAAGAAAAGCGCTCGGTACAAAAAATATCACATCTATTTTTTTCCAGTTTTTTTCTCTTTTGAAGTTTACTAGACGAATAGTTATTGTTTATTTTAGTAGACTTTTTAAAACCTCATAGCTATTGCCAGAACTATCTCATTCTAGCGTTGAGGGAATATTATTCTAACCTAGCACCCCTTCTTTTGAAGGATTATTTCTTAAAATGAAAATCTGCTTAGTTTCCAATACCTCATGGTCCCTTTTTAATTTCCGTCATGGTCTTATCCAACGGCTAATTCTTGACGGCCATAGCATTTTTATTATTGCCCCCCACGACAATTACTCTGAAAAATTGAAAATGATGGGTTGCACCATGATTGATGTCACCTTATCGGCAAAGGGTGTCAATCCGATTTCAGATGGAAAACTGATTTACTCTCTTTACCGTCTTTACAAAAATATTGCTCCTGATTTTATTATTCATTACACAATCAAGCCCAATATATATGGGTCCATTGCATCATTTTTTTCCCAAAAGCCTTGTATTGCAATTACTACGGGTCTTGGTTACACTTTCGTCGAAAAAAACTGGATCGCTTATATTGCCAAGTATTTATATAAAATAGCATTTCGCTGGCCCAAAGAAGTGTGGTTTTTAAACGAGGATGACAAGCGCGTTTTTTTGTCACATGATTTAGTTAAGAAAGAACAGGCTGTATTGCTTCATGGCGAGGGGGTTAATATGAATTTTTTTGCCCCCCAACCGAAAACTGCAACTGACAAAAAAATTCGGTTTTTATTAATCTCTCGCATGCTTTGGGACAAAGGAGTGGGTGAATTTGTTCAAACGGCTAAAGCGCTAACTAAATTATATCCGCATGCACAATTTCAGCTTTTAGGCCCTTGCGATGTACAAAACCCAAGTGCTATCCCAAAGTCACTTATTTCTGAATGGGCACAAGAGGGCTCTATCGAATATCTAGGCATAACTGACGATGTGCGACCATTTATTTCGCAAGCTGATTGCATTGTGCTGCCGTCCTTTTATCGAGAAGGGATTCCAAGAACTCTGATGGAAGCAGCCGCAATGGGAAAGCCTTTGATCACAACAGACAACGTAGGCTGTCGTGATCTAGTAATTGAAGGAAAAACTGGGTTTCTTTGCAAAATCAAAGACGTTGACTCGCTTGTAAAGTGTTGTGTTAACATGCTAGAGCTGAGTGATGGGGAGAGGTCGGCAATGGGCCAAGCAGGAAGAGACTTTATGGCAGCTTCGTTTAGCGAAGTGCATATTATAAATCAGTATATAGCTCTTTTAAAGAAATATACAACGTAAGCATAATGTCTTGATGCCCGATTTTAGGAAATCTTTATCATGATACCCGTTATTCTTGCTGGTGGTTATGGAACACGCTTGTGGCCACTTTCTCGTGCTAGCTTTCCGAAACAGTTCCTTTCCCTGACCAGCTCGCAATCGATGCTTCAAGCAACCCATTCTCGTCTGTCAGGCGTTTCGCAATGTATGAAGCCTATTGTTGTTTGTAATGAAGAACATCGCTTTATTGTTGCGGAGCAATTGAGACAGATAAATGTTGAGCCAAGTTCTATAATATTAGAGCCTGTTGGTCGTAATACAGCCCCAGCGATTGCTATTGCTGCTTTAAATGCCCTGCAGCTATATGATGACCCCATTTTACTAGTTTTACCCGCTGATCATGTCATCGCCGACACTGCGGCTTTTCACCATGCTATTTCAATTGCCCAGCCAGCCGTCGAAGCAGGGAAACTTGTTACCTTCGGTATTGTTCCTAATAAGCCGGAAATTGGCTATGGTTATATTAAATTTTCGAAAACATATCGCCGCCCATCTAACGACCACACCGTAACTTCCATTTTTCCAATTGAAGAGTTCGTTGAAAAGCCTAACAAAGAAAGGGCTCAGCAATATATTGATAATGGAAATTACCTATGGAATAGCGGAATGTTTATGTTCCGCGCATCTGTTTTTATTGATGAGCTGAATAAATACTCTGACGATATTCTCGCAGCTTGCCGATTGTCAATGAAAAATCCACAACAGGATTTTGATTTTTTACGACCTGACCCAGTTGCCTTTTCAAACTGCCCGCCAAACTCTATTGATTATGCCGTTATGGAAAAAACAGAGTTGGCAGTTGTCGTACCTTTGGATGCTGGCTGGAGCGACGTTGGATCATGGAGTGCTCTGTGGGAGGTTTCAGAGCAAGATGACTCAAACAATGTAAACATCGGTGACACCATCACAGTTGATAGTAAGAACTGCTATTTGAATAGTGCCGCCAACCGCCTGATTGCTACAGTAGGTATTGATGACTTGATTGTAATCGATACCGCAGATGCGGTTCTCGTGGCAAAAAAAGATCAAGTACAGAATGTAAAAGATATTGTAGAAAAACTAAAATCTGAGCAGCGGCCAGAAGCGCATCAGCATCGTATGATTTATCGACCATGGGGGCATTATGACAGTATCGACTCTGGCCATCGTTATCAGGTGAAGCGTATTACCGTAAATCCAGGAGCAAAGTTGTCTGTCCAAATGCATCACCATCGTGCAGAACACTGGGTTGTCGTGTCAGGGACAGCTAGAGTGTTGAATGGTGATAAAGAGACTCTGCTAACAGAAAATCAATCTGTTTATATTCCCGTTGGAGTTGTACATGCTCTTGAGAACCCAGGAAAAGTTCCTCTTGAATTGATTGAAGTCCAATCTGGTAGCTATCTTGGGGAAGATGATATCGTCCGTTTTGAGGATAGGTATGGTCGCTGCTAACCTTACTTCACATGAAAGCAGTTTTCTTCCTGTCTGCGATTTTATGCAGATTGTGAAATTTGCCCCCTTAATTTCAATTGATTTTATTATTGAGAATAATAATGGCAACTTACTTTTAGGCTTAAGGAAGAACCAACCTGCAGCTGGATTTTGGTTTGTGCCTGGAGGGCGTGTTCGAAAAAATGAGTCTCTTGACAATGCCTTTTATCGATTATTTCAAGAAGAACTAGGTTTTTCCTTTAATCGAAGTGACGCAGAAGCCTTTGGAGTTTGGGAACACTTCTACGGCACTAATGCATACTGCGGAGATGAATTCAGCACACACTATATTGTTTTGGCTTACAAAATAAAATTTTCAACTAGTTTTGGCTTAGAGCGTTTGCCTTATAGTCAACACACTCAATATAAATGGGCAACTGCATCAGATATTTGCACAGACCCTAGCGTACATAAAAACACCCAAGCTTACTTTTCCTAATTTCAGCCAACCGCAGATAATAATATCTGCGGTTGTTGCTTCTAATTCTTCAAAGGCTGAGATAATTTAGAATACTGTCGGCTGCCTGCCTTCCTTCAAATACCGCTCTCACCACTAAGTCAGCCCCACGTACCATATCCCCCCCAGAGAAGACCTTAGGGTTGCTAGTCTGATATGGATATCTATCCTGTTCTGAAACTATGACTCGGTTGTTGCTAGTAACCCCAATCCCCTGAGCGGTAAACCAAGCCGCAGCCTCTACCTGAAAGCCAAAAGCTATAATCACGCAATCACACTCCAAACTCTCTTCACTTCCTGGAATGAGCTCCACTGTCCGGCGCCCCTTACTATCTGGCTCTCCTAAACGAGTGGCCATTAAATTCACGACTAGAGCATCCGTCGAGCACTGTAAAATGGCAGTAGGTTGCCGATTCCAACTGAACTCAACGCCCTCTTCCTTCGCATTCGCCACCTCACGCTTGGAGCCCGGCATATTCGCCTCATCTCGACGGTAGGCGCAGATCACGCTCTTGGCACCTTGACGTATCGCGGTACGGTTGCAGTCCATCGCGGTATCCCCCCCACCCAACACCACGACGCGTTTGCCTTGCATCGTGATCGGCTCTTCGCCATCCGGCAGCGTGCCCAGTCCTTGGCGCACATTATTGATCAAGTAAGGCAGGGCTTCCAACACTCCGGGCAAATCCTCTCCAGGAAAGCCGCCCTTCATATACTTGTACGCGCCCATGCCCATGAAGATGGCGTCGTATTGTTCCAGCAACTCTTCTATCTGGACATCCTTGCCGATCTCGGTGTTGAGCACAAACTCCACCCCCATGCCCTCCATGATCTCGCGGCGGCGCTTGATCACGGATTTTTCCAGCTTGAACTCCGGAATACCAAAGGTCAGCAGGCCGCCGATTTCCTCGTAGCGGTCAAACACCACCGCCTTGACGCCATTGCGTACCAATACGTCGGCACAGGCCAGGCCGGCCGGGCCCGCGCCGATTACCGCGACTTTCTTGTCCGTCCACACCACCTTGGACATATCCGGCCGCCAGCCGGCTTTGAAGGCCTCGTCGGTAATGTATTTCTCGATGCTTCCGATGGAAACCGCGCCGAAGCCGCCCTGGTTCAGGGTGCACGCGCCTTCGCACAGACGGTCCTGCGGGCAGACCCGGCCGCAGATTTCCGGCAGGCTATTGGTTTTGTGCGACATTTCCGCCGCCTCGAACAGACGCCCCTCTTCCACCAACTTCAGCCAGTTGGGAATGTAGTTGTGCACCGGGCACTCCCATTCGCAGTACGGGTTGCCACAGGACAAGCAGCGGCCGGCCTGGTCGGCCGCGTCCACGCTGTGCAACGGCTGATAGATTTCTTTGAATTCGATCTTACGCACCGAGGCGTCCACCTTGTCGCCGGGGTTGCGCGAAAGCTTCATGAATTGGAAAACATCGCTCATGGTTGTTTCCTGTCTTGCTGGGCCCGTCGCCCGCTGGCGCCCGGGTTTTGAATGAGGTATCGGCGGAACGGCGCCAGGGCCGCCCGCCTTGCGCGTCTTAGTCCTTGAGCAGGCTGTCGAGCTTGGCCGCCTTGGGTTTGACCAGCCAGAAGTAATCGACGTAATCGTCGAAGTTCTCCAGCATCGCTTTGGCCGTCTCGGAACCGGTCAACTCAACGTGCTTGGCGATCTTTTCCAATAGATAGGCGCGATACATGCCCATGGCTTCGCCGTTGATCAGGTGGATGTCGATCAGCTCGTTGTTATAGCGATAAGCGAATTTCTCATTCGGGTCGTAGACGAAGGCGAAGCCGCCGGTCATGCCGGCGCCGAAGTTGTAGCCGGTTTCGCCCAGCACGATAACGCTGCCGCCGGTCATGTATTCGCAGCAATGGTCGCCGGCGCCTTCGATGACGGCCAGCGCGCCGGAGTTGCGCACGCCGAAACGCTCGCCCGCCACGCCCGCGGCGAACAACTGGCCGCCGGTAGCCCCGTACAGACAGGTATTGCCGATGATGATGGACTCGCCCGCCCGGTATCCCGCGTTCTTGGGCGGATAGATGGTCACCCGGCCGCCGGCCATGCCCTTGCCCACATAGTCGTTGGCGTCGCCTTCCAGTTCCAGATGCAGACCGGACGCGTTCCATACGCCGAAACTTTGCCCGGCGCTGCCGCTGAACTTGATCTTGAGACAGCCGAACGGCAGGCCCGCCGCGCCGTGCACGCGGGCGATCTCGCCGGACAGGCGCGCGCCGATGGAGCGGTGGGTATTCTCGATCGGATAGCTCAGCTCCAACATCTGTTTATTGTGGATGGCGGACAAGGCGTCCTGCAGAATGGCTTCCGCCAATTCGCCCTTGTCGAAGGAGGGATTGCTGACGCTGACGCAGAAACGCGGCTCGCTGTCCGGCACCCGGCCTTGCGACAGCAGCGGCGACAGGTCCAGCTTCTGCTGCTTGTCGGTGTCTCCGGCCTCCAGGCTCAGCAGGTCCATCCTGCCGATCAATTGCTCCATATTGCGCACGCCCAGCTTGGCCATCCACTCGCGGGTTTCGCGCGCGATGAACAGGAAATAGTTCATCACCATTTCCGGCAAGCCAGTGAAGTATTTGGAGCGCAGCTTGATTTCCTGGGTAGCGACGCCGGTAGCGCAGTTGTTCAGATGGCAGATGCGCAGGTATTTGCAGCCCAGCGCCACCATGGGGCCAGTGCCGAAACCAAAGCTTTCCGCGCCCATCATCGCCGCCTTGATCACGTCCAGGCCGGTCTTCAAGCCGCCGTCGGTCTGTACCCGCACCCTGCCGCGCAGACCATTGGCCCGCAACACTTGCTGGGCTTCGGACAGACCCAGCTCCCATGGGGAGCCGGCGTATTTGACCGAGGTCAGCGGCGAAGCGCCGGTGCCTCCATCGTAGCCGGAGATGGTGATCAGGTCGGCGTAGGCCTTGGCCACGCCGGCGGCGATGGTGCCGACGCCGGGTTCGGCCACCAGCTTGACGGACACCAGCGCGGACGGGTTGACCTGCTTGAGGTCGAAAATCAGCTGCGCCAGGTCTTCGATCGAGTAAATGTCATGGTGCGGCGGCGGCGAGATCAGGCTGATGCCTTCCTTGGCGTGGCGCAGCCGCGCAATCAGGCCGGACACCTTGTCCCCGGGCAGCTGGCCGCCCTCGCCCGGCTTGGCGCCTTGCGCCACCTTGATCTGCAGCACTTCGGCATTGACCAGGTAATGCGGCGTGACGCCGAAGCGTCCCGAGGCCACCTGCTTGATCTTGGACATTTTCTCAGTGCCGTAGCGTGCGGCGTCTTCGCCGCCCTCGCCGGAATTGGAACGGCCGCCCAGGCGGTTCATCGCGATCGCCAGCGCTTCATGCGCCTCAGGCGACAAGGCGCCGAGCGACATCCCCGCGGAGTCGAAGCGCTTGAGGATGGCTTCCACCGGCTCCACTTCGTCGATGGAGATAGGCTCGCCCAGCGGCTGCACCTGCATCAGGTCGCGCAACATCGCCACCGGGCGCTGGTTCACCGCCTCGGCGTATTGCTGATAGGCCTGGTAATCGTCGTTCTGCACCGCTTTTTGCAGCAGGGTCACCACATCGGGGTTATAGGCGTGGTATTCCTCGCCGTGCACGTACTTGAGCAAGCCGCCCTGGGAGATCGGCCGCATCGGGTTGAAAGCGAAACGCGCCAGCTTGCGCTGATCGTCCTCGAAGTCGGCGAAACCCGCGCCGGACACCCGCGACACCGTGCCCTTCAGGCACAACTCCACCACTTCCTCGTGGATGCCCACCGCTTCGAACAGCTGCGCACCGCGATAGGAGGCGATGGTGGAAATGCCCATCTTGGACAACACTTTGAGCAAACCCTTGTTGATGCCCTTGCGATAGTGCTGCAAGGCTTCGTTGAGCTTGAGTTTGACCTCGCCGCTCTGCACCAGCTCGATGATGCTTTGATAAGCCAGATAGGGGTATACCGCGGTGGCGCCGTAGCCGATGATGCAGGCCATCTGGTGCGCGTCGCGCACCGTGCCGGTTTCCACTAGGATATTGGTCTTGCAGCGCAAGCCGCTGTCGATCAGCGCGTGGTGCACCGCGCCGGTGGCAAACAGCGCCGGGATGGGCAGGCGCTGAGGCGTCACATGGCGATCGGACAGCACCACGATGACCGTGCCCTCCTTGACCGCGTCCACGACATGCCGGGTCAGCGTCTCCAGCGCCTGGCGCAAGTCGGTTTCGCTGGGGTCGTAGCACAGGTCGAAAGTCGTCGCCTTCAGATAAGGCTCCGGCCGCGTGGTGACGCGGGTGAATTTCTCGTGCGACAGCACCGGGGAGCGCACTTCCAGCCGCTTGGCGTGCTCGGCGCTCTCTTCAAACATATTGCGTTCCGGCCCGAACACCGTGTTCAGCGACATCACCACCGCTTCGCGGATCGGGTCGATAGGCGGGTTGGTCACCTGGGCGAATTGCTGGCGCAGATAGTCGAAGGGCGAGCGCACTTTCCGGCTCAGCACCGCCATCGGCGTATCGTCCCCCATCGAACCCACCGCCTCCTGGCCGTCCTCGGCCAGCACGCGCAGGATTTGGTCTCGCTCTTCAAAGCTGATATTGAACAGCTTCTGCAAACGCGCCAGTTCGTCCTTGGACAAAGGCTCGACACCGGCGTCGTCCTCGATCGACAGCTCCAGGTATTTGGCGCTGTCCTTGATCCATTGCCGATACGGCTTGGCGCTCTTCAATTGGGCGTCGATTTCCTCCGGCAACAAGAGCTCGCCGGTGGCCAAATCCGCGGCGAACAACTGACCCGGCTTGACCCGACCCTTGCGCACCACGTTTTCGGGCTGGTAGTCCCACACCCCCACCTCGGAGGCGATGGTCAGCACATTATCCCGGGTCAGCACCCAGCGGGCCGGCCGCAGGCCGTTGCGGTCCAACATGCAGGCGGCGTAGCGGCCGTCGGTGAGCACGATGCCGGCCGGGCCGTCCCACGGCTCCATATGCATGGAGTTGAATTCATAAAAGGCGCGCAAGTCCTTGTCGGTGGAGTCGACGTTCTGCCAGGCCGGCGGCACCAGCAGACGCAGGGCGCGGAACAGCGGAATACCGCCCATCAGCAGGCCTTCCAGCATATTGTCCAGCGACATCGAGTCGGAGCCGTCGGTCTGCACGATGGGACGCACCGCGTCCATGTCCAGATGCGGTGACGCCATGATGCGCTCGCGCGCGCGCGCCCAATGGCGGTTGCCCTGCACGGTGTTGATTTCGCCGTTGTGGGCAAGGAAACGGAAAGGCTGCGCCAGCTTCCATTGCGGCCAGGTATTGGTGGAGAAGCGCTGGTGGAATACGGCCAGGCTGGACTCGAAGCGGGGATCGTTCAAATCCAGGAAGAACTTGGACAGGTTCTCCGGCGTCACCAGGCCTTTGTAGGACAGAGTATGCGGCGACAAGGTCGGCAGATAAAAAAACGGGTCGTCCGCCTTATTGGCTTTCTCAGCCTGGCGACGACCCATGTACAAACGGCGCTGGAACATTAATTCATCCATGCCGAATGGACAGTTAACAAAGACCTGGACCATGGCGGGAAGCGAGGCCAAGGCCGCCTCCCCACAGGCGCTGTCGTCGGTGGGAACCTGTCGGAAACCGGACACCTCCAAACCCTGGGACTCCAGAAACTCGCGCAGGCGGCGCAAGCTGCGCTCTCCCTGTTCCGGATCGGGATGGTGGAACACCAGCCCGGAGGCGTACACTGGCTTCAGCGTCAAGCCGGCCTCAGCGGCGACTTCGCGCAAAAAACCGTCCGGCTTGCGAAACAACAGGCCGCAGCCGTCGCCGGATTTGCCGTCGGCGGCCACCGCGCCGCGGTGGGTCAATTTGGCCAGCGAGGAGATGGCGGTTTCCACCAGCCAGTGACTGGGTTTGTCGTCAAGCTGGGCGATCAAGCCAAAACCGCAGCTATCCTGCTCGAAGTCCGGATGGTACAGGGTGCCCTGTAGCCAGCGTTGTCTGTCCATAGCTTTGTCCTGCTTATAATGTGAAACGAATGTTTCGATTCTAAGGGCAAGGAGCTTGACCCTGCAACCGGTTTTTGTGCACCGCATTAGACGATAAAAATCATCATGTTACAGTGATTTTTTTGATTTTTCGATGTCGAAAAATCGTGTTTTCACGGCGGATTAATTGTGATTTTGTGACGCGAACGTTCAATAAAACGACTGTCAAGCCGCCTTGTCAAGGACATCCAAAATGGCGATTTCAACCAAATTCAGTATATTGTCAAACAATAGCCAAATATAATGCCCATTCTGTCCCCCCACCCCGCCAATCAGGAGCTGATCCGTCACCTGGCCGAGCAGGCGTTTTCCCGCTCCGCCGGCGCCCCGCTGGTGGGCGGCAATCAGCTGGAACTGCTCTACGACAGCGTGGAGAACTTCCCGGCTTGGGAACAGGCCATCGCCGACAGCCGGGAATCGATCTTCATCGAGATGTATATCTTCGCCAAGGACGCGTTTGGCCTGCGCATACGGGATCTGCTGATTGAACGCGCACGCGCCGGAGTGAAGGTCTGCCTGCTTTACGATTGGCTGGGCAGCTGGAAAACGCATCTGGGCAGTTTCTTCAAGCCCTTGCAAGCCGCGGGAGCGGAATTGCGCGCCTACAACCCGCCGTCTCTGACCGCCGGCCTCAGCATGCTGGGGCGCAATCATCGCAAGCTGATCGTGATCGACCGCCGGACCGTCTTCGTGTCCGGCCTGTGCATCAGCTCCAGCTGGGAAGGCCGTCCGGAGCGCGGCCAAGAGCCCTGGCGCGATACCGGCGTCAAATTCAGCGGACCGCTGGCGGCCGACGCGCTGGCGGCCTTCGCCGATAGCTGGGCCAGCTGCGGCGGCCCGCTGTCCGCGGAATGGCTGACGCCGCCGCCATTGGAAAACTGCGGCGCGGTGGCGGCGCGCCTGATCGCCACCACGCCCGCCACCGCGCAAATGATGCGGCTGGACTTGCTGATCGCCTGCTTCGCCCGACGCACCCTGTGGCTGACCGACGCCTACTTCATGGGCACCAGCATGTATCTGACCGCGCTGAAACAGGCCGCGCGAGACGGCGTCGACGTCCGCTTGCTGGTGCCGCGCTCCAGCGACATCGGCTGGATCGCCACGGTGTCGCGCACCCAGTACCGCCCGCTGCTGGAGGCCGGCGTGCGCGTCTTCGAATGGGACGGCCCGATGATCCACGCCAAAACCGCGGTGGCGGACGGCCGCTGGGCGCGCATAGGCTCCACCAACCTCAATCTGTCCAGCTGGCTGGCCAACCGCGAACTGGACGTGGCGGTGGAGGACCAGGCCTTGGCGGAAAAGCTGGCCGAGCGGTTCCTTCAGGATCTGGACCACGCCACCGAAGTGATCCTGGCCGGCCAGCGCCGCCGCCCGACGCTGACCAAGCCGCGGCCCAAGGACTATCACGGCCTGCTGCTGCCGCCGCATACCGCCGCCCTCAGCGGCGCCAGCGCCGCCGCGCGGCAAGCGGCGCGGATCGGCGACGCGCTGGGCGTGGTGGTGCGCGGCACCCGCAATGTCGACGCCAGCGAGGCGTCCGCCTTCCTGACCATAGGCATGGCGCTGCTGATCTTCGCCGGACTGATCGCCTTCTTCCCCTGGCTGGTGGCCGCGCCCTTGCTCTTTTTGCTGCTGCTCAGCGGCGGCGCCATCGTCGCCAAGGCTCTGGGCTTGTACTGGGCCAGGCGTGGCAAAAAACAACAGCCGCCGCCGGCCGCGCCGGCTGGCGAGCAAGATGGCTCGCCCCAGGACAAATGCGATTAAAAACAATCCGTTGACTTGGGCTGATGTCCCCAAGACATCGCCGCCGCATCGCGCCTGGCCGCCGTCAGGCGTTTTTTTCGCGGAAAAAATTTTGCTGCGCAACAACATGACAAGCAAAAGGTCTAAAATGCGCGCTTTCTTGGGATGTTCTCCAGGCCGGCAGACGTGCCGCCCGCGCAGACAGCACAGCGCGAGCCGACGACGGACCGCGGCGCAAAGCGCCCTGTTTTTATTCGCGCCTCAAGGCCAGCCTCCATGGCGGCGGCGGACCCCGGTCTGCCCGTGCGTACAGAACTGCGCCCCAACGCGCACCGAGTGACACCGCAAAGGGTTACAGGTGCCCGCGGCTTCGGCCCTCGCCCACGGCGAGCCGACGGCCCATCCGCGTCCCGCCCCCGCGCGTGTCCGAGTTAACAGCAACAAGGACTCAGGTATGCGTTTTCATTTCCCCATCGTGATCATCGACGAGGACTTCCGCTCGGAAAACACCAGCGGCTCCGGCATCCGCGAACTCGCCGCCGCCATGGAGGCGGAAGGCATGAGCGTGATCGGCTACACCAGCTACGGCGACCTGACTTCCTTCGCCCAGCAGCAAAGCCGCGCCGCCGGCTTCATCCTGTCGATAGACGACGAGGAATTCCACACCGAGGACGCGGCGCAGGAAGCGCTGGGCAAGCTCTACGGCTTCGTCGCGGAAATCCGCCGCCGCAATCCGGACATCCCGGTCTATCTATACGGCGAAACCCGCACCGCGCGCCACATTCCCAACGACATCCTGCGCGAGTTGCACGGCTTCATTCACATGCACGAGGACACGCCGGAGTTCGTCGCCCGCCACATCATCCGCGAGGCCAAGAGCTATCTGGACAGCCTGGCGCCGCCGTTTTTCCGCGCGCTGGTGGATTACGCCCACGACGGTTCCTACTCCTGGCACTGCCCCGGCCATTCCGGCGGCGTCGCCTTCCTGAAGAGCCCGGTGGGCCAGATGTTCCACCAGTTCTTCGGCGAAAACATGCTGCGCGCCGACGTCTGCAACGCGGTGGACGAACTGGGCCAGCTGCTGGACCACACCGGCCCCATCGCCGCTTCGGAACGCAATGCCGCGCGCATCTTCAACGCCGACCACCTGTTCTTCGTCACCAACGGCACCTCCACTTCCAACAAAATCGTCTGGCACAGCTGCGTGGCGGCCGGCGACATCGTGCTGGTGGACCGCAACTGCCACAAATCCAATCTGCACGCCATCATGATGACCGGCGCCATCCCGGTGTTCCTGATGCCGACGCGCAACCATTACGGCATCATCGGCCCGATTCCTAAGTCCGAATTCCAGCTCGACAACATCAAGAAGAAAATTCAGGCCAACCCCTTCGCCCGCGAAGCGCTGGCCAAAAACCCGCAAGCCAAGCCGCGCATCCTGACCCTGACCCAGTCCACCTACGACGGCATTATCTACAACGTGGAGGACATCAAGCATCTGCTGGACGGCGAGGTCGATACCCTGCACTTCGACGAAGCCTGGCTGCCGCACGCCGGCTTCCATGACTTCTACGGCGACTTCCACGCCATCGGCGAAGGCCGGCCGCGCTGCAAGGACAGCCTGATCTTCTCCACCCAGTCCACCCACAAACTGCTGGCCGGCATCAGCCAGGCCTCGCAGATCCTGGTGCAGGACCCGGAGCAACGCCAGTTGGACACCGCTTGGTTCAACGAAGCCTATCTGATGCACACGTCCACCAGCCCGCAGTACTCCATCATCGCCAGCTGCGATGTGGCGGCGGCGATGATGGAACAGCCGGGCGGACAGGCGCTGGTGGAAGAATCGCTGGTGGAGGCGCTGGACTTCCGCCGCGCCATGCGCAAAGTGGACGAGGAATACGGCCGCGACTGGTGGTTCAGCGTCTGGGGACCGGACGATCTGTCCGACGACGGCATCTGCGACCCGGCCGAGTGGCAACTGCGCCCGAACGAGCGCTGGCACGGCTTCGTCGGCATTGAGGACGGCTTCAATATGCTGGACCCGATCAAGGCCACGGTGCTGACTCCGGGCCTGGATGTGGACGGCAGTTTCGAAGAGATGGGCATTCCCGCCGCCATCGTCACCAAGTATCTGACCGAACACGGCGTGGTGGTGGAAAAGACCGGGCTGTACAGCTTCTTCATCATGTTCACCATCGGCATCACCAAGGGCCGCTGGAACACGCTGATCTCCCTGCTGCAGCAATTCAAGGACGACTTCGACAAAAACCAGCCGATGTGGCGGGTGATGCCGGAATTCATCGCCCAGCACCCGCAATACGAGCGCGTCGGCCTGCGCGATCTGTGCCAGCGCATCCATCAGCTCTACAGCAAACACGATGTGGCCCGCATCACCACCGAGATCTATCTGTCGGAAATGGAGCCGGCGATGCGTCCGGCCGACGCCTTCGCCAAGATGGCCCACCGCGAGATCGAACGCGTGCCGGTGGAGCAACTGGAAGGCCGCGTCACCGCGGTGCTGTTGACGCCCTACCCGCCGGGCATCCCACTGCTGATTCCCGGCGAGCGCTTCAACAAGACCATCGTCGACTACCTGCGCTTCGCCCAAGACTTCAACCGCGAGCTGCCCGGCTTCGAAACCGATGTGCACGGGCTGGTGGCGACGGAACTGGACGGCCGCAGGGTCTACTGCGTCGACTGCGTGAAATGAGAAAGGGCGGCGGCGCTCCGCCGGCGCGCCGCCGCACAATTTCTACACAATAATCCTTAACACACCAGGCTGGCGCGCTCGCGGCGGCGTGCGATAATCGCCGCCATGATGTCATTGGACCGCCGCTACGCCCTCACCGCCTGGCTCTTGCTCAGCCTGGCGGGTTGCCTATGGCTGGGCTGGCGCCAGTTTGGCGCATTGGAACAGCGCTTCCGCCAGGAATCCTTCATTACCCTGCGCCTGCTGAGCCAGAAAGCTTCGCAACACGATGCGGTGCTGGCCACCCTGGCCGCCTCGGAACAAAACCGTTTGCCCGCCGACATGCTCAAGCGCCTGCAAACCGCCATGCCTCAGCTGAGCGCCATCGGTTTTTGGCGACAACAGCAATGGCATGGCGATCCCAGCGGCCTGCGTCCGCCGCTGGCCTTGCTGTGGCAAGCCCAGCAACAAGGCCAGACCCTGCTCGGCTTCGACGCGCAACAACGCTACTGGCTGCAAAGCCCGGACGGCTGGGCGCTGTTGATCGACCCGTTGCGCATGCTGGTCCAGGCCGAACTGCCCGAGCCGCTGGAAAACATCTCGCTGCAATTGCGCGGCCACCGCATCGAACTGCTGCAACGCAAGGCCGGCGCGTCTGCCAATGATTGGGATCTGAGCCTGGACCGCAAGCTGCCCAGCGCCAGCCAACCCTTCCGCCTGTCCAGCCGCACCGCCTTGAGTTGGGACAGCTTGCCCTGGATGGAAATCCTGCTGTGGAACGCGCTGCTCGCCGCCGTCGCCGTCGCCCTCTACGCCAGGCATAGGCAACGCGCCTCTCAACAGCGCCAGCAACAGCAGGACCGTCTGGCCGCTCAAGCCCGGCTCAATACCCTGAATGAAATGATGGCCGGGCTGGCGCAGGAATTGAATCCGCCGCTGACCGCCATCATCGCCAATACCCGCCAGCTGGAACGGACGCTGGACGAGCCCTCGCAACGCGAAGCCGCGCGCGACACCCTGCTCGCCACCGGCGCGCAAGCGCGCCGCGCCGCGGCCCTGATCAGCCGGCTCAGCCGCCTGCTGGCCCATCCCAAAGCGACGGACACCACGCCGCTGGATCCCGACGCGCTGGTGAACTCATTGCTGTTTCTGCGCCAGGCGGAATTGGCGAACCAGAACATCACCCTGGAATGGAATAATTTAAGCCCAGACGAGTGGCCGCGCGCGGAACGCACCGCGCTGGAACAGATTCTGCACAACCTGGTGCAGAACGCCTGCGACGCGCTGCAGGAACAAGGCGGCCGCATTGTGATCAGCGGCGAAAGCGACGGCCACAACTACCGTTTCAAGGTCATAGACAACGGTCCGGGCATTCCCGAAGCCATCCTGCCCAAGATCTTCCTGCCCTTCTTCACCACCCGCTCGCGCGGCATGGGCCTGGGGCTGCCGCTCTGCGAGACCTTGGCGCGGGCCCAAGGCGGCAAGCTGCATGTACAAAACGCCGCCAACGGCGGCGTCATCGCCCAACTGATACTGCCCTGGGCCAAGCGCGGCGCCTGAGGCGGCGCGCGTCAAACCCGTTCAAAAATCTGCTGCGCTTCGGCGAGATGGATGGAGCAGGCCGTTAAAAACAAGCTCACAATGCTCACGAGCACTCACACATTTCGCTTGTGTTCTCTTCGCCTCGCCCCTGCCCGCAAGGTTTTGAACAGACTCTCAGCTCTTGCTCGCCAGCGCCAGCCGCAAAGCCAGTCCGCCGAACACCGAAGCCAGCAGCCATTGCGGCAGCCGGCTGTTCCCCAGCCTGTCGCCAAGCGCGCGTCCGAAACGGCTGGCCGCCAGGATGATCGCCCCATTGATCAGCAGGCCAATCGCGTTCAACAAGGTCGCCAACACCATGATCTGCAGCGAGACCGGCCCCGCGGACGGATGCACGAACTGGGGAAACAAAGCCAGCACGAAGAGCGCCATCTTGGGATTGAGCAGATTGGTGAGCAGGCCCTGGGCCACGATGCGCGGCATAGACTGCGCTCCCGCGGCGCCCGGCACGCTCAACACGCTGCGGCTGCGCAGCGTCGTCCAGGCCAGATAGAACAGATAGGCGGCGCCGGCGATGCGGACCGCGTCGTAGGCCAGCGGCGCGTGCACGAACAACTGCGCCAAACCGAAGGCCGCCGCCAGCGCGTGGCAATACGTGCCCAGTTGAATGCCCGCCAGGGTGGCGAAGCCGGCCTTGCGTCCCTGGCTGGCGCTGCGGCTGGCGATCAGCAACATATCCGGCCCCGGCGTCGCCGCCAGCGCGACGCAGGCGAGACTGAACAGTAAAAGCGTGGACAAATCAGGCATGGCGGACATTCCGGACGAATACAAAGCGATATGATACAAGCCGGCCCGACGGAATCAAAGCCTCACTCCACCAGCGCCGCGCCGCGCTCCCGCAACAAGGCCCGCAACACCGAGCGGTGACAGCGCGCCTCGTCCTGGCAGTAACAGCCTATAGAAAAGTGGCTGCCGTGCGACAAAGCCGCCAGCAAGTCCAGCTCGCGGCTTTGCTCCGGCGCCTTCATCTCCGCGCGATACGCCCGCTCGAACGTCTGCCATTCGGCTGCGCTCTGCGCCGCCTGCGCCTGTTTCACCAGTTCCGCGCTGGGCGCCAGGTTGGGAAACCACACATCGTACCAATCGCCGCTGGCGAAGGCCTCCTTGGGCACGCCGCGCGGCGGCCGCCGCACCGTGCCGATGCGCGTGCCCTCCTGCGGGTGACGCGAACTGCCCAATTGCACCACGCGTATCGTCATCGCTCGTTCTCCAAAACGGCGCGGCCCATGCGCCGCGCGCAACAACATTGTCATCGATGGCCAAGCCTGCGTAGACTAAGGGCCCGCCCCCTACGCGAACAATCCTCATGCAACACTATTCGCTTTATCTGCTGATGGCCGCGGCCACCGTGCTCAGCCCCGGCCCCGGCATTTTGATGACCCTGACCAATTCGCTGCGCTTCGGCCTGCGCGGCACCCTTGGCGGCATTCTCGGCACCGCCTGCGGTTCCTTCATCGTCGCCGGCGTGTCGGCCACCAGCCTCGGCCTGTTGCTGGCCGCGTCGGCGCTGGCCTTCACTGTGATGAAATGGATAGGCGCCGCTTACCTGTTTTATCTGGGCGTCAAACTGCTGCGCGCGCCGGCTTTTCGCTTCGATGAAATCCCAAGCCAGCCGCGCGGCTTTGCCCGGCGCTTTGGAGAAGGCATGGCGGTGCAGCTGACCAACCCCAAGTCCATCTTCTTCTTTCTGTCCATCTTTCCGCAGTTCATCGACACTCAGGGGGCCTACGCGCCGCAATTCCTGCTGTTGGTCGGCACCTTCAGCGGCCTGATCATCCTGATCCACACCGTGTACGCGCTCACCGCGCAACGCGCGCGCCGTTGGCTGGCCAGCGACCGCGGCGGCAAATGGGTGAACAAGGCCGGCGGCGCGACCTTCCTGCTGTTCGGCGCCCTGCTCGCCAACTCCAACAGGTAAATGCCATGCGTCTGCAGCTGGAGTCGCCGCGACAAGCCGATGTGCTGGCCTTGATAAGCCAGCTGGACGCATACCAGGCCGCGCTCTATCCGGCGGAAAGCAATCATCTGATGGACCCGGCGGCGCTGGAACCGCCACGGGCGCATTTCATCGTCGCTCGCGACGAGAAGCTCGCGGCGGTCGGCTGCGCCGCGCTGGTGCCTCATGAGGATTACGGCGAGATCAAGCGCATGTTCGTGGCCCCGTCCCAACGCGGCAAGGGCGTGGCCCAGGCGCTGCTGGCACGCCTGGAGCGGGAAGCGCGCTCCGCCGGCCTGTCCGCGCTGAAACTGGAGACCGGCGTGTCCCAGCCTGAGGCGATCGGCCTGTACCAGCGCGCCGGTTTCAAGCCCTGCCCGCCCTTCGGCGCCTACCAGCCCGACCCGCTCAGCCTGTTCATGAGCAAGGTTTTATAGGCCGCCCTGGGCGCGTCGGCTACCAACCGTTTTCCAACACCAGATGACCCGGCGCGCTCTGCCGGCTCATCCGGTAGCCCATCTTCATCAATTGCCGGTGGGTATCCTCCACCATGGCCGGGTTGCCGCAAATCATGAAGCGCGAGTTTTCCGGCGACATCGCCAGCCCCGCCGCCCGCTCCAAACCGCCATTGGCCAGCAAGGCCGGTATGCGCTCGTTCAACACGCCCTCCGGCGCGTCGCGCGTGACGATGGGCAAGTATTGCAACTTGTGGCCATGCTCGTCCCACAAGGGGTGTTCGCTCAGCTCGGCGATGAAATCCTGATAACTGAGCTCAGCGGCGTGCCGCACGCAGTGCGCCAGCACGATGCGATCAAAACGTTGCCACTGAGCGGGGTCTTGCAGAATCGACAAATACGGCGCCAAACCGGTGCCGGTGGCCAACAACCACAAATCCTTGCCCGCCGGCAAGCGGTCCGCCAGGAAGAAGCCCATCGCCTTCTTGTCCAGCATCACTTCCGCGCCCACCTGCAGCTGCGCCAGACGCGAACTGAACTGGCCGTCCGGCACCACGATGGAATAGAACTCCAGATACTCGTCGGTCACTGCCGAACACATCGAATACGCCCGCCACACCTGACCGCCGTGTTCGCCCAACGGCAGGCCCAGCCTCGCGAACTGCCCCGGCTCAAAACGATAGGCGTCCGGCCGCCGCAAGCGGAAGCTGAGCAGATTGTCCGCCCAGCGCCGCAGCCACAAGATGGGTTGAACCGTGTACTTTTCTTCGATCGCTGTATCCATTGCTCGCCAATACCCAAGTAAATTACTCAAGTATTGTGCTCCAGATCGACGCCGGCTTCAAGCCTGCGCCGCAGCGGCGCTCAACGATAGGCGGCCAGCCATTCCTCGTGCAGCGTGGCGACCAGTTGCCCCGCCGCCAGCTCGCGGCCGGCCGCCACGTTTTCCCCGGCCCACAAGGACAGAAAATCACTCAGCCCGGCCTTGGCCGCCGCGGCGCGCAAGGGCCCGGTCAAGGCGTTCATCACCGGATACGCCGGCACCAGGTCTTCCTTGTCGGCCATCAACTGCATATAACGGTTGTTCAGGCCGCGCGCGTAACGGCCGGAAAACGCTCGAGTCAAACGGGTGCCGCCGGGCGCGGCCTTGGCCAGCTCGCTTTTCCACAAGGCGGAAATGCCGGACTCCGGGCAACGCAAAAACGCGGTGCCCAACTGGCAGGCTTGGGCGCCGTGGCGCATCGCTGCGGCGATATCGCGTCCATGCATGATGCCGCCGGCAGCGATCACCGGCAGCGGCTGGTTCTGCGCCAACTCATAGACCAGCGACAAAGTGGGCCGCAGGCTGTCCTGGGGCCGTCCGATGAAGGTACCGCGATGGCCGCCGGCTTCCCGACCTTGGGCGCAGATCGCGTCCGCGCCCAGTTCGGCCCAGGCCAGCCCTTCCGCCATATTGGTGGCGGTGCCGATCACGTCTATCTTGGCCTGCTTCAAGAGCTTGAGCTGATGGCGATTGAGAATGCCGAAGGTGAAGCTGGCCGCCGCCGGCTTGGCCTCCAGCAGCGCTTCGAACTGGCGCGCGAACGGCTCGCAGAAGCGCTCAGGGACCTGCGGCGCCGGCAGCCCCAGCTCCCGGTGCAGCGGCGCCAGCCATTCCAGCGCCTGCCGCAAGGCCTCCTCGCTGGGAGCGGGATCATCCTGCACGAATAGATTGATGCCGAAGGGCTTGTCGGTGAGGCGCCGCACCGCGGCGGCTTCGCTGAGCAGGCGTTCGGGCGGCAGCAGCGCCGCCGCCAGAAACCCCAGGCCGCCGGCCTGGCTGACCGCGGCCACCAAGGCCGGAGAGGTGGCGCCGCCCGCCATCGGCGCCTGAATCAAAGGGGTGCGCAACTGCCAGCGACGGCACAAAGCGGAAGCCATATATTTCCTCGATTACGCCCGCGCGGGCGTCGGTTGAAAGAATAGCGCAGTCAGCTCAGTCCGCCAGAGCCTGCTCCAGATCGGCCAGGATATCGTCGATATCCTCTATGCCTATCGACAGCCTCACCCCGCCTTCGCGAATGCCCAATTGAGCCTTCTGCTCCGGCGGCATTCCGCCGTGCGACATGGTGTAGCTGTGGTTGATCAGCGATTCGACCCCACCCAGCGATTCGGCCAGCGCGAACAGCCTCAACCGCTCGGCCAAGCGGCTGGCCGCCGCACGGCTGTCGTCCTTCAGCCAGATGCTGACGATGCCCCCGAAGCGACGCATCTGCCGGCGGGCCAGTTCATGGCCCGGATGCTCCGGCAGCCCCGGAAAGAACACCCGCTCCACCTTGGGATGAGATCGCAGATAATCCGCCACCCGCTCCGCGTTGTCGCAATGGCGATCCATGCGCAGATGCAGGGTCTTGATGCCGCGCAGGGTCAGGAAGCAATCCTGAGGCCCCGGCACCGCTCCCGCCGCGTTCTGAATGAATTTGATCTCGCGGTGCAGCGCCTCGTCGTTGACAGCCGCCAGGCCCAGCAACACGTCGGAGTGGCCAGCCAGATACTTGGTGGCGGAATGCACGACGACGTCGGCCCCCAAGTCCAGCGGGTTCTGCAGATAAGGCGTGGCGAAAGTGCTGTCCACCGCCACTCTGGCGCCGTGCGCGTGCGCGATCCGAGCCAGTTCCGCGATGTCCACCATGCCCAGCAAGGGGTTGGTGGGCGACTCCAGCCACAGCAGCTTGGTCCGCGCGCTGATCAGCGCCGTCAGGTTCCGGCTATCGCTCAAATCCGCGAAAGTGACCTTGACGCCCGCCGGCTCCATCACCTTGCTCAGCAGCCGGTAAGCGCCGCCATAAAGGTCCGCCACCGCGATCACCTCGTCGCCCGGCTTCAGGCAGGCGCGCAGCACCGCGTCGATGGCCGCCATGCCGCTGGCGAAGGCCAGGCCGTGGTGAGCGTTCTCCAGGCTGGCCAGGCAGGCCTCCAGCGCCGCCCGCGTGGGATTGCCGGTACGGGCGTACACAAAGGGCATGGATTCGCCGACATGGCCGTATTCGAACACCGAAGTCTGGTACACCGGCGGCATCACCGCCTTGCCATGCTCTGCGTTGTCATAGCCGGCATGAATGGATCTGGTTGCAAATTTCACGACTTTTCCTCAAAAAATCATTCACTTGTCCGCTTTGTCGGACAAACCGACCGCAATCAAGCTTCTAGCGCGCCGCAGCCATGACTCTTTCATCATTTTTCGAAAACTTCAAGGAAACCGCCGTTAAAACGGCGACTACTCCCTTGATCTTGACTAAATTTTTAGCAGCTTTGGCTTTACATCCACGCTCTTTAGGACTATTTTGCAGCGTTTCGCATTCAAACAATTGTACGAATGAAGCTAGAACGCGTATTTGACATCCTGCCCCGCCAACTCGAACGCCACCCGCGCACCGACTGCCTCGCCGCCAAAACCGGCAAGGAATGGCGCAGGTTGTCCACCGAGGAAGTCGCGGACAGCGTCAACCGCTTCAGCCTGGGTCTGCTGGAGTTGGGCATCGCCAGCGGCGACAAAGTCGCCCTCGCCGCCGACAACTCCATAGAATGGGTGCTGGCCGATCTGGCGCTGCAGCAAATCGGCGCCGTCAGCGTGCCGCTCTATCCCACCATGACCCTTGATGATGCACGCTATATCCTGACTCATGCCGAGGTCAAGCTCGCTTTCGTCGGCAATGCCGCATTGCAACGCAAATTGCATGAGGCGCTGGGCAAATTCAGCTGCCCGATCTACGGCCTGAGCCAGATCGACGGCTGCCCGTCCTGGACCGAAATCCTGGCCCTGGCCAAACCGGAGCGGCAGGCCGAGCTGGAACGCCGCCGCGACGCGATCCAGCCGGACGATGTCTACACCATCATTTACACCTCCGGCACCACCGGACGCTCCAAAGGCGTGATGCTGTCGCACCGCAACGTGCTCAGCACCGTGGTCGCCACCGCGGAATTCACCCGCCTGCCGCACGGAGAATGCCGCGCGCTGAGCTTTTTGCCGCTGTCGCACATCTTCGAGCGCGCCGGGGTCTTCTACTATATGTACAGCAGCGCCGGCGTTTACTTCTCCAGCGTGGAATGCCTGTCTTCCGCGCTCGCCGACATCCGTCCGCACACCTTCAGCGCGGTGCCGCGCGTGCTGGAGAAAGTGCACGACAAACTGGTGGGCAAGGCGCGCGAACTCAGCGGCTTCAAACGCCGTCTTTATCTGTGGGCCGTGGAGCGCGCCGAGCGCTTCGACCCCAACGCCCGCCGCTCGCCGCTGGAAGCCGCCAAGCACGCGCTGGCCGACAAGCTCGTTTACCGCAAGTGGCGCGCCGCGATGGGCGGCGAGCTCAAATGGATCAATGTCGGTTCCGCCGCGCTGCAGCCGCGGCTGGCGCGCCTGTTCTGGGCCTGCGGCGTGTCGGTGGCGGAGGGCTACGGCATGACCGAATCCGCGCCGGTGATCTCCGCCAACCCGTTCAACGCCCGGGACACTCGGATCGGCAGCGTGGGCCTGCCCTTGCCCGGCGTGGAAGTGCGCCTGGCCGACGACGGCGAAATCCTGGTGCGCGGCGACAATGTGATGCTCGGCTATTACAAGGAGCCGGGACTCACCGCCGAAGCGCTGAACAACGGCTGGCTGCACACCGGCGACATCGGCGTGCTGGAACACGGCTATCTGCGCATCACCGACCGCAAGAAGGAAATGTTCAAGACCAGCAACGGCAAATACATTGCGCCGCAAGCGCTGGAGAACAAGCTGAAGGAATCCGCCTTCATCGACCAGATCATGGTGGTGGGCGACGGTCAGAAGTACGCGGCGGCGCTGATTGTCCCGCTCTTCGAGAAACTGAAGGAATGGTGCGCCGAACACGGCATCGCCTACACCACCGACAGCGAGATGAGCAGCCACCCCAAGATCGTCGAGTTGATTGACCGCGAGATCAAGCGCTTCAACCGCTACTTCGGCAACTGGGAACACATCAAGAAATTCACCCTGATCGACAAGCCCTGGTGCGTCGACGCCGGCGAATTGGCGCCCACGCTGAAGCTGCGTCGCAAGGTGATCGCCGAACGCTGCCGCGCAATGATAGAAAACCTCTACGCCCCGGCCTGAGCCGGATGCGACAAAGCCCCGCAACGCGGGGCTTTTTGCTTGAAGACGGCGGTCAACGCTTGTGGGCCAATTCCAGCCGCCGCTCCACATAACCCTGCACCCGCTCGAAGCTGGCGCTCAGCACCCAGTAGATCGCCGCCGCCGCCAGATAGAGCGGCAAGGGCTGAAAGGTCTGGGCGATCACTTCCTTGGTCGCCAGCATCAATTCGGTCACGGTAATCACCGATACCAGCGAAGTATCCTTGATCAGGCTGATCAGCGAATTGGACAGGCTGGGCACCGACAAGCGCAAAGCCTGCGGAGCGATGATGTGGCGCATGGTCTGCCACCAGCTCAAGCCCAAGGACAGGCCGGCGTCCCACTGGCCGCGGTGCACGCCGGCGATGCCGCCGCGCAGGCTTTCCGACAAATAGGCGGCCACATTCAGCGTCAAGGCCAGAATGCCCGCCGTCACCGGCCCCAACTCGATGCCCGCGCCGGGCAAGCCGTAATAGATGACGAAAATCTGCACCAAGAGCGGAGTGCCGCGCATCGCGCTGACATAGAAGGCGGCCAGTTGCGCCAGGACCGGCACTTGCGCCACTCGCAGCAAGGCCACGACGAAGCCCAGCGCCAGCCCCAGGATCATGGAAACCACCGCGAACATCAAGGTATAGCCCGCGCCTTGCAATAGCACCGGCAGCGCCGATTCGAACAGGACGATCCAGTCAGTCATTCACGTTTTTCCAAAAAAAACCGACGCCCCCGCGCAAGCAGGGGCGTCTAGCCCTATCCACTCTGAAATCAACTGCCGCTTATTTCTTGGCCGCCGCCGGCGCTTTCGACACGTCGATGCCGAACCATTTGACCGAGATCTTCTTGAAGCTGCCGTCGGCCTTCATATCACCCAGCGCCTTGTCTATCGCCGCCTTGAACTGCGGATTGTTCTTGGCGAACGGGATAGCCATCGTCGCCACCTCGCCCACCGGTGCGCCGGCCTTCAAGGGCAACTTGGCCTGCTTGATGGCGAAGGGAATAAGCAAGCTGTCGTTCAGCGCCGCGTCCACGCGGCCGCTGGCCAGATCCTGTAGGTATTCGGGTGCGCCGGGATAGGTTTTCACCTCGATGCCGGCCACGGCCTTGGCCATATCGGCGTAATTGCTGCCCTGGCCCACGCCCAGCTTCTTGCCTTTCAGGTCCGCCAGGCTCTTGAAAACGCGGCTCTCGTTCTTGCGCACGATCAACTGCGCGCTGGAGTAGGTGTAGGGCTGGGAAAAGTCGAACACGTCCTTGCGTTTGTCGGTCACGCCCACCTGATTGACCACGATGTCGAACTTGCCGGCCTGCAAGCCCGCCAGCAGGCCGCTCCACTCCGCCGTGGTGAATTCCGGCTTCACTTTCAGACGCTTGGCGATTTCAGTGGCGATCTCGACATCGAAACCCGTCAGCTGCTGTTTGGCGTCCTTGAAGTTGAACGGCGGGTAAGTGCCCTCCAACGCGATTTTCAGGCTGCCGCGCTGCTTGACCGTATCCAGCAAGTCCGCCGCGAACACCTGGCCAGCCAGGCCCGCCATTACGAGAAGCGTCATCAGCTTGCGCATATCAATATAACCTTTGGTAATTTTGAAAAACAAAATAGTCAAAAGCGAGAATATCACTAGCCGTTGGCGCTGCCAAGTTCTAGATAGAACAATGGCCGCGAAAAGCGGCCATGATGTCAATTCACCCCTACTCGGCGTGCAGGCGCTGGCGCAGCGTTGCCCCCAACTTACGCCCCAAGCCAATCAAGACCGCCAAGACAAAGCCCCCCAGACCGGCCAGCAACACGATCATAGTCCGTTTCGGTCCCGCCTTTTCCAAAGGGGGGCTTGCCGGCAACACCACCTGCACATCCTGCGACATCAACGCTCTGGCCACCGAAGCCTGCTTCTGCAGCTCCTCCAACGTGGCCTGATAGAAGAACAAATCACGCATCGTAGCCAACTGCCTCGGAGAGATGGACTTGACCTGCGGATTGCTGCGCTCCAATTCCGCGCGCAGTTGCAATAAAGACGACTGTACCGGGCTATTCCCTTCCATTTGCTGAGCGTTCATTTGCGCTTCCAAGCGCGCGAAACTCTCGATCACACGCGCCGATTCGCTGTTCAGGAAGGTCTCGGCTACCGCGCCCAGCTGCTTCTGCTCGCGCTTCGCCCCCGACACCTGACCTTGCACCACCTTGATCCGCTCCTGCAACACCAGGTATTTCTTGCTCTGTTCCGTCACGTGCAAGCCCAGAATCCGCTGCCGGGTCTGCTCTACCAGGTAGTTGGCGAGCCGGGCGGCAAATGCCGCGTCCACATCCTGGACCGAGACTTCAAGCAAACCGTCTTTGCCCGCAGAAACTTTGAGATTGTCCAACAAGCTGAGCTTGGCCTTGTCCGCGCCAGTCACGCCGTAATGCTTGGCCAGCTCAAAATGAGCCGCCGCCTCGCCCAGCATCACATTATCCTTCAACACGCTGGCGCCGCCCTGAGGACCCAGCGGCGCGGGCACGAGGAGCAGAGATGTCGCCGCATACCTGTCTTCCATATTCAACACTACAGCCACCGCCGCCAGCGCGGCGATGAAGGGGAGGAAAACCATCAAACGCCATTGTTCTTTACAGAAACGAATAATATCAATCAGACTAATCTCATCAGCGACTTCAGCTTGACGTTCCAAAACGTGTTCCCTTTTATTTACATCCAGTCGGCACTATTTTGCCGCATCTCAGTAGACTTACAAAAATAAAGGCATGAGCCAGAGCTGCATGCCTTTATTTCGATCCGATAAGATCACACATTAAATAAGAAGTTCATCACATCGCCGTCCTGGACCACGTAGTCCTTGCCCTCGGCCCGCATCTTGCCGGCCTCCTTGGCCTTGGACTCGCCCCCCAGCGCGATGAAGTCAGTATAGGCGATGGTCTGCGCGCGGATGAAGCCGCGTTCGAAATCGGTGTGGATCACGCCGGCCGCCTGCGGCGCGGTGTCGCCGATATGAATCGTCCAGGCTCGCACTTCCTTAACGCCGGCGGTGAAGTAGGTCTGCAAGCCCAGCAACTTGTAACCCGCGCGGATCAGACGATCCAGGCCAGGCTCTTCCAGACCCAGCGTCTCCAGGAATTCGGCCTTGTCGGCGTCGTCCAGCTCAGCGATTTCGGACTCGATCGCCGCGCACAAGGCCACCACCGGCGCGCCTTCCTTGTCGGCCAGTTGTTGCACCCGCTCCAGCAAGGGGTTGTTGCTGAAGCCGTCTTCAGCCACGTTGGCCACATACATCGCCGGCTTGATCGTCAGCAGACACAGCGGCTTGACCAAGACCATTTCTTCCGGGCTCAAGTCCAGCGAGCGCGCCGGCAGGCCCTGATCCAGATGCGGCACCAGCTTCTCCAGCACCGCGATCAGCGCACGCGCGTCCTTGTCGCCGGACTTGGCCTTCTTACCTTCGCGCGTCATCGCCTTTTCCACCGCGGACAGGTCGGCCAGCGCCAGCTCGGTACCGATGGTTTCGATGTCGGCGATCGGATCTACCTTGCCGGCGACGTGAACGATGTTCTCGTCTTCGAAGCAACGCACCACGTTAACGATGGCGTCGGTCTCCCGGATATTGGCCAGGAACTGGTTGCCCAGGCCCTCGCCCTTGGAGGCGCCCGCCACCAGGCCGGCGATGTCGACGAATTCGACGATGGCCGGCTGGATGCGTTGCGGATTGATGATCTTGGCCAGTTCGGCCAGGCGCTGATCCGGCACTTCCACGATGCCGACATTGGGCTCGATGGTGCAGAAGGGATAGTTGGCGGCTTCGATGCCGGCCTTGGTCAGCGCATTGAACAGGGTGGACTTGCCCACATTGGGCAGGCCGACGATACCGCATTTCAGACTCATGTCCGCATTCCTTCGAATTCTTGAAAAATCTTGTTCTGCCGCAGCATAGCGGCAAGCCGGCGATTTGCCCAGCGGCTCATTTGGCCGCGGTGTGCAATTCCTTCATCGCCGCCGCCATCTTGCCGCCGATAGCCGCCGGCAATTGCCGCAACGCCTGCTCGATCGCCTCGTCCAGCGCCTGCTGCTCCTCGGCGCGCGGCTTCTTCAGCACGAAATTGGCGACTTCGTTGCGGTCTCCCGGATGGCCGATCCCCAGGCGCAAACGCCAGAAGGCCGGCGAGCTCAGCCGCGCGGCGATGTCCTTCAAACCATTGTGGCCGCCGTGGCCGCCGCCCTGCTTGAAGCGGGCCGCGCCGGGCGGCAGGTCCAGCTCATCGTGCACCACGAGGATCTGGTCCGGCAGAATCTTGTAAAAATGGGCCAGCGCCAACACCGCCTGTCCGGACAGATTCATATAGGTCATCGGCTTGAGCAGCCAGACGTCCTGTCCCTCGATGTCCACGCGGGCGACGTCGCCTTGAAACTTGCCTTCCGTGCGCCAGCTGCCCTTATAGCGCCAGCACAACTCGTCCACCAGCCAGAAACCGGCGTTATGGCGCGTTCTATCGTATTCGGCGCCGGGGTTGCCCAGGCCGACTATCAGGCGAATGCCGGACATATTCTCTGTTCCAAATGAAAAAGCTCGTTGCGGGCCGACGGCTAGCAACGAGCTTTTCAACCGTTACCGTCAGACGGCACGGCAGCTAGATTACACGCGAGCGAAGTCGATGTGCATTACTTGCTGTTTGTACGGGTGCATTTGGAACGCAGCCACTTTAACTTGTTCTTTCTGGCCGTCGATCACCAGATCCAGAACGGAAGTGTGGAACGCTTCGTTCTTCAGCGCGTAGTACATGGTGTTGTGGTCCAGAACGATGGATACGGCTTCTTTGGAAGCGCCGTAAACAACGGCCGGAACCTGGCCGGCGTGACGCAGGCGGCGGCTCGCACTCGTACCCGACTCTTCACGCTTGCTGGCGGTATATTCAAAAGACATGGCAAAACTCCAGTTTCAGATTAAAAGCACCCGGCCCGCCGCGACCAGCGGGCCCGATGTTCACGGCAGGCAGGCGCCCGCCGCAACCAGTTCCTCATTGAAGAGGTAGGACACCGATTCTTCGTTGTTGATCCGGCGCAGCGTCTCGGCCAGCAGGCCGGCGATGGAGGCCACCCGGATGTTCGGGCAGGCTTTGGCCTCGGCGGTCAACGGGATGGTGTCGGTCACCACCACCATATCGATGTCGGAATTCTTGATGCGATCGATCGCCTGACCGGAGAAGATCGGGTGAGTCGCATAGGCCAGCACGCGCTGGGCGCCGCGCTCTTTCAGAGCGCTGGCCGCCTTGCACAGGGTGTTGGCGGTGTCGATCATATCGTCGACGATCAGGCAGGTACGGCCGGACACGTCGCCGATGATGTTCATCACCTCGGCCACATTGGCCTTGGGACGACGCTTGTCGATAATAGCCAGATCGGTGTTCAAGGCCTTGGCCATCGCGCGGGCGCGCACCACGCCGCCCACGTCGGGGCTGACTACGATCAGATCTTCGATGCGCTGCGAGCGGATGTCCTTCAGCAGCACCGGCGTCGCGTAGACGTTGTCCACCGGAATGTCGAAGAAGCCCTGAATCTGGTCGGCGTGCAGATCGACGGTCAGCACCCGGTCGATGCCGGCGCTGGTCAGCATATTGGCCACCAGCTTGGCGGAGATCGGCACGCGGGCGGAACGCGGACGGCGGTCCTGGCGCGCATAGCCGAAGTATGGAATCGCCGCGGTAATACGACCGGCCGAAGCGCGTTTGAGCGCGTCGGCCATAGTCAGGATTTCCATCAGATTGTCATTGGTCGGCGCACAGGTCGACTGCAGAATGAACACGTCGCGTCCGCGTACGTTTTCCAGCAGCTCCACCGCCACTTCGCCGTCGCTGAACTTGCCGACGTCGGCGCGTCCCAACGAGATATCCAGATGTTTGACTACGTTTTGGGCCAGTTCCGGGTTCGCGGTCCCGGTGAATACCATCAAACTGTCGTATGCCGCCATGATTCGTGTGCCTTAGCTAGATAAAGAAAAAGCGTGTAAGGGATTCTTACACGCTTTTTTCATGCTCTCTCTTATTGAGAGAAAGTCTTGGCTGGGGAGGTAGGGATCGAACCTACGAATGCCGGAATCAAAATCCGGTGCCTTACCACTTGGCGACTCCCCAGTAACCTTTATTCAGCGCTGTCGATCAAGGGATGGACATCGAGTCCTTTTGCTAAAAACCCCTTATATTTTATCGACACCGCCTGATAAACTTTATCGGCTTCGTCTTTAGACTGGCACTCCAGAAACACGCAGGAACCGGAACCAGTCATCAGCGGCGAACCATATTTTCTTAATTCGGTCAGCACTTCATTCACCGCTGGGTACATATTCGAAACAACGTTTTGCAGATCGTTTCGTCGCTGCTGCGTTGTTTCGAGGATTCGCATTATGCCGACGACCCCTACCTCTGTCAACACCTCTTGCGAAAAATTTTGAAATACTTTGCCGGTGGGCACCTGCACCTGAGGGTGAATTACCACATACCATGCCGGCTTCAATTTGATTTCATTCAGTTTTTCGCCAACGCCGGTGGCCAGCGCGCTGCGCCCGAAAATAAACACCGGAACGTCCGCGCCCAGCTTCAAGCCCAGTTCCTGCAAAGTCGCCCGCGGCAGATTCAGTCCCCACATACGGTTCAAGGCCAGCAAAACGGTGGCGGCGTCGGAGCTTCCGCCGCCCAAACCGCCGCCCATCGGTATCTTTTTGTCCAGACGAATGACCACGCCCAGCCCGGACTGGGCATAGGCCTGCAATAGACGCGCCGCGCGCACCGTCAGGTCCTGCTCCGGGTCCACGCCGGCGATCGGCGTCTCCAGCACGATGCGGCCGTCGTCGCGCAAGGCCAGCGACACGGTGTCGCTGAAGTCGACGAAGCGGAACACCGTCTCCAGCAAATGATAGCCGTCCGGGCGCTTGCCGACGACGTGCAATAAGAGATTGAGCTTGGCCGGGGCCGGAAAGTCTTGGAATACGGGGGAACTCATCAACAGAACACCATGGCAATCATTAGAAATAATACGGAGGACGCGACGCGCGTCAGCGCCAGTCGCGGGTCACCACTCTGACCGTCAAACCGTCTCGGGCCAGATCCACGCGCTTGGGATAGCGCTCGCCGGACTCGGCCTCGCGCACGAAGCGGATGCGCCAACCCTGCTGCAGCAATTCGCCGTCGGGACGGACTTCGCTCGCCTCGCCCGGCACGGGCATGCCGCGGATCCACCAGGCCAGGCCGGACAACGGCAGCGGCCAGCCCAGGGTTTTCTCGGTCAGGCTTTCCACGTCCGCAGCCTGCCAGGCCTTGCCGTCCGCCAGCAGGGTGACGCCGCCGGCGTCGCGGATCACTTCGGCCACGGTATTGCCCAGCGGCGAGTTGATCGCCAACTGATCGCGCTCAGGCTGGTGCCGCCAATCGAAGTTGGCGACATGCCCCTTGCCGTCCAGATTCACCGACAAACGCCCGCTGACCGCGAAGGGCTGGTCCGCGGACTGCGTCGCGGCAGGCATGAACACCGCCTCGCGCGTCGCGCAGCCGGTGAGCGCAAGAGACAGGGCCAGGATCAGAGCGCTCCACTTCATCAATGGGCCCCCAGACGGCGCATGGTTTCGCGCAGCACATCATGTTCCGGACTCGCCTCCAGCGCCTTGTTCCACACCGCCAACGCCTCGTCCTTCTTGCCCAGCTTCCACAACACCTCGCCCAGATGCGCGGCCAGTTCCGCGTCCGGCAACAGCGCATAGGCCTTCTGCAGCGTTTTCAAGGCGGCGTCCAGGCGGCCCAGCTTGTATTGCGCCCAGCCCAGGCTGTCCAGAATGGTGGGATTGTCCGGCTCGCTCTTCAGCGCCTTTTCGATATAGCCGAGCGCTTCCTGATGGCGGCTGGTGCGATTGGTCAGGGTGTAGCCCAGCGCGTTAAGCGCCTGAGCGTCGCCGGGCTTTTCCTTCAGCACTTGCTTGAGATCGCGTTCGGCGTTGCCGACATTGCCCAGGCTGTCCGACACCAGCGCCCGCTCGTACAACAACTCCGGCGCCTTGGGCATGCGCAGCAGCGCCTTGCTCAACAAGTCATGGGCCTTGCCGGGCTGCTTGCCCTCTCGCGCCAACTGGGACTGCAGCAAAACCAGGGTGATCTTCTCCTGGTCGTTACCGCCCAAGGGCGCCAGACGCGTCAGAGCCAGATCCAGCTTGCCGTCGCCGGCGTCCATGATTGCCAGCCGGCCTTGCGCCGGCAGGAATTGCGGCCCGGCGCCCACCATTTCGTACCAGCCCCTGGCCCCGGCGGCGTCCTGACGCTCCTCGGCGATCTGGCCCAGGGTGTAGCGAATGAAATTGGCCTCCGGATGGCCGGCCGCCAGCGCCTGGCGCAGATGCCGCTCCGCCGCCGGCAGGTCGCGCATCTGATAAGCCATCAGACCGGACGCGTAGAGCAAATCGGGGTTATTGGGATTGCTAGGCAGCAGCTGGTCGAAAGCCAGGCGCGCCTCGGCGAAGCGCTTGGCGCCCACCAGCAGCCGCGGCTTGGCTAGCTTCAGTTCCAGGCCGGCGTTCGGCCGCCGCGCCAGTTCACGCTGCAGAAAATCGATAGCCTGCTCCGGCTGCTCGCGGCGAAGCCGGTCCACCTGCCAGGCCACCGGCAAGTCCCAGGCCGGCGCGATCTGCGCCAGCCTGTCGAATTCGCGGTTCATCGTGGCCTGATCGCCGGCCTCGGCGGCCACGGCCAGGAGCGCGAAACGCGCCTCGGCCAGGTCCGGATAGCGGACGGCGAATTGCTTCACCAGCTCGTAAGCGGCTTGTTTGTCGCTCTGGCGCGAGGTCAGCCGCGCCAGTTGAACGAAGATGGCCGGCGCCCGCTCCGGCTCTTTTTGCAGCAGCGCCTCGATCAGCGGCTTGCTTTCCGCCAGCTTGCCGGCGCGCAGCAGAGTGATGAACAGCTGTTCTCTCGCCGGCACCGAGTCCGGCGCCAGCTCCATCCACAGGGTCAGGGCTTCCGAGGTTTCCTTCAGCAGGCCGGCGAACATGGAGAATTCGGCCGCGCGCTGCGCCAGCCGCGGATCCCGCGTCTGACGCGCCAGTTCCAGATAGGTCACGGCGGAGGCGCCCACCGAGCCGCGCTGGGCGGCGATTTCGCCGGCCACCACGCCATAGAGGATTTCCGGCGTCAGCTCCGCCTTGGGCAGTAGGGTTTCGTCTTCTTTCTGCGTAATCGCGGCCTCGTCGCCGGCCGGTTTGCCGGCATCGACCGACTTCGCCGCGCCCGGGTGCTTGAAATTGGCGCATGCCGACAGCAGCGCGACCATCAGCAAAGGGAGTGTTTTTTTCAGCCGTTGCATTCGCATGGAGTCAGAGACCTGCTTATAAACCTGTTGAATGCGTAGAATAGCATGACCTGTTTTTATCTTCGCGCCATTCTACCCATGCCTGAACTGCCAGAAGTCGAAACCACCCGTCGCGGGATTCTGCCCCATTTATTGAACGCCACGCTGGAGGGCGCCGTGGTCCGCCACGCCGGCCTGCGCTGGCCGGTGCCGCCGGAACTGCACGCTGCCTTGCGCGGCCTGACGATACGTTCCGTCGATCGCCGCGCCAAATATCTGCTGCTGGGCACCGACGCCGGCACCCTGATCATCCACCTGGGCATGTCCGGCAGCCTGCGTTTCTTGCCGGCCGACACCCCGCCGGAGAAGCACGACCACATCGATCTGCTGCTGGGCCCCAATGTGCTGCGTTACCGCGATCCCCGCCGCTTCGGCGCGGTGTTGTGGCATGTCGGCGCCATCGAGCACCACCCCCTGCTGCAAGCGCTGGGACCCGAACCGCTGTCCGACGGCTTCGACGGCGACACCCTGATCCGGGCCGCGCAACGCCGCGGCAGCGCGGTCAAGCTGATGCTGATGGACAATCACGTGGTGGTGGGCGTCGGCAATATCTACGCCAACGAGGCGCTGTTCCACGCAGGCATCCATCCCGCCCGCGCCGCCAACGCGGTGCGCGACGGAGAATACCGCCGGCTGGCCGAGGAAATCCGCAGCGTGCTGAACCGCGCCATCCAGGCTGGCGGCAGCACCTTGCGCGACTTTGTGCACAGCGACGGCAAGCCGGGTTATTTCCAACAGACTTATATGGTGTACGGCCGTCAGGACCAGCCCTGCCGCCAATGCGGCACGCCGATCCGGCATTTGCGCCAGGGCCAGCGCAGTTCCTACTATTGTCCGCTATGCCAGCCATGCTAGAGTTACGGCCTCAACCTTGCGCACCGAGCCTCAAAGCATCTTGAAGTCAATCGCCACAACCTCTTTGCTCACCCGGATAGGACGCGTCGCGCGCCTGTTCGGCCACCTGGCCGTCGGTGTTTTCATCCTGGCCACCCGTTATTCTCGGCTGGCCCACGCCGAGCGCGCCGTCGTCACCCGGCGCTGGGCCGCTCACGCGCTGAAGATCCTCGGCATCAGCGTGCGGATCCACGGCGTCAACCCCGGCTTTTACCCGCCCAACACCCTGCTGGTGGCCAACCACATTTCCTGGCTGGACATCTTCGTGCTCAATAGCTGCACGGTGTCCCGCTTCGTCGCCAAGCGCGAGCTCCGCTCCTGGCCGGTGCTGGGCTGGCTGGCGCATCTGGGCGGCACCCTGTTCATCGACCGCAGCAAACGCAAGGACGCCAGCCGCGTTTACAAGGCGCTGGCCCACGCCATGGAAAACGGAGCCTGCATGGCGGTCTTCCCCGAGTCCACCACCTCGGACGGCCTGGCCCTGCTGCCGTTCAAGGCCTCGCTGTTCGAAGCCGCCCTGCTTTCGCGCGGCACCGTTCAGCCGGTGGGCCTGCGCTATTACGGCGCAGACGGCGAACAGACGCTGGAGCCGGCCTTCATCGGCGACCTGACCTTTTTGCAAAGCGTGCGCAAAGTGCTGGCGATGCCGGCGATGGAGGTGGAGGTCAGCTACGGCCAACCGCTGAAAGCCTGGGAAAACGGCCTGGATACCCGCTTCGCGCTGGCGCAGCAGGCGCAGCAGGAAGTGGCGCGCGCGCTGCGCCTGAGCCCGCCTCCGGCCGCGGAAGCGGCGCAGGAACCGGCTCGGCAACACTGAGCACCTGCTGCGAAGCCTCGCCAATGCAAAAGCCCCCGATACCGGGGGCTTTTCTCATCCAGCGCCGACTACGCTCACAGGCTGAGCCGCGCCATCAGATTATCGAACAAATCGTCGGCCAGCTTGGCATAGCCCTGCTGCGAGAAATGCACCATGTCCGGCCGCGCCAGCTGCTGAGCCTGCCAGCGCTTCATGCTGCAAGGCCCGCCCATCGCCTGCTCCCAATCCCAATACAGCACATGGCTGTCGCGCGCGACTTTCTGCTGGATGCGCTTGACCGCCGCCAATTGCAGCGGACGGCCCGGCGAGCACTCCTTGCTGGCCGCGCCGCGCTTGCGCGCGGCGTCCTGCGCGCCCAGCATCAGGATGGCCGCCTGCGGCAGATCGCGGCGCACGGTGTTGATCGCCGCCTGCAGATTGAGCTGGTACTCGATCAGGTCCAACCTATCGTCAAAGGCCTCGTTGACGCCGTAGGCCAGGATCACCAGGTCGCTGTTGCGCTCCGCCAGCTGAGCGCTCCAGCTCTTGCCCCAGCGCTGCCAGATCGACAGCTGGGCGCCGTTGCTGCCTATGCTGTCCAGCACCACGCCGGGCGCCAGCCGCTCCAGCTCGACGCCGCCCAGCTCCACCGCCGGCAGCGCGCCGGCGCGCACCACAAAGGGGAAGTACAGCTTCTGCTCCACCGTCTGCCAGCCCCTGCCCGCCTCCGGCGGATTCAGTTTGCGGCTGCCGTGGCCGTCATCCACTTCCAGCGCGCCGGCGCCGTCCTGAGCCGCCCGCACACGGAAGCGCGCGCGCCACAGGCCATCCAGCGGATTGCGCGGCAGTACGCTGATGGCGGCGCCCGGCCGCTGCGCCTGAGCGATATAACCGCCCAGCGGGAAGTCCGGATCGCCGTCTTTGCGGCTATTGATCAGCGTCCAGCCCTCGCTGCGCGCCATCACCAGCGCATGACGCTGGCCCGGCACCGCCATCGGCGGCGTCCAGCCGATGCCGGCGTCGCCGAACTTGGCCTGGAAGCGCTCCCGCAGCGTGCCGGTCAGATAGTCTGCCGCGGTATGCGAATCCCCCAGCTGGGTGACGCGCACCGGCTGCACGGCGGTGGAAATCGCCTTCAGCCGCGACGCCAGCCTCGCCAGATTGATCTCGCCGAAATCCTGCACCGGCGCGGCCAGCGCCGATGCCGCCACCAGCCAGCAGGCCAATGCCCCGCTGATTCTCAACTTCATTCAAACCTCAATTCTGCCAACACGCGCCGCGCCAGCAAGACCTGGCCCTGACGGGTGAAATGAATACCATCGGCGGTGCGCACCGCCACTTCGCCCTGATCGGGCAAGGTCATGAACTTGGTGAACGTCTCGTCCTCGCTGCCCAAGGCCTCGCGGGTGGACAGATAGCGCTGACCCGCGCCTTCCACTTCCTCGCGGAAGACGCCGTTAATGTACTGCACGCCGCGATTGAGCTTGTCCTTGCCCATATTCGGCGCGCCCAGCCACAGCAATTGCGTCCCATGCTTGCGGGCCGAAGCCAGGATGGCGCGGATGCGTTCGCGGTAGCGCTGTTCCCACTCCTCGGAGGCGAAACGGATGTAGCGGCTGCCGCCCACCATGTCCCAAGTATCGTTGGCGCCCAGGAAGACCACCACCAGACCGGTGTCGGGATTGGCCGCCAACTGCCGTTCTATCGTGTCCGGCCAGTTGAAGAAATCCGGATAGGTCAGACCGGTGCTCTGCTTGCTGAGATCCAGCGCCTTGATCTGGTGCAGCTTGAACAAGGGGCGCAGCAAATGCGGCGCCACGCCCTGCATCATGGAGTCCCCGGCCAGCAACACCTTCTGTCCCGGACGCAGCAAGATGCGGGCGTCCTTGGGCGCCGCTTGCTGCGGCGGGGCCGACGGCGGCCGCGGCATCGGGGCCGCGTTCGGCAAGGCCGCCGTTGCCGTTGTCTGCGCCGCCGCCGGCTCCGCCAGCGCGCTTGCCGGCGGCAATGCCGGCCTCAGGCAGCAGGCGTTGAAATAGGCGATCATCTCGTCGTCCCAACGATCCAGCCGGCTCAGCAGCCCTCGGCTCTGATCGCGAAACTCCCGCCCCAGTTCCGCGCCCAAACGCCAGACGCTCAGCTCGGACAAGGCTTCCAGCTGGCTGGGACGGTGAAAGGTCTGCCGCCAATAGGCGTTGATCGAGCTCTGCTCGATCCAGCACAGCAGCAGCATGCTGCTGCCTAGGATGGCCAGGGCCTGGCGGATGGCGGAACGGGCGATCATTTGACGCTTGCCTCAATGCGGTAAGGAATGAAACGCGCGGCGGCGGATGCGCAGCCGCGCCGGCACGACTAAAACACGGTTAAAACTGGTAATAGATAAAACCCGGAATGCCCGGCGGCGACACCACGATGATCAGCAAGGCGCAGCCGGCCAGCAAGCTGGGCTTGCCCCACCACGGCAGGCGACCCAGTTGGGCGATCCCGCGTTCGCAAACCGCGCCCAGATGAGGCTGCGCGACAAACGCCGCCGCGCTCAGCGCCAGAAAGCCCGGCGCGTTCAGCGTCAATTCCTGGCCGGTGCCGGCCATGGCCTCCAAAAAGCTCCAGGCGTCCTCCAGCGACGCGGCGCGGAAAAACACCCAGGCCAGGCAAACGTAATGGAAGGTCAGCAGCCGCGCCAGCCAGGCACAGCGCCGCGTCAGCGCTTCCTTGCCCAACAGCCGGTCCCCCAGGTTCAAACCCACCACGCCCAGACCGTGCATGCCGCCCCACACCAGGTATTTCAGGCTGGCGCCGTGCCACAGGCCGGACAGCAGCATCGCGGCCAGCAAATTGAGCTGGGCGCGGGCAAAGCCCAGCCGGTTGCCGCCCAAGGGGATATAGACGTAGTCGCGAATCCAGCTGGACAGCGACATATGCCAGCGCCGCCAGAAGTCGCGCAGATTGTGCGCCAGGTAGGGCGCGTCGAAATTGCGCGGCAACTGGATGCCCAGCAATAAGGCCAGGGCGGTGACCAGATCGGTGTAGCCGGAGAAATCCAGATAGATCTGGAAGGCGTAGGCGTAGAAAGCCGCCCAGACCTCCAGCGCATGATAGGTTTCCGGCGCGCTGAACACCGGGTCCACCCAGGCGCTGGCCAGCCAGCCGGCCAGCCACAGTTTCTTGGCCAGGGCCAGCACAATCAGACCCAGCGCGCGATCCAGTTGCAGGATGTGGCGACGCGCGCCGCTGCGCAGCTGCTCCAGCAGACCGGTGGCGCGACAAATCGGCCCGGCCAACAAGGTGGGAAAGAACGCCAGGAACAAACCCAGCTCCCTGGCCCGGGCGAAACGCAATTCGCCGCGATACAGGGACACCAGATAACTGACCGATTGAAAGGTGTAAAAGGAGATGCCCACCGGCATCAGGAAATCCACCGCCGGCAATATCGCGGCGATACCCAACGCATGCAGCCCCGCTTGCGCGCTTTCGCGGAAGAAATCGAAGTATTTGAATATCGCCAGATTGCCCACCGCCATCAGCAAACCCGCGCGCAACCAACGCTTGGGCCGGACGGAATCAAGCATCCGCGACGATATCAGGGTCAATAACAGGGTATAAACGGCAAGAATCAGCGCAAATCGCCAATCAAGCTTGGCATAAAAGGCGTAACTGCCCAATAACAGCAAACCATTCTGCCAATCCGTGCGCTTGCGGCACAGCCAATACAGGGCGAAAAAGGCGAGGAATGCCAGCGCGAACTCAATGGAAAGGTAACTCATACAAATAAAAAAACGGCTCTGGCAAGAGCCGCGATTATGACAGCCATAGGGCCTGGCTGACTATGGCTTGTCGATATTTTATTTACGGCGGCGCAGCCGCCCATACTCTTTAGGCGGTGATTTCGCGATAAGCCGAACACGGCAGGGAGAATAAGGCCTGGTCCCCCAAACGCATCGCGGTCAGGCTGCCGCCCCACAAACAACCGGAATCAATCGCCACCACGTCGTCGGTGATATGCACGCCCAGCGCCGACCAATGGCCGCAGATAATCGGCATCTCGCCCTGCCAGCGCCCCGGCGCCTCGAACCAGGGCGTCAGCCCGGCCGGCGCGTTCTCCAGCTCGCCCTTGTAATTCAGATCCATCTCGCCGTCGCGGTTCAAGAAACGCATCCGGGTCATCGCGTTGACGATCACGCGCAGACGGTCGGAGCCCCGCAGCTCCTCGTTCCAGCGCGTCGGCCGGTTGCCGTACAACCGAGACAGGAATTCGCGGTGCTTGGGGCCGGACAAGCCGGCCTCCACTTCCTCCGCCAGATCCAGCGCGCGGTCTATGCTCCACTCCGGCAGCAGGCCGGCGTGCACCATCGCGTAGCCGTGGCCGGCTATCATCATAGGCTGGCAGCGCAACCAGTCCAGCAGCACCTTGCCATCGGCGGCGTTGAGAATGTCCAGCACCGTATCGCTGCGATGCAGCTTGCCGAAACCCTCCGCCACCGCCAGCAAATGCAGATCGTGGTTGCCCAGCACGATCTCCACCTGATCCTGATGCTGGAACACCCAGCGCAGCACTTCCAGCGATTGCGGCCCGCGATTGACCAAGTCTCCCGTCAGCCACAGGGTATCCTTGCCGGGATTGAAATCGATTTGCCGCAGCAACTGCTGAAACGGCTGGAAACACCCTTGAATGTCGCCAATAGCGTAGATGGCCATATGCACCTCATAAGTGGCGGATCGATCTGAGACGTCATCCGCGGATAGCGCCATGATACCGCATGCTACAATGCACTGGCTGAGTTACCGATTTACTGCGCCCCGCCGGGCCCCTTCCCCCATACCGCCATGTCCGCTCCCTTGCTCAATCCGCCGCAGCGCGCGGCGATCCAGTATCTTGACGGCCCCTTGCTGGTGCTTGCCGGCGCCGGCTCCGGCAAAACCCGGGTCATCACCTTCAAGATTTCGCACCTGATCCGCGAAGGCGGCATCAATGCGCGCAATATCGCCGCCATCACCTTCACCAACAAGGCCGCGCGCGAGATGCTGGAACGAGTGGGCAAGCTGATGACGCCGGCGGAGATCCGCGGCATCACCGTCTCCACCTTCCATTCGCTGGGCATGCAGATCCTGCGTCAGGAAGCGCCGCACCTCGGCTATAAGCCCCAGTTCTCCATCCTGGACGCCTTCGACGCCGGCAAGATCATCTCCGACATCCTGAAGACCACCTCCAAGGATGAGGTGCGCAAGGTGCAGAGCCAGATCTCGCTGTGGAAAAACGACCTGAAAACGCCAGACCAGATGCTGCTGGAAGCCCAGGGCGCATGGGAAAGCGTCTGCACCTCCACTTACGTCGCCTATCAGGACACCTTGAGCGCCTACCAGGCGATGGACTTCGACGACCTGATCCGCCTGCCGGTGCAGCTGTTCCAAAGCAATGAAGACGTGCTGCAGAAGTGGCAGAACAAGCTGCGCTACCTGCTGATAGACGAATACCAGGACACCAATACCTGCCAGTACCAGCTGGTCAAACTGCTGACCGGCTTGCGCGGCATGTTCACCGCGGTGGGCGACGACGACCAGTCCATCTACGCCTGGCGCGGCGCCAATATGGAAAACCTGCGCTTGCTGCAAAGCGACTTCCCCAAGCTCAAGATCATCAAGCTGGAGCAAAACTACCGCTCCACCGCCCGCATCCTGCGCGCGGCCAACTCGGTGATCTCCAACAATCCCAAGCTGTTCGAGAAACAGCTGTGGAGCGAGCTGGGCCTGGGCGAACCCATCCACGTGGTTCAGTGCAAGGATGAAGAGCACGAGGCGGAAACCGTGGTGCAAAGGCTGCTGGCGCACAAGTTCGAATACCGCACCGAGTTCAAGGACTACGCCATCCTCTATCGCGGCAACTATCAGGCGCGCATCTTCGAACAAGCCTTGCGCAATCAGCGCATCCCCTACCAGATGGCCGGCGGCCAAAGCTTTTTCGACAAGCCGGAAATCAAGGACATGCTGGCCTATATGCGCTTGATCGCCAATCCCGACGACGATCCGGCCTTCATTCGCGCGCTGACCACGCCCAAGCGCGGCGTCGGCGCCGCCACGCTGGAACGGCTGGGCGCCTGGGCCGGCGAACGCGGCAAAAGCCTGTTCGCCAGCGCCCATGAGGAAGGCTTCCGCCTGCAAGTGCAAAAGGCCCAGCTGGAACCGCTGGAGCAGTTCTGCGACTTCATCGCCAATCTGCAATACCGCGCCACCCGCGAGGACGGCGGCCCGCTGGCGATGGAGATGATGCAGGCCATAGGCTACGAGGCTTGGCTTTACGATAGCGAGGACAGCCCGCGCATCGCCGAAACCAAGTGGAAAAATATCCTGGAAATGGTGAGCTGGCTCAGCCGCAAGGGCGAGGACAGCGGCAAAAATCTGGTGGAGCTGACCCAGACCATCGCGCTGATCACCATGCTGGAAGGACGCGAGGAAGGCGAGGTGGACGCGGTTAAAATGTCCACGCTGCACGCGTCCAAGGGTCTGGAGTACCCGTATGTCTTCCTGGTCGGCACCGAGGAAGGCATCCTGCCGCACAGCGAATCCGTCGACAACGGCATGGTGGAGGAAGAACGCCGGCTGATGTACGTCGGCATCACCCGCGCCCAGCGCATGCTGACGCTGACCTATTGCGTCAAACGCAAGCGCGCCGGCGAATGGCAGTTCGTCGAGCCCTCGCGCTTCATCGCCGAGATCAACGGCGACGATCTGCGCCACTTCGGCAAACCCGGCGCCGAGCCCATCGTCAGCAAGACCGAGGGCAAATCGCGGCTGGCCAGCCTCAGCGCAATGCTGGCCAATAAGGAAAAGCCGGCCGAATCCTGAAAAGCCGAGCAAGCCCTGCCCGCGTGGAGAATAGCGCGCGGCGTCCGCCGCTTCGGCATGCCCAGATGACCATGGCCATCTCGCGCTCTCAGTCGCTTGCCTTGTCGCGCGCAGGCTCGCCAGGCTTTGAACAGGCGCTGAGCACCCGCCCCAAGCCGCGAGAACTTTCGCCTGCGACGCCGGTCCATCCTGGCTGGCGCGACGCGCAAAAGAAAATGGCGCCAGCGGCGCCATATGAAGAATGAGGAACATCTCTGGGTGAAGCGAAAGTGGAAAGCCACTGAATCCCCACACCAAGCCGCGAAGCGCCTGACGCTTCACGACCTAAACAGATGGACTCATCATGCACCATGCGCCCCGCCAGGGCACCTGTCCCTTGTTACAGCGGGGTTTTGTTGACATAGCACATTGCCATTTCATCCGGTCAAAATTTTCCCAAAAACATAGAAACCCCCGCTTTTTGGCGATAAAAAACGCCTTGCAACCGTGCAAGGCGTTTTTTGCTGCGTTGATCCGCGGCTTATTTGGAATTATTCACCATGTACTCGACCGCGGAGCGGAACTCGGCGTCGCTGCCGGTATAACCGCCTTTGGCCGGCATCGCGTTCAAGCCCTTGATGCCGATCTTGACCACTTCGTCCAGACCCGGCTTCAGACGTTCGGCCCAGGCCGCCTTGTCGCCGAACTTCGGCGCGCCGGCGATGCCGGCCGCGTGGCAGGCCATGCACACGCTGTCGTAGATTTTCTTGCCCACCACGGCCGGGTCCGCCGCCGCGGCCGCGCCGCCTGCGCCGCCCACCGGCGGTTCGGTGAACTTTCCGCCCGCGGAGTTGCCCATATAGGCTACCGCGCGCTTCACTTCGTCATCGCTCAGGTCGGTGGCGCCGCCCTTGGCCGGCATCGCGTTGAAGCCCTGCAGCGCGTGCTGGGTCAGCGTGTCCCAGCCCTTGGCGATGCGCGACCCCCAGGTGGCGGTGTCGCCGAACTTGGGCGCGCCGGCCAGGCCGGTGCCGTGACAGGAAATACAGATGCCTTTATATACCTGTTCGCCAGTGCGCATGCCCGGAGGCGCGTCGCTGGCCTTGGCTTCGCCGACCGGTTTCAGGCGAGACGCAATGGCCTCCTTGGTCATTACTTCGGCATCCACGTTGTAACCGCTGGTAGCCAACTTGGCCAAAAGCCAGATTGCCACTACAAGAAAGACAACGACGCCAACCAGCACTTTGATGACCTGGCCGGGAGCCATTCCGTTCTCATTACTCATTACGAGCCTCGCCTGGAATTAATGACATTTAAAATAGGATAATTATACGGTAAGCCTGAAGGCAAGGCAAAACCATACACTGGACTCGGGTAAGGAAGTTGCGCTATGATGCGGGCCTGCCTCAAAGCAAGCACAGCGCACCCGTAGCTCAGTTGGATAGAGTGTCAGTTTCCGAAGCTGAAGGTCACAGGTTCGATCCCTGTCGGGTGCGCCACAACATCTCAGTATTTTCCGTTTTTCCGCTTTTTCCCATTATTTTTCCGCGACGTGCGCCGAAACCGCGTTTTCGTCTAAACGCGTCCTGCGTCGCCGCAGCCGTCTTCCCGTCTCCGCAATGAAAAAAGCGGGCCGCTTGCGCGTCCCGCTCTCTCGCCTTGGCCTTGGCTCGGCCTCAGGCCAGCGTCGCCACCGGCTCCGCTGCGTCGTCGTCCTCTTCGCCGAGGAAGCCCCCGCTCTGATGCGCCCACAGCCGCGAGTACAGGCCGCCCTTGGCCAGCAGGCTGCGGTGGTCGCCCTCTTCCACGATGCGCCCCTTGTCCAGCACGATCAAGCGGTCCATCGCCGCGATGGTGGACAGCCGGTGGGCGATGGCCACCACGGTCTTGCCCTCCATCAGCCGATACAGACTGCGCTGAATCGCCGCTTCCACTTCCGAATCCAGCGCGCTGGTGGCTTCGTCCAGCAGCAGGATGGGCGCGTCCTTCAACATCACCCTGGCGATGGCGATGCGCTGGCGCTGGCCGCCGGACAGCTTGACCCCGCGTTCGCCGACATGAGCGTCGTAGCTGACGCGTCCCTTGGGATCGGTCAAGGTCAGGATGAAGTCGTGCGCCTCCGCGCGGCGTGCGGCGGCTTCCATCGCGGCGTCGTCGGCGTCCGGCCTGCCGTAAAGCAGGTTGTCGCGCACCGAGCGGTGCAGCAGCGAGGTGTCCTGCGTCACCATGCCCACCTGGGCGCGCAGGCTGTCCTGCGTCACCCGCGCGATATCCTGGCCGTCGATCAGAATGCGGCCGCCGTCCAGATCGTAAAAGCGCAGCAAGAGATTGACGATGGTGGATTTGCCCGCGCCGGAGCGGCCGACCAGGCCGATCTTTTCGCCCGGGCGTATCGTCAGCGACAGCTGTTCGATCACGCTCTTGCTGCCGCCGTAGCTGAAATCCACCTGATCGAAACGGATCTCGCCCTGCTTCACCGCCAAGGGCTTGGCGTCGGCGCTGTCATTGACCAGCACCGGGCGCGATAGGGTGGCGATGCCGTCCTGCACCGTGCCCACTTGTTCGAACAGCGAAGCCATCTCCCACATGATCCAGTGCGAGATGCCGTTCAGGCGCAGCGCCATCGCGGTGGCCGCCGCCACCGCGCCGACGCCGACTTCGCCCATGCTCCACAGCCACAAGGTGGCGCCGGCGGTGCTGGCGATCAACAACATGCTCAGGCTGTGGTTGATGATTTCGAAACCGCTGATCAAACGCATCTGGCGATAGGCGGTGGCCAGGAATTCCTGCATCGCGCCGCGGGCGAAGCCGGCCTCGCGCTGGGCGTGCGAGAACAGCTTCACCGTGGCGATATTGGTGTAGGCGTCGGTGATGCGGCCGGTCATCAGGCTGCGCGCGTCGGCCTGGGCGGTGGCGGCCTGGCCCAGACGCGGCACGAAGAAGTACAGCGTGGCCACGTACAAGGCCAGCCAGGCCAGGAAGGGCCACAGCAGACGGCTGTCGAAACTGCCGACCACGGCGATCATGGTGACGAAGTAAATCACCACGAACACAAGGATGTCGGCGACGATCATCACCGTTTCCCGCACCGCGATCGCGGTCTGCATCACCTTGGCGGAAACCCGCCCTGCGAATTCGTCCTGATAGAAATTCATGCTCTGCCGCAGCAGGTGGCGGTGAAAATTCCAGCGCAGCAGCATGGGGAAGTTGGCGGACAGGCCCTGGTATTTGATCAGCGCCTGCACGGCGATCAGCAAGGGACTGGCCAGCAGGATGCCCGCCAGCAGCAAGAGATTATGGCGTTGCGCGTCCCACAACAGCGCGGGCTTGACCGCGCTCAGCCAGTCCACGACGGAACCGAGCATGGAGAACAGCAAGGCCTCGAAGGCGCCGATGCCGGCGGTCAGCAAAATGACGGCCGCAATCAGGCCGCGCAGACCGCGGGTACAGAACCACAAAAATGGGAAAAAGCCCTTGGGAGGTTGGGCCGGAGACGTGTCGGGATACGGATGGATCCGCTTTTCGAACCAGTTGAACAAAGATCGCTCCAGTGCAGAGGCCGCCTCTTGAGCCGCGCCTGCTTTGGGTTTAATGGGAAGTAGGACAATAGCCAAGCGCTGAAAATCGCGCAATGGAAAGTTGGCGTCAACCATGCCCGCATTTGTCATATTCAGCCAATAAGCGCGAACAGGGTTGATTTGTAGGCAACTACATTGGCTAAAACGCGACAGTCAGCACAACTCCTCGAGCTTTTCCGTCTTGCGGCTGCGCAGGTCCACCACGCGGTGAATCTCGATGCGCAGCTGGCCGCGATAAACGTTCCACATCACCAGCGCGGCCCGCCGCGCTTGTTCCTGGCTGGGATGCAGCGGCCCGCTGTCGTCAACGCCGAACTGCTCCGAGATCAGTTTCAAACGATACATCCCCCTTGCGCCCCCCAAGGCCGCGGCGTCCGCTTTCACCGCCGGCAAAAAGTGAGAAACTCGCCATGCCGATGTTTCCTTGATTTCGCCAAAAACAAACCATTGACATAATTTTACGCGAAGCAAGCGCCGTTTCGCGGACGGCGGCGCTTAACGACACGAGTATTTGACGCGGGAAACAGCGCGGGCCAAGGGCCCTTGGCATTTATTGACGGATTTTTCCGCTCTTGAGAATGATTCTACCCATTACCGGCGGCATCAGGCAAAGATTCCTGAATTAATTCACGCAGATGTAATATAAACGGATAGAACAATAGCGAGAGAGCCGCGCCGGCCACTGTGAAGAGCGTCCCGGCGCGGCAAGGGAATCAGCAGGAGGTCAAGGCGTGCACATCGCTGCGCTGAGGGTGGCGGATGCGCGCCAAGGCGGCGTCTATCGTCGGGGTGCGCTCTCCCCAATAGCCGTGGCGCGCCAGACAATCGCTGGCGACCAGGGCCGCGTCTATCATGAAGCGCTCTTCCAACAGCAGGCGTTCCACTTCGGCGAACGGCGTCAGGATGTGCTCTGCCACCTCGCCGTCCTGGTTACAGGGCGTCTCCCCCGCGTCCAGCCACAGATCGAAAGCGTAAATCCATTCGCGGTGCAGGCCGCGCTGCACCGGACGCTCGGCCAGCAGCAAGCTGGATTGCGGCAAATCCCGCACCTGCTCGCGGCGCACGCCGGCTTCTTCCCACCCCTCGCGCTCCAACGCCAGTTCTATGGTTTCGCCGGCGGCGACGCCGCCGCCGACCAGGTTGTCCATACGATTGGGGTCCACCGCCTTGTGCGGGCTGCGGCGCCCCACCCACATCCGCACTTCGCCGGACGGCAAACGGGTCAGCCCGTTCAGGTGCACGGCGCGGCTGGTCAGGCCCAGCGGGCGGAAAGCGGCGCGTTCCAGTTCGAAATAAGGGGAGCCGTCGTGACGGAAGGCAGTGAAGTTTTCATTGCGCCAGCCATTGAGCCAGCCGGCTTGCTGCCAGCGCCGCGCCGCCTGCGCCAGCGCGTGGCTGATGCTGCGGTAGCTGCCGTCCAGCCGGCAATGCAGTTTCTGGTATTGCTCCTCGAACAGCTGCGATTCGCTGTTCAGCAAGCGTTCCTTCCACGCCGCGTTGACCCAGCCCAAGCGCTCTTTGCCGATATACAAAGGCGTGAATTGCTGACGATCAAAACGGGTGATCTTGTCGAGATAGGCCAGAACCGCATCCACTTGCATTGCCGACTCCGCTGCGATGTGTTTCGGGAAGGCTGCATCTTAGGATGCTTCTTGGGCTTTGACTATATCTGGCGTAACAGCCGGCAAATAAACAGATTATTTTGCGTTGGGATGTTGCGGAATTGTCTCGGCGGCCGCTTCGGCAAACCCTCCGCCCAGACAATTTAACGACTTTGTCATTTCAATTTATCAGCCAGCCCCGAGTAACGCTGCGGCGCCGCGACGGCCGCCTGTTCCCACACCGGCTGCGCGCCGGACACGAGGAAGCGCTCCCGCGCCCGGGTGATCGCGGTATACACCAGCGCCCGGTTCAGCAAGGGCCCCGCCGCTTCCGGCAGCTGCAGACAGACCTCGCCGAACTCGGACCCCTGGCTTTTGTGCACTGTCATCGCGTACACGGTGTCGTGCTGCGGCAGCCGGCCGGGGGCGAATTCGCGCCAGCCGCCGTCGTCGCCGGGAAAGGCCACGCGCAAGCCGGCCTCGCGCTGCACCGTGAAGCCGATGTCGCCGTTGAACAGGCCCAGGCCGTAATCGTTCTCGCTGATCATCACCGGCCGCCCCGGATACCAGTCGCGGCCGGCCGGCTTGTCGCCGTCGGCCTCCAGTTGCCGCTCCACGCGCAGATTGAAGGCCTCCACCTGCCGCCGTTCCGCCGCCAGCAGCATGAAGCCGGCGAAAGCCTGCTGCCGCTCGGCCAGCGGCGCGTCCGCGCGCACCGCCCGCCAATACGGCCGCCAGCGCGCCAGCACCTCCGCCGCCTCCAAGGCCGGCACCGCTTCCACATCGCCCCACTCCGGGTCCTGCAGCACCGCCCAACTGCCGACGCCGTCGCCCGCGTTCACCCGCCGCGCCAGTTCGCCGATGCCGGAATCGGCGCCGAAACGATGGCTGTGGGTCAGCAGCGCCACGCAATCGGTGAGCTTGCCGCCCGCGCCCGGCGTCGACGGCAGGGTTTCGCCGCAGTTCGCCCGCAGCCAGTCCAGAGTATCCGGACGGTAATGGATGTCGGCGCACAAATCGCCCAGCACCGCGCCGGCGTCCACCGAGGCCAGCTGATCGCGGTCGCCCAGCAGAATCAGCCGCGCCTGCGACGGCAAAGCCTCCACCATGCGCGCCATCAAGGACAGGTCTATCATCGACGCCTCGTCCACCACCAGCACGTCCAGCGGCAAAGGATTGCCGGCGTGATGGCGCGGCGCCGCCGCGCCCGGGCGCAAGCCCAGCAAGCGGTGCAGCGTCTGCGCCTGCTGCGGCAATTGCCGCAGCGTATCCTCGGCCAGGTCCAGCCGCGCGCGCGCGCCGCGCACCGACTCCGACAGCCGCGCGGCGGCCTTGCCGGTGGGCGCCGCCATCGCCATCACCAGCGGCCGCGGCGACAGGCCGGCGAGCAAGGCCAGCAGCTTGAGCACGGTGGTGGTCTTGCCGGTGCCCGGACCGCCGGAAATGATCATCAGGCGCTGACGCGCCGCCAGGGCCGCCGCCAGCTTCTGCCGGTCCGGACCCGCCGCGGACGCCGCGCCGAACAAAGCCTCCAGCAAAGGGCGCAAGCGCGCGCCGTCCGGAGCCGGTCCCGGCTCGGCCAGCGCGGCCAGGCGCTCGGCCAGCCGCGCTTCGTCGAACCAGTGGCGGGCGAAATACAGCCGGCCGGCGGCGTCCAGGATCAGGGGCGCGTAGTCGCCGGGGCGGCCGACCAGCGCGCTGGCCTGCAAGGCCTTGCGCTCAGGACGCTGCGCCAGCGGCAGGCAGACGTGGCCGGCCTGATTGGCGCTGGCCAGCTCGTGGATCAACGCCAACGCGGCCTCGTCCACGCCGGGATCGAGACGGGCGAACAAGTGGGCGAGTTCGGCGGGCAACAGGGCTTGCTGGACAGACATGGCTTGGAATCCGGATGCTTTGCGCTCCGCGACGCGGAGCCGGAATGGGGAGACTCGAAGCGCTTCAGCGCAATTTGCCGCTATCTTGCAGCTGCTGAATCGCCTTGTCCAATTGCGGCAACAGTTGCCGATATTGCGGATGCAGGCGCAGCATCACCGACACGCTGCCCACGACGTCGCCCGCCGCGCAGGGCTGCGCCTCCGGCGCGCGGTTCAGCAGCAAGTCCAGCTGACGCTGGCTCAAGACGATGGCCTGCATGCTGCCCTGGCGCAGACCGCTGATCAGATCGCTTTCGCTGGCGGCCTCCACCCGCTTGAATTGCCCGCTGGCGAAACCGGCTTCCAGCACGGGGTAGCTGCGCCCCTGCAGCACGCCCAGACTCAGGCCGCTGAGGCTGGCCGGCGCCGCGCCCTTGCGCCGCTTGCCGGGAGCGAAGCACAGCCGCAGCGTCTGCACGTCGATGGGCCGGGTGTAGAAGCCGGCCACCGGCGACAGCGCGCGCCAGGACGGATTGACGCCCACTTCCACGTCCACCTTGCCCACCTCGAACAATTGCTGCAGCCGCGACGACGGATAGTACTCCAGCTCGAAGCGGACGCCGCTGTGCCGGCCGATCAGCTCCAGCGCGGCGCGGTACTGGGTGGCCAGCGCGCCGTCCTGGGCGCTGTACAAAGGGCCGAAGCTGTCGTTGGCCACGCCGGCGCGCAAGCCGGGCGCGGCCGCGGCCGGCATCGCCAGCAGCAAGGCGATCAGCCGGACGCCGCGCTCAAGCAAGCCGGGCTTCCAGCGCATCGCAAATGGTTTTGAGAATTTTGATGCGGACATAGTATTTATTATTGGCCTCCACCAGCGTCCACGGCACCTTGCTGGTGCTGGTGCGGTCCACCATATCGCTGACGGCCAGCTTGTAGGCGTCCCATTTGTCGCGGTTGCGCCAGTCTTCCTCCGTGATCTTGAAGCGCTTGAAGCCGGTTTCCTCGCGGCCCTTGAAACGCGCCATCTGTTCGTCCTTGCTGATGGCCAGCCAGAATTTGACGATGACGGCGCCGTTTTCGCTCAGCTGATGCTCGAAATCGTTGATTTCGTAATAGGCGCGCATCCAGTCCGCCTCCTTGGCGAAGCCCTCCACCCGTTCCACCAGCACCCGGCCGTACCAGGTGCGGTCGAAAATGGTGATGCCGCCCTTGCCCGGCATATGACGCCAGAAGCGCCACAGCCAGGGCTTGGCCTTTTCTTCCTGGGTGGGCGCGGCGATGGGCACCACCCGGTAGCGCCGCGCGTCCAGCGCCTGGGTGATGCGGCGTATGCTGCCGCCCTTGCCGGCGGCGTCGTTGCCTTCGAAAGCCAGCACCAGCGAATGCTGGGCGAAGCGCGGGTGACGGGTCAGCCGGTGCAGCCGGCCTTGCAGTTTTTCCAGCTCGGCCTTGTATTCGGCCTTGTCCATGGGCTGGTCCAGTTGCAGGGTGTCCAGCAACAGCTTGTTGTCTATCGGCGCCAGCAGCGGCGGCGCGTCTATCAATTCGGCCTGCGACCCCTGCGCCTGCGCCAGCCGGTTGCGGATGGCGTTGAGCAGGGTGTTGCCCACGGTCAGGCTGCGGTAATTGGCGTCCTCGCCGTCCACCACCACCCAGGGCGCGGCGGCGGTATTGGTCAGCCGCAGGATGTGCTCGGCGGATTTGCGTATCTTGTCGTAGCGCTCGTAATGCTCCCAGTCGGTCTTGGTCACGCGCCAACTGCTGGCCGGATCTTTTTCCATCTGCTTGAGCCGCTTGTGCTGCTGCTCCCGGGTCAGGTGGAACCAGAACTTCAGCACCAGCGCGCCGTCCATGGTCAGCATGCGTTCGAAGCGCAGGATGTCGAAGATCTGCTTGTCCAGCGCGTCGCGGTCGCTGCGGGCGAACACCCGGTCGAACAGGGCGTCGGAGTAATAGGAGCCGAAGAACATGCCGATGCGGCCCTTGGCCGGCAGCTGCATCCAGTAACGCCACATCCAGGGCCGGGCGCGGGCGTCGTCGTTGGCTTCGGCGAAGGCCACGGTGTCGATCAGGCGCGGGTCCAGCCATTCATTGATCAGATTCATGGTTTCGCCGCGGCCGGCGCCGTCGAAGCCGTGAATCAGGATCAGCACCGGAAAATCGGCTTTCTCCTTCAAATCGTATTGCAGGTCCAGCAAGGCCTCGCGCAATTTGGGCATGGCTTCCCGGAATGTCTTTTTATCGATGCTATGGCCGATTTCGGCGGATTCGAACATGATGCGTCCTTGTTATTGTCGGCCCGCGCCCGGCGCCACTCTCCCCTTCCGGCCGCGTTCCACTTCAGATAGTTCAGCTTAGTCCCATGACCGCGGCTTGCGCACTCCGCATTCCTACGCATGCCCGGCGAACCATTGGTCCAGCGCCTCCAGCAAGGCCGGCGCGGGCTGATCGCTCCAGATCCCGCAAGCGTCGGCGCCGACGCCGCGCAGATAGAGATAACGCACGCCGCCGAAGCGGGCGGCGAAGTCCACGCCTCGCGCGCTGAAATAGCGCCGCAGGGCCACGCAGTAAATCAGGTATTGCAGATAATAATGTTCTTGGGCGATGGATTCCGCCAGCCGCTCGGCGCGATAGTCTTCGCGCCGCCCGCCCAGGTGGTTGGATTTATAGTCCACCAGATAAATGCGCCCGTCGGACTCGAACACCAGGTCCATGAAACCCTTGAGAAAACCGCGCACGGTGGAAAAGTCCAGTTGCGCCGCCGCCGCGCGCAAGGGCGCGGCCAGGCCGTGTTCCGGCGCGGACAGGATGGCGGCCAGCTTAGCCACCTCCAGCCTGGGCGCCGGCAGCATGAACTCCATCTCCACCAGCCGCTTGCCGTCCGGCACCTCGGCCAGTCTCACCCCCGGATCCAGTTCCGCGTTCAGCGTGGCCGCCACCATCTCGCAGCCGGCGTCGGCCCACTCCGGCGTGAAGCCGTGCTTGGCCAAGGCCCGCTCCACCGCCTGACGCAGGCCGGCGTCGTCCACGCCGAAGCTGATGGTTTCAAAAATCTCGTGCAGGCAGGTGCCGGCCTTGGCCCCGCGCGGAAAACCGAAACGATCCAGGGCCGGCGGCTCCGGCGCTTCCGCCGCCGCCGCGGGCTGGCCCGCGTCGTGGTCCGGGCTCTCCTGCCATTTGCCGGCCGCCTGCGCGTGGGTCAGCGAGGTGAAGCTGGCCACCCGCCACGGCGCGGCCAGCCGGCGCGTGAACGCTTGAGCCTGATAATCCCGCCCCGTTTCGCGCCGCGCGGCCAAGGCCGGCCGCACGCCGTCCTCCTCCAGCACCGCGCAAGCGCCTGCCGCGGCGGCGTTGGCCGTCGCCGCGAACGCCTCCAGCTCCCGCCTGAGCACGGCGTCGTCCAGTTCCAGCGTTTCCAGCTCCGGCAAGGCGCGCGCGTCGCGGCCGTGCAGCAGCCAGCTCAGCGCCGCCGTCTCCATGCCGCGCACCCAGCCCCAGCACAGGTATTGGCGATATTGCGCCCGGGTCAGCGCCACATAGAGCAGACGCAGTTTCTCCGCCAACAGTTCGCTGCGCGCCGCCAGTTTCACCTCGGCGTCTGCCGCGGCGTCCGGCGCCAGCCAGGATTGATCCTGAGCGTGGTAGCGCCAGAACGCGGCGTCGCGTCGCTCCAGCGCGCCTCCCCACAAAAAAGGACAGAAGGCCACCGGGTATTGCAGGCCCTTGGCGGTGTGGATGGTGACGATTTTGACCAGGGCCGCGTCGCTCTCCAGCCGCAGCACCGCCTCCTCTCCGCCCGGCGGCTGCGCCACCCGCGTTTCCAGCCAGCCCAGCAGCGGCGCCATGCCCTGGCGCTGATCGCTCTCTTGCTGAAGCAGTTCGGCCAGATGAGACAGATTGGTCAGCCTGCGTTCGCCGTCCGGCATCGGCAGCAGGCGTTCGGCCACCCGTTCCCGTGCGAAGAAATGCCGCCAGGCGGCCATGAAGCCGCGCTCCCGCCATAGCAGGTGGTCGGCGGCGTTGGCCTGCAGCTGCGCTTCCCAGCGCGCCTCGTCCTCCACCCGGGCCAGCAACTCTCCGGCGTCGACCCCGGCCAGCTCGGTCACCAGCGCCGCGCGCAGCCGCGCCTCGCTGGCCGGCTCCGCCCAGGCGCGCAGCAAGGCCAGCATCTCGCCGGCCTCGCGGCTGGCGAACACGCTCTCCTGGGTCAGCGCCACGCTGGCCACGCCGCGTTCGGCCAAGGACTGGCGCACCCGGTCTCCCTGACGATGGGTGGACACCAGCACGGCGATGTCGCCGCCGGCCAAGGGCCGGCGCGCCTCGCCGGCGACGATGGCGGCGCGGTCGACCGCGGCCAGCGCCAGCAGACGCGCGATCTCGTCGGCGCAGGCCTCGGCGGCCCCTTCGGCGGCGGCTTCTCCGCTGGCGGCCCTGCCCTCGGTCTCCGGTCTCAGCCATTGGAAGCAGAACGGCGGCCTGTCGTCGTCGATGTCCAGCCGCCCGCCGGAGGCCGGTTGCGCCGCCACCGGCTGATAGGCGATGCCCTCGATCAGAAACGGCAGTTCCCGCGCGAACAGCGCGTTGACGGTGCTGACCAGCGGGGCCTCGGAGCGACGGTTGGTGTCCAGCGTGTAATGATGTTGCGCGTCGTTACGCGCCGCCAGGTAGGCGAAGATGTCGGCGCCGCGGAAACTGTAGATCGCCTGCTTCGGATCCCCCACCAGGAAGACCGGCCGCCGCTGCGCGACGAAGCAATGTCGGAAGATGGAATACTGAATGGGGTCCGTGTCCTGGAATTCGTCGATCAAGGCCACCTGGAAGCTGCGCGCCACGTGGGCCGCCAGCAGCGGACCGCTGATCGGGTCGGTCAACGCCGCGCCCAGATCGGTCAACAGGTCGTCGAAACTGCGGCTGCGCTCCCCCACGCGGCGCGCGCTCAATTGTTCATTGGTCCAGGCGATCAGCTCCAGCTTGAGTTGCGCCACCGACAGCGCCACCTCTTCCATATAAGCGTCCCAGGCGCCCAGCCAGGCCTCCGTCAAGGCGAACAAGGGGTGCTCCGGCGCGGCGTGGCCTTTCTTCATGCCCTTGGCCAGCGAGGCCGGCAGCAGCTTGTCCAGCTGGCGGCGGCTCTCCTTGTCCAGCACCGGGGTGGTCTCCGGCGCGGCCAGCAGGCCGTCCAGGGCGCCGATGGCGCGTTCGATAATGGCCGGGCTGTAGCTGCGCGCGTTGAAGCCGACGGCGGCGCGCAGCAGATCGGCGGCCTCCGCCGCGCCTTCCGGCCGCGCCGCCAGCGCCCGCCAGCCCCGCTCCACCGCGAGCAAGGCGCGCTCCAGGCCGGCCACGTGCGGCGCGCGCATGCGCAGATAGGGCTTGGACAGATAGGGCCGGATGTCCGCCAGCCAGCCGTCCGGCGTTTCGCCGTTGTCCACCAGCACTTGGGCGAGCAAGGGATCGTCCACCACCCGCCGCCGCCAGAAGTCGTCGACGATTTCGATCAAGCGCTCCTCGTCGTCGCTGACCAGTTCGGCTTCGAAGGTCTGGCTGCTTTCAAAGGCGGCGTCGGTCAGCACCCGCTGGCAGAAGCCGTGGATGGTGTAGATGGCGGCGGCGTCGAAGCCGGTGATCGCGGCCTTGAGCCGCTGCGAGGCCTGCTCCCGCGCCGCGCCGGGCGGAAAACGCGCCGCCAGCGCCGACAGAAAGGGATCGCCGCCGGCCTCGCCTTCTCCGGCCAGCGTCTGCGCCAGCTCGCTCAAGCGCCGGCGCAGCCGTTCGCGCAGCTCCGCGGTGGCGGCCTTGGTATAGGTCACCACCAGCACTTGATCGACGGTGGGCGGCGGCTGACCGTCGCGCTCTTCCAGCAATAGCCGGGCGAACAGGGCCGCAATGGTCCAGGTTTTGCCGGTGCCGGCCGAGGCTTCGATCAGGTTGATGCCGCTCAGCGGGCAGTTCAGCGCGTCCAGCGCTTGGGGAAGCAGGCTCATGATGGCGACACTTTAATGCGATTCGGCCATTTAAACGACCCGTCATCGGGGCCAGCATCGCTTGTCCGCATTCAGAAGCGCTCGTCCAGGATAGCGGGCAGGACGATTTCCCGCGCGAAGGAGGCGTCGGACAAATTCAGCAAGGCGCGCGTCAGACTCACCACGTCGTGCAGCGGGATCAGCTGGCCGGCGCCGCGCTCGGCGGCGTGCTCGCGGGGCACGGACAAATCATCCTCCGTATTGAGGTAGCCCAATTGCAGGCAGGTCACGGCCAGGCGCTGCGCGCGGTACTCCTCCCGCAGCGCGTCGGCCATGCCGCTCAAGGCGAACTTGCTGGCGGCGAAAGCCACTTCGGGACGGCCGCTGCGCGGCAGGCCCGAAGTCGACCCCGTCAGGATGAGCTGCGGCTTGGCCGCGCCCGACATGCGCGGCAGCAGATGTTTGAGCAGCAGAATCGTCGAAGCGATATTGACCTGGACCACTTCCATCAGCTCCAGATCCGAACAGCGGGAAAACGCATAGGAGGACTCAAACGCCTCCCGCTCCCAGATCCCCACATTGCACATCACCACGTCCAGCCGTTCCGGCAGCGCGCTCATCACTTGCTCCACGGCCAGCGCCGGCTTGGACAAATCGGCCTCTATCCAGTCCAGCGCAACGCCGGCCGGCGGCTTCAGGTCTTCCGGCCTGCGCCTGGAAACGCCGATCACGCGGTCGCCCTCCCGCCCCAATCCTTCCACAAAAGCCTTGCCAAGGCCCCGGCTCGCTCCAATGATCAGTATATTCACGGCGTCTCCAAAATGAATCTGCGCGGCGGTTCCGCGGCAGTGACAGACGAGAAGGATACCTGATTCGTCAAATTTGTCGGCCACGCCGGCAAAGGGGATAATCGCCGCCCGAACCCCGCATTCAAGGCCTGACACAATGAGCGACGCCGCAATCCGACTTTCAAAACGCATGGTGGAACTGGGCCTGTGCACGCGCCGCGAAGCCGACGCCTGCATCGAGCAGGGTCTGGTGAAAGTGGACGGCCAGATCGTCACCGCGCTGGGCAGCCGGGTGGAGCCGCAGCAGCGCGTCGAACTCCTGGGCCGGCCCGACGCGCAGCGCGACGCGGCGGTCACCCTGCTGCTGCACAAGCCGGCCGGCGCCGAGCCGCTGTCCCTGCTGGGCCCGGACAGCCAGATGCCGGGCGACGTCAGCGGGCTGAGCTGGCTGCCGCGCCATCGCCAGCATCTGCAAGGTGTCGGCGCCGTCGCCGACCGCGCCCACGGCCTGGTGGCGCTGACCCAGGACCGCAAGCTGGCGCAGCGGCTGGCCGATTGCCAGCTGGAATTCCTGATCAATGTCGACGCCGCGCCCGCCGCCGCCGAACTGCAACAAAGACAGAGCGGCCTGCGCCCCGGCGGCAAGCCGCCGCGCGAACTCAAAGTCTCGCGCCAGAGCGACCGACAACTGCGCCTGGTGCTCGCGGCGCGCGACGCGCGCTGGCTGGACGATATCTGCGCCGGCCTGGGCGTCAGCCCGCTGGCGCTGCGCTGCATCCGCATCGGCCGGCTGGCGATAGGCCAGTTGGCGGCCGGGCAGTGGCGTTATGTGCCGGACTTCGAGCGTTTCTGAGAACCTAGCTTCATGCCCAGCGCCAGCGCCGCCGCCGCGTTGCGCGCGGCGCGGCTGACATTGTCCGCGGCCTCGGCCAAGGCCTGTTCCTGGCTGCACGGCCGGCTGACCGCGGCGAACACCGCGTCCAGCCCGTGCGCGTGGGTCAGTTCGCTGCCCGCGCCCAGACAACCGCCTATCGCCAGCACCGGCACCCCATGACGCCGGGCGACGCGGGCGACGCCTATCGGCGTCTTGCCTTGCACGCTCTGGCTATCGATGCGGCCTTCGCCGGTCACCGCCAGATCGGCGTCGGCCAACGCCGCGTCCAGGCCGACGGCCTCGGCGACGATGGCGCTGCCGGAACGCAGCCGGCCGCCCAGGCAGGCCAGCAGCGCGGCGCCCATGCCGCCGGCCGCGCCGGCCCCGGCCGCCTCGGCCGCGGCCACGCCCGACTCGCCCTCCATCAAGACCGCGAAATGCGCCAAAGCCGCATCCAGCGCCGCCACCATCGCCGGCGTCGCGCCCTTCTGCGGCCCAAACACCGCCGACGCGCCGCGCGGGCCGGTCAGGGGGTTGTCCACGTCGCAGGCCACGTCGATGCGGCAGGCCGCCAGCCGCGGGTCCAGCCCGGACAGCTCCAGCCGCGCCAGGCTCGCCAAGGCCGCGCCGCCGGCCGGCAGTTCGCCTCCGTCCGCGTCCAGCAGCCTGGCGCCCAGCGCCTGCAACATGCCGGCGCCGCCGTCGTTGGTGGCGCTGCCGCCTATGCCCAGCACAAAGCGGCGCGCGCCGGCGTCCAGCGCGTCGCGGATCAGATCTCCGGTGCCGTGGCTGCCGGTCAGCAAGGGGTTGCGCCGTTCCGGCGGCAATAAGGCCAGGCCGCTGGCGGCGGCCATTTCTATCACCGCCACGCCGTCCGCGGTCAGCCCGTAGCGCGCGGACAAGGTCTCGCCCAGCGGGCCTCGCGCCGACGCCTCGCGCCACTGGCCGCCCAGGGCGTCCAGCATCGCCTGCACCGTGCCCTCGCCGCCGTCCGCCATCGGCAGCTTGTGGTAGCGGGCGGCGGGAAACACCTGGCGGAAGCCGTCCTCTATCGCCTGGGCCACCTGCAGCGCGCTCAGGCTTTCCTTGTAGGAGTCCGGGGCAATCACGATTTTCATGCGGTTTTCAATCACAAGAGACGACGATGGCAAGATATTAGCGATTGACCAGCCGCGGCGGAATCCGCAGCACCAGCAGCGCGCCGGCCAGCATCACGCCGGACAGAATGTACAGCGCCGGATCCGTGCTGTGAGTCAGGTCCTTGATCCAGCCCACCAGGAAGGGGCTGACGAAGCCGGCCACCTGGCCCAGCGAATTGATCAAGGCCAGCCCGCCGGCGGCGGCCGCGCTGCCGAGAAAGGCGGTGGGCAGCGGCCAGAACATGGACAGGCCGGCCAGCGCGCCCATGGTGGCCAGGCTCAGACCCAGCATGGACAGCCAGACCGCGCCGCCGCTATTGGCCGCCATCAGCAAGCCCAGCACGCCCATCAGCAGCGGCAGCACCACGTGCCAGCGGCGTTCTCCGCGCCGGTCGCCGGAACGGCCGACCCAGACCATGAAGAAGCAGGCGGCCAGATAAGGCAGCGCGCTGAGCCAGCCGATGACGCCGGCGCTCTGGAAACCCAGACCCTTGATGATGGACGGCAGCCAGAAGTTGATCGCGTACACCCCCATCTGGATGGCGAAATAGATCGCGCCCAACATCCACACATTGACGTTGCGCAGCACGCTGGCGAAGGACTGCTCCACCGGCCGCTGCGCCGAGCGCCGCGCCTCGTCGTCGATCAGCGCCTGCCGCATCGCCGCTTTCTCTTCCGCGCTCAGCCAGCGCGCCTCGGCGATGCCGTCGTTCAGATAGAAATACACGCCCAGGCCCAGCAACACCGTGGGCAGGCCTTGCAGCAGGAACAGCCACTGCCAGCCGGCCAGGCCGCCTTGGCCGGCGGCGAAATGCTGCAGCATCCAGCCGGACAGCGGCCCGCCCAACACGCCGGACACCGGGATGGCCGACATGAACAGCGCCATCACCTGGCCGCGCTTGTCGGCCGGAAACCAGCGGGTGAAGTACAGCACGATGCCGGGAAAGAAGCCGGCCTCGGCCACGCCGGTGAAAAAGCGCAGCGTGTAGAAGGACTGCGGCGTGGACACGAACATCAGACAAGCGGACAAGGTGCCCCACACCAGCATCAGCAAGGCGATCCAGCGCCGCGCGCCCACCTTGTGCAGCATCAGATTGCTGGGCACGCCGCACAGCACATAGCCGATGAAAAAAATGCCGGCGCCCAGGCCGTAGACGGTTTCGCTCAAGCCCAGCGCGTCCAGCATCTCCAGCTTGGCGAAGCCGACGTTGACGCGGTCCAGATAGTTGAACAGATAACAAACGAAAATGAAGGGAATCAGCCGCCAAACGGCTTTCTTGTAAGCGCCGGCCAGAATGTCCTGCCGCGGCGCGCTCAGGGTATCGCTAGGGTTCACATCCATCTCCTCTGCGCGCGGGGGCTCCCCCTCCGGCGCGTCTCCTTGGTTCTGATGAATATTGTTTTTGTATCGCGTCGCTCATTCTGGTCAGCGCCAACGGAAAATACTTCGTGCAGACGTCTGGTTTATGCGCGGGAATTGCCGGAATATATTATGCAAACGCACAAACCCTGGACGCGCCATGCCCATTCTGACCGCCGAACTCGCGCAGGACATCGTAAGCCGCACCATGCGCATCATTCCGTTCAACGTGAACGTGATGGACGCCCAAGGCGCGATTCTGGGCAGCGGCGACGCCGGCCGGCTGGGGCAGTTGCACGACGGCGCGCTGCTAGCGCTGGCGCAACGACGCACGGTGGAAATAGACGAGGCCACCGCCGGCAAGCTGCACGGCTCCCGTCCCGGCATCAATCTGCCCTTGCACGTGAACGGCCGCATCGCGGGCGTGGTCGGCCTGACCGGCCAGCCGGAGCAGGTTCGCCAGTTCGGCGAACTGGTGCGGCTGACCGCCGAGATGATTCTGGAGCAGGCGCAGTTGCAGCGGGCGCTGCAACACGACGCGCGCCAACGCGAAGCCTTTGTGCTGGAATGGATACGCGGCGAGCCCGGCGCGGCGCTGGACGCCTGGGCGCAGCGTCTGGGGCTGCGCTTGGAACAGCACCATGTGGCGCTGAGCCTGCAACTGGACGAAGAGGGCTTGGCCGCCGATCAGGCCCAGGCGGCGCTGCAACAGCTGCAATCGGCGCTGGCGGCGCGCTGGCCGCGCTTGCTGAGCGCGGCCACCGGCCCTTACGAGCTGGTGCTGGTGGAGGCTTGCGAGGAGGAAGGCGAAGCCGAACGCGAAGCGCTGCTGCAACGCCGGCTGCGCGCGCTGGCCGCCTGGCTGGAAGAAACGGCGGCGCCCGGCTTCCGCCTGGGCATGGGCATTGCGCTGCCGGGGCGGGACGGCGCGGCCCAATCCTGTCTCAGCGCCCGCGCCGCCGCGCGCATCGGCCGGCAACGGCAGCCCAAGCGGCGGGCGCACAGCTATTACGAACTGGCGCTGCCGGTGCTGCTGTCCGGCCTGGATCACGGCTGGCAGGCCCAGCAATTGCGGCAGCCGCTGCAAAGGCTGGAACAGGCCGGCAAAAGCGGACTGCGCCGCACCGCCGAGGCCTGGTTCGCCCACCAGTCCCACCCCGGCGCCACCGCGCGGGCGCTGCACATCCACCGCAACACGCTGGACTACCGGCTGGGCCGCATCGCCGACATCACCGGACTGGACCTGCAGCGTCACGAGGACCGTTTCCGGCTCTACGTCGCGCTGCTGCTGGGGTGACACTCGCTCGTCGACGGCCTCGGCCTCGGGCTACCGGCCGATGCGCTTGAGCCGCGCCGGCTTGGCCCCCTGCTGCGCCAGCGCGATTTCCAGCAAGGTCTCCAGATGCTTATGCGCAGTCCATGACTGCGGCAACGAAACAAGACCAAGACGGCGTATGGACACTTTTTGAGAGGCAGGCTCCAAGCCTGTCTCTAGTATTGCCCCCTGTCGCGATGCCCGAGATCGCCCTCACCGCACAGGACCGCCATATGCCTTCCATCCCCTTTTTCTCAAGTCGCCCCTCCCAGCAGCCTAGCCCGATTGAAGCGCAACTGCTCGCCAACGCAAAAACCCCGGCAGAACGCCGTGAAACGGAAAATCTGTTTGCTCAGGTGAAACAAATACGCAATGCACCCGATTCGTCGGCATCCACGCTTTCGCCCCCCGCCTTTCCCCTCACCTTGAAAAACGTTCTGCTGAGCGGCCTGTATGTCCAGGCCGGGGTTCAACCGCTTCTCAACCGCGAATCGCCGTTGCTTCCAGCGTCCTCCGCGCCATCCGCCCTCCCCTCGGCGCTGGTCCAGGTCCACAGCCAGCCCTCTTCCCGCTCCGCGCCTCCACAGCCGGAAACGCCCCTGCTCCGCCAAGCGCGCCATGTCGTTCCCAAACCCAAGACCACGACCACGACCGCTGCGCCTGACGACGTCAAGATCGTTAAGATGTTTGATTTTTCCTGCATGAACGAAGGCGAGAATCTGTCCTTCGCCCAAGTGCTGCGCCAAATCGGCAAAACCTTGCGCAACCCCATCACCGCACTGGCCACGGAAAGCAAGCATGTCGACAGCTGGAGACAGGGCCGCGGCTGCGCCACGTCCGAGGAGATCTCGGCCATCACCGACATCACCGAGAAAGTCGACGCCATCACCTCGCAAGTCCTGACGCTGCTGCCAGGCAGCCAGCCCTTGGCCATCGCGCAATACATCGTCGGCCCTCTGCTGGAGCATGCAGCCAATGATCTGGAAGGCAAACCCACCTCGCGGGAAGAAGAACTCAACCTGTTGCAGCAAGTGACCCAACAAGCCCGCTTCAGCATTGATGGGATGAGCCATGCCGAGCGGCAGCGCTTGCAAACCGCGCCCCAGCCTGGCGGCAAGGCTTCAGGAATAGACCTGCCGGCATTCCATCTCAAAAACGGTCGTAACCACATCAAACTCAAAGCCAACGGCAAACACCATGACGTCGCCTTGTTGGAGAAGGATGGCCGCAGCTTTGCGCAAATCCCGGCCAAGCAGCAGGGAAAGTTCGCTAACCGCGAAGTCTATTTCAACCATCTCGCACAGGAATGGCGCTTGCTGGGCGATGGCAAATTCCGGCATTTCAGCAAGCAGGAACAATTAGCCGCCCATAAACTGGCGCTGGGTCCGCATCACTTGCATCGCTCCAGCAGCGCGAACACGCCTCATGTCTACAGCGTTCACAACTCCTTCACAGCGCAACCGGCACGGCTTGAAGCCATCGAGCTGTTTGGCCGCCTGGTGCCTTACCGTCATGAACTCACCACCGGCAAGGAATACATCTACGATGCCCGCCGGCCTGACGCCGCGCCCCTGGAAGTGGAAAATCGTCTGGGCGAATGGCATATCAAGCACGGGCTCACGCGACAGCCCGCTCCCGAACTGCGCGCGGCCATCGCCAAGCACGACATCGCGCCGCTGGCCCTGGACGAGCGCCAGCTTTCCACGCCCAATCACTTCGGCATCCAGCGCACCGGCGATGGCCAATACGTCCTGGCCATCGACCAGCAGTACTACCCCGTTCAACGGCACGGCAAGCAAGTGCAGCTTGGGAGCGCCCGCAATCTGCAGATCGAGCTGAGCGCCCACGGCAAGCGCGTCGAGGTGGGATTGGCCAAACCAGCCAGCCGGGACAATCCCGCATTCAAACTGGTTGACATGCCTATCATCGGCAAGCCGCTGAAAATCCGCGCCGCGCGCAAGGCCATAGGCAAGGCGCTGCCGGTTGCGCAAACCAAAATCGCCAATGCGATCCAGGCCTTGAACCGCTCCGACCTTCGCCCCCAGGTCCAGTTGGCGGAGGAGGCCTATTTCGGCAAAACCTTCCATCAGGACCCGAAACGCTTGGCGCAGCTGGGCAAATATCTGGACCAGATCCAGGGCGATCTGGCGCGCATCGACACCGCCAACTTCAATTTCGACAGCCGGGTCGGCTCTCCCACCACGGTGGCGGAACTCTCCAGGGAGCAATACCAGATGCTGGCCCGCAAACCCAAATCAAAAATCATCAATGTTGGCCGCGATGGCTTCTACGCCTATTACGAACGGATGGGCAAAAACCCGAGCGCGGTCGCCGATGTGCTGATCCACGAGCTGTCGCATGGCGGCCCCAACACGCTGGACTTCGCTTATGTCGGTACGCAAAAGCAGGCCCGCGTCGGCGATGTCGATGTATTTGAACTGATCAACCTGGCCAATAAGCATATCGAGAAGGATAGCCGCTACGGCGGCGCCGACCTGCCGCAGATCGATAACATCAATATTGAGTTCAAAGGGCTCAAGAACGCCGACTCCATCGCCCAGTTCGTCTCCTTCCTGGGCAAGGCGGACAGCGACCCTGCCGGTTTCGAGCGCGACTACCAAACACTGAAGGCCGCCGCCGACCGCTCTGACCATTTTCAGCAACGCCTGCCGGAAGGCGTGCCGGTGAGCCGCAACCGCCGCTCCATTGAGACCCCGGTCCCGTCACTGCCGCCGTTGCTGTTGCTAGTGGAACGACAAAGCGGCCGTTATCACTTGTATCGTCCGCTCGCAGGCTGATTCACCTGGCCCGCCGCCGGGCAGGGTCCGATCTCCCTGCCCGGCCCGCCGATGCGCTAAACTGTTCGGTTTAGACTTCTTGCGTAATCCCTCATGGGCCAGCCCTCTGCCACTCCCCCCCTCTCCCGCCGGCTGGCCTGGATCGCCGCCGCCGGCTGCCTTGGCTACTATCTGCTGCTGGCGCTGCGTCCGGCCTGGCTGGAAGCCAAACTCGCCGGCTGGCCGGCGTCCGTCCTGCTGGCGCTGGCCATGTTCCTGCTGTTCTTCCTGCTGGCCGCCGGCTACGCGCTGGCCGCCGGCCGCGCCGACGACTCGGAGCGCGCATGAACCACGCGTCCGCCTTTTTCCTATTGTTCGTGCTGCTGACGCTGGCCATCACCGCCGCCGCCGCGCGGCGCACCGCCTCGGCCGGCGATTTCTACACCGCCGGCGGCCGCATCCGCGGCTGGCAGAACGGGCTGGCGCTGGCCGGCGACTACCTGTCGGCGGCGGCCTTCCTCGGCGCCGCCGGCCTGTATCTGTCCCAGGGCTACGACTCTCTGGCCTACGCCGTCGGCACCCTGGCCGGCTGGCCGCTCTTGCTGCTGCTGTTGGCGGAAAAGCTGCGCGGCAGCGGCTGCTACACCGCCGCCGCGGTGCTGGGCCGGCGCTTCGACCACGACGGGGTGCGGCTGGCCGCCAGCGTCAACTCGCTGACGGTGACGCTGTTCTACCTGATCGTGCAGATGGTGGGCGCCGGCAAGCTGATCGAGCTGCTGTTCGGCCTGCCCTATCTGGCCGCGGTGAGCCTGGTGGGCGCGCTGATGGTGCTCTACGTGGCGCTGGGCGGGATGTTGGCCACCACCTGGGTGCAGATGGTCAAGGCGGTGCTGATGTTCGGCTGCGCGCTGTTGCTGGCCGGCGGCGTGCTGGCGCGCTTCGGCGGCGATCCTGCGCGGCTGTTCGCCGCCGTGGAGGCCTTGCGCGGGCCGCAGGCCTTCCTGCCCAGCCCGGCGCTGAGCGATCCGCTGGAAGTGCTGTCGCTGGGCCTGGGCCTTTGCCTGGGCCTGCTGGGCCTGCCCCATGTGCTGATGCGCTTCTTCACCGTGCCTGACCGCCGCGCCGCGCGCCAGTCCGCCTGCTTCGCCACCGGCCTGATCGCGCTGTTCTTCGCCGTCAACATCGTCATCGGCTACGGCGCGCTGGCCTTGGTGGGGCCGGAACCCGGCTTCCACGATGCCGCCGGCAAACTGCTGGGCGGCGGCAATATGGCCGCCATCCACCTGGCCACCTTGCTGGGCGGACCGGCCTGGCAGGGCCTGGTGGCGGCGGTGGCCTTCGCCACCATCCTGGCGGTGGTGTCCGGCCTGGCCATGGCCGGCGCCAGCGCCATCAGCCACGATCTCTACGCGGTCTGGTGGCGGCGCGGCCGCGTCGACGCCCACGCCGAATTGCGCGTGTCGCGCTGGGCCACCGTCGGCCTGGGCTTGCTGGCCCTGCTGCTGTCCACGCTGTTCCAGCAGCAGAACATCGCCTTCCTGATGGGCCTGGCCTTCGCCATCGCCGCCTCGGCCAATTTTCCGGTGCTGCTGCTGGCCCTGCACTGGCCCGGCCTCAGCGCGCGCGGCGCGCTGTGGGGCAGCCTGGGCGGGCTGGCCGCGGCGGCGGCGCTGATCGTGGCCGGCCCGGCGGTATGGGTGGGCATGCTTGGCCACGCCAAGCCGCTGTTTCCCTACGCCAACCCGGCGCTGTTCTCTGTGCCGCTGGCCTTTGCGCTGGCTTGGCTGGGTTCGCGCCGCGGCGCAACGGCGGTATCATCGGCTAGCGATACTTCTCACCGACCCTGACACTCATGACCACACTGACTCTTTACGGCAACCGACTGTCCGGCCACAGCTACAAGGTGCGCCTGGCGCTGATGCTGGCCGATGTTTCCCATGATTACGTCCATGTGGACCTGGAGCTGCCGCGCGAACAGCGGCCGGAGGATTTCCGCGCCGCCAGCCGTTTCGGCGAAGTGCCGGTGCTGGTGGCCGACGGCACCGCGCTGTGCCAGTCCAACGCCATTCTGCAATGGCTGGCCAATAATTTCGGCCAGCTCAGCGGCGAGCACGGCAGCCGCGAAACCGTGCGCGAATGGCTGAGCTGGGAAGCCAACCGCGTCGGCCTGTCGGTGCCCAATCTGCGCTGGTCGCGGATGAACCGGCTGCCTCAGCCGGAGGTGGAAGCCTGGCTGGAACAACGCGCGCGCGCCGATCTGGACGCCCTGGACGCCGCCCTGGCCGAACAGCCCTATCTGGCCGGCCAGCGGTTGAGCATCGCCGACCTGTCCGCCAGCGCCTATCTGTGGTGGCTGGCCGACGCCGGCCTGGACATCGCCGCTTGGCCTCAAGTCCGGGCCTGGCTGGAACGCATCGCCCAGCAGCCGGGCTGGCAGCACCCCGATGTGCTGATGGCGCCGGACATTCCCGACTAAGCCCCCACGGAGCCCCGCCATGTCGTCCCGTCCCGATTGCATCCGACACTGGAGCGAGCTGATCGAAGCCCGCTCGCAAAGCTATCCCGACAGCCGGGAGCCGCTGGCGCGCGGCGCGGCGCTGGGCAAGCATTACGGCTTCGCCCGCCTCGGCATCCATCACGAACTGCTGGAGCCGGGCCAACGCACCAGCTGGCCGCACGCCGAAAAAACCGAGGACGAATTCGTCCATGTGCTGGAGGGCGAGCCCGACGTCTGGCTGGACGGCGCGCTTCACCGGTTGCGGCCCGGCGACTCGGTCGGCTTCAAGGCCGGCACCGGCCTCGCCCACACCTTCATCAACAATAGCGATAAGCCGGTGCGCCTGCTCTGCGTCGGCGACGTCAACCGCGACGACAATCAGGTGCACTACCCGCTGCACCCGGCGCGCAACGCCGCCATCGGCCCGCAGCACTGGAGCGACGCGCCCGAGCGCCCGCAGGGCGATCACGACGGCCTGCCCGATCTGCTGCGCGCGGCCGGAGGCCCTTTCTGACATGCACGATTTTCTCCAAGCCGCCGCGTCCCTGATCGGCCCCGCCCATCTGCTGACCGAGGCCGCCGACACCGCCCCCTACACGCTGGACTGGCGCCGCCGCTACCAGGGCCGGCCGCTGGCGGTGGCCTTGCCCGGCAGCACCGCCGAGGCGGCCGAGCTGGTCAAGCTCTGCCGCCGCCATCAGGTGGCCATCGTGCCGCAAGGCGGCAACACCTCCACCTGCGGCGCGGCCACGCCGGACGCCAGCGGCCGCCAATTGGTGGTGGCGATGCGGCGGCTGCGCGCCGTGCGCAAGCTGGACGCGGACAACAACGCCGTCACCGTGGAGGCCGGCGCCACGCTGCGCGAGGTGCAGCTGGCGGCGGAACAGGCCGGACGGCTGTTTCCGCTGTCGCTGGCCTCGGAAGGCAGCTGTCAGATCGGCGGCAATCTGTCCACCAACGCCGGCGGCGTCGCGGTGCTGCGCTACGGCACCATGCGCGAACTGACGCTGGGCCTGGAAGTGGTGCTGCCGGACGGCCGGGTGCTGGACGCGCTGGCCGGCCTGCGCAAGGACACCACCGGCCTGGACCTCAAACAATGGTTCATCGGCGCCGAGGGACAGCTGGGCCTGATCACCGCCGCCACGCTGAAGCTGTTTCCGCTGCCCAGCGCCCGCGCCACCGCGCTGATCGGCGTGAACGACATCGAAACCGCCATCGTCTGGCTCAACGGCCTGCGCCAACGCTTCGACGACCGCCTCACCGCCTTCGAGGTGATCGAGGCCGACTGCCAACAGGCAATCGAACGCCACCGCCCCGGCCAATTGCCGTTCACCGCGCCGTGGCTGCTCTTGATCGAGCTGTCCGACGGCGGCGACGACGCCGCGCTGAACGAGGCGCTGCTGGACTGGCTGGCCGGGCAAAGCCCGCGCGACGGCGTGGTGGCGCAAAGCGAGGCCGAGCGCCGCAAGCTGTGGCTGCTGCGCGAGGAGATTTCGGAAATCCAGAAACAGGACGGCCCCAGCATCAAGCACGACATCGCCGTACCCACCTCGGCGCTGCCGCAATTGGTGCGCGACTGCGGCGCCGCGCTGCGCCGCGCTTATCCCGGCGTGCGCATCGTCGCCTTCGGCCACGCCGGCGACGGCAATCTGCACTACAACATCAGCTATACCCGGCCCGGCAACGTCGATCTGTTCGACGACGAGGCGGCGGTCAACGCCATCGTCTACGACCACGTCTACCGCCTGGGCGGCACGCTGGCGGCCGAACACGGCATAGGCCAGCTCAAGCCCCAGTGGCTGGAGCGCTACAAGGACCCGCTGGCGCTGGAGCTGATGCGCGCGCTCAAGGCCGCGCTGGACCCGGAGCGGCTGATGAATCCGGGCAAGTGGCTGTGATGGATTGCCCCGCCCCGCTCAGCCCTTAAGATCCGGATCGCCCGACAAGGCGCTCGCCAAGCGCGCCAGCGGCGCCGTCCAGTCCCCAGCCTCGCTTTGGCGGAACAGACGATGCCGCGGATACCAGGGCGTGGTTTCGCTCTCCAGCCCCCAGCGCCAGTCGGCGTGCCGCGCCGACAGCAGCAAGGCGCAAGGCAGCCCCAAAGCGCCGGCCAGATGGCCGAAGGCGGTGTCCACCGTCACCAGTCCGTCCAGCTCCGCCAGCAAGGCGGCGCTGGCGGCGAAGTCCGCCAACTCATCGCCCAGGGCCGGCAGGCCGCGCGCGCGCAGCCAATCGCGCTCGGCCTGGTTCAGCTCCGGCTGCAAGGCCAGCCACTGAACACCGGGCAAGGCCAGCAGAGGAAGCAACGCCTCCGGGCCCGGCAAGGAGCGGCAATGGTCGAACTCGTGCTCCGGCCGGCCGCGCCACACCAGGCCCAGCTTGCGGCCGCCGGCCGGCAAGCGCGCGCGCCAGGCGGCGCGGCCGGCGTCGTCGGCGCGCAGATAGGCCGGCGCTGGCGCTGGCTCCGGCTGCAAAAGGCCGGGCAAACTCATGGAAAACACATGGCAATCGTGTGCCGGCCACGGACCGGCCAGATCGCTTATCGGCAGCCACTCCACCGGCCAGCCCTGCGCTTGCAGCAAGGGCAGCAGGACAGGCCGGCAGGCGACGATCACGCGCGCCGGCCCGCGCCCCAGCAGCAGCGGCAGGTAACGCGCCGTCTGCAAGGCGTCGCCGTAACCCTGCTCGAACCACAGCAGCAGACGGCGGCCGGCCAAGGCCTCGCCGCGCCAGCGCGGTGAGCTCAAGGCCGGCGACGGCGTGGTTTCCAGCCGCGCCTCGTGCAAGGGCCAGCCCTCGCCCCAGCGTCCCTGGGTCAGCAGCAAATAGCCCAGATTGCGACGCAGCCCGGCGTGCAGCGGCTGAGCGTCCAGCCCCGCGCGCAGCGTAGTTTCGGCCTCTTCCCAACCGCCTTGCTGCGCCAGAGCCAGCGCCAATTGCTGATGAGCGTCCGCGTCCGACGGCTCCAGCGCCAAGGCGCGGCGCGCCAGCGGCTCCGCCTCCTCGCTGCGCCCCTGCCGCCACAAACACAGGGCCAGATTGCCCAGCACCTGCGCCTGTTCCGGCGCGCGCTCCGCCGCCGCGCTCAAGCAGGCCTCGGCCTCGGCCCAACGCCGCTGCGCCTGCAACAACAAGCCCAGATTGCTCAGCGCGCCGGCATGGCTCGCCTCCAGCGCCAGCGCCCGGCGCAACAGCGTTTCCGCCTCGGCCCGCTCCCCGCGCTCCGCCAGCCTTTGTCCCAGCAGATTGAGCGCGTCCACGTCGTCCGGCGCGCAGGCCAGCGCCCGGCGCAAGCAGTCCTCGGCCTCCTCCGGCCGCAGCCGATACAATAAACGGCCCAGATTGAAGCAATGAACGGCGGACTGCGGCCGCAGCCGCAGGGCCAGCCGATACTGGGCTTCGGCTTCGTCCAGCCGTCCCGCCTCCTCCAGCAAGACGCCCAGATTGCCTTGGCAGGCGGCGTGCTCCGGACGCTGCGCCAGTTCCGCGCGGTAATGCGCCTCCGCCTGCGCCAACTGGCCTTGCGCCATCAGGCAGCGGCCCAGATTGTAATGGGCGTCCGGCGTCCGCGGATCGCATTGCAGCGCCTGGCGCCAGCACTGCTCGGCCATGGCCAGTTGCTCCAGCCGCGCCGCGCATACGCCCAGCAGATTCCACAATTCGGCATTGTCGGCCTGGGCCTGCAAGCCGCTTTGCGCGGCCAGCAAGGCGCCGTTCAGATCGCCGGCGGCCAATAAGGCGCCGGCGCGCAAGGCGTGGGAAGTCGGTTCGGTCATAAGTTTTCAGCGCCCGGAACGCAAGCGCCCCGGCCCCGTTCCGATTAAGCGCTTTTTGAAATCAGCGGAATATCGTCTCCCGCATAGTAACCAGCATCTCTCCTTGATGAAAACGCCCTTTGCCGTGCTCCGCCTGAATTTCCTCCACGCGCGGCGGCCTTTTCACAGGGTGGGCGGCAAGAACGCTGCCTGCCGGCTGGATGCTGGGGCCGGCTGAGCCGCCGCCTATGAAAACGGCCGGGGAGCAAGCTCCCCGGCCGTGTGTTCTCGCTCTCGCCGTTTTACAAACGGAATTTGTCGAACTCGGCGTTCATCTTGCCGGCATTGAGCGACAAGCCGGTCAGCGTGCTGCTGACGTTCTGCAAGGAGTCGTCGTTTTCCAGCACATGGCCGTTGATCGCCTCCGAGCTTTGCGCAATCAAGGTGGTCGCCTTGTGCTGCTCGCTGGTGGAATCCGAAATCTCGTTCATCTTGGCCACCACGTCCAACATGGACGCGCGGATTTCCTCGATCTTGGCCACCGCTTCGCGGGTCAGTTCCACGCCCTCGTCCACCGCGGCCACGGTCTGGTTGACGTCGTTGACCGCGCGGCCGGTTTCGTCGCGGATGGCGCTGACCATATTGGAGATTTCCAGCGTGGCCTGGGCGGTGCGCTCGGCCAGCTTGCGCACCTCGTCCGCCACCACCGCGAAACCGCGGCCCTGTTCGCCGGCGCGCGCGGCCTCGATCGCCGCGTTCAAGGCCAGCAGATTGGTCTGGTCGGCGATGTCGCGGATCACATTGGTGATGCCGGAAATTTCCTGAGAGCGCTTGTCCAGCGAGGACAACATGGTTTCCAGGCCGCGCACCGACTGCACCGTGCCCTCCATGCCGCTGGACAGCCTTTGCATATTGCTGGCGCTGGCCTCCAGGCTGGCGCCGGTCAGGCTGGTCAGCTCGTCGGCCTGGCGCGCGCTGTCGGCGATGTGGGAGATGGACACCGTGATCTGCTCCAGCGTGGCCGCGTTGGACGAGGACACATCGGAAATATGGCGCGAGCTGTCCGCCACGCCGGCCACCAGCTGGCTGGCGTCCTGCACCCCGTTGACCACGCCGGCGGCGTCCTGCTTCAGGCCGCGGAACAGCTGGGCCAATTGGGCGACGAAGGTGTTGAAGGCGCGCGCGGTGGCGGCGATTTCATCCTGGCCGTCGTCCTTCAGCCGCAAGGTCAGATCGCCCTCGCCGTGGGAAATGTCCTCCATCGCGTTCTTCAGCCGCACCAGGCCGGCCAGCATGCGGCCTATCACCAGACTCGCCAGCGGGATCATCAGCACGAACACCAGCGCGGTCAGGCCGGCGATGGTGTACAGCAGCGTGGTCAGCGGCGCCAGCACGGTGGCGCGGTCCGCCGCCAAGGCCATCACCCAGTTGGTGCCGGGGATTTCCTGCGCCGACAACAGCATGGCCTGGCCGCCGATCTGCACTTCCGACGCCTGGTCGTGGCTGACGATATCCGCCAGCCGTTCCGGCGTCAGTTCCGGCGCCACGCTGGTGATGGGCTTCAGCGCCAGATCGGTTTGCGGATGGGCGATCACCGTGCCCTTCTTGTCCATGATGAAGGCGTAGCCGTTGCCGCGCACTTTCAGGCCCAGCACCGATTTCACCAGCGTGTCCACCATCACGTCGCCGCCCACTACGCCGGCGAAAGCGCCGTTGTGGTTGAAGGGCGCGGAAATGGTCACCGTCAGTTTCTTGGTGGCTTCGTCCAGATAGGGGTCGGTCACCACCGCCTGGCCGCTGTCCTTGGCGCGCTTGTACCAATCGCGGTCGGCCACCTTGTAGTCGGCCGGCGCCGTCCAATCATCGGAAAACAGCGAGCGGCCGTCGGCGTAGCCGGCGTAGTTGACGTTGAAACCGCCGGCCTTGGCGCCGGTCTTGAGGAAGCGGAGGGCGTCGGGCTCGGACGCCATCGTGCTCTGCGCGACAATCTGCTGTTTCTTCTCGCCCAGCCAGGTGGTCACCACCGCGCTTTGTCCCATCAGGCTGGCCTCGAACTCCTGATCCAGGCCCTGCAATATTTCCGTGCGCATCTGCACGAAGACGATGACCACCAGCACCAAACCAAACAGCGCCATCAATAGCGCGTTCAGGGCGATCAGCCGGCTACGGAGCGATTTCATAACAGTCCTTTTTCTCGCGTGATTGACAACCATGGTTTTGATGCCCCGCCTTGCCGCGCGACACTCCCCTTACCGTTGGCAGCCAATTGTTATTGTTGGTTTATCTTCGGCCAGTTTAACGGATGTAACCCGTTTTAAATATCAAATATGGGTACAGTTGTGACAGATTATGATTTTGTTTGATCAAACACAGGAGCAAGGGAAGACGCGCGCCGGACGGCGGGCAAAAAAAACCCCCTGCGGTTTGACAACGGCAGGGGCCAACACGAGGAAGAAACGTCGTCCGGCAGACCGGCCGACATTTCGAGGGGCTAACACCTCAAAACCATACGGTTTTCAGTGCAGCCGCCACTGTAGCGTAATTACTCTATTCAGTCCAGTCCATTCCGCGACCGACGTCAGGAACGCCAGCGAAAATCGCGGAACTGCTCGCGCAGCCGCACCTTCTGCAATTTGCCGGTGGCGGTGTGCGGCAGCTCCTCGACGAAGGCCACATCGTCCGGCGTCCACCATTTGGCGATCTTGCCTTCGTAAAAGCCCAGCAGCTCCTCCGCCGTGGCGCTGGCGCCGGGCTTGAGCACCACCACCATCAGCGGCCGTTCGTCCCATTTGGGGTGTGGAATGCCGATGGCCGCCGCCTCCGCCACCGCCGGGTGGCCCACCAGGATGTTTTCCAGCTCGATGGAGCTGATCCACTCGCCGCCGGATTTGATCACGTCCTTGGTGCGGTCGGTGATGCGCATGAAGCCGTCGGCGTCTATGGTCACCACGTCGCCGGTGTTGAACCAGCCGTCGGCGCTGTGGCTGGCGTCCAGTTCGCGGCGGAAGTATTGCGACAACACCCACAGGCCGCGCACCTGCAAGTTGCCGAAGGCCACGCCGTCGTGCGGCAGCGGCTTGCCGGCGTCGTCCACGATGCGGAGTTCGACGCCGTAGATCGGCCGCCCCTGCTTGGACAGCAGCGCATGCAGCCGGGACGGCTCCAGGCCCTCGTGCTTGAGCTTGGGCGTGCCGGTGGTGCCGCAGGGGGACAGCTCGGTCATGCCCCAGAGCTGGCGCATTTCCACGCCGTGCTCGGCCAGTTGTTCGATCATGCTTTCCGGCACCGCCGATCCGCCGGCGATCACCCGCTTCAGGGAATGCAGCTTCAGATGGTTCTTCTGGCAATGCTGCAACAGCATCATCCACACCGTCGGCACCCCGGCGGTGACGGTCACCTGCTCGCTCTCGATCAGCTCGTACAGATTGACGCCGTCCAGCTTGGGTCCGGGCAGCACCAGCTTGCTGCCGTTCATGGTGCAACTGTAGGGCAGGCCCCAGGCGTTGACGTGGAACATCGGCACCAACGGCATCACGCAGGCGCGGGCCGAGATGCCGAAACTGTCCGGCAAGGCGCTGCCGTAGGCGTGCAGCACGGTGGAGCGATGCGAGAACAGCACGCCCTTGGGGTTGCCGGTGGTGCCGGAGGTGTAGCACAGGCTGGATGCGGCGTTTTCGTCCAGCAACGGCCACTGGTACTGGTCGCTGTGGCTGTTGACCAGATCTTCGTAGCACAAGAGATTGGACAGCGGCGTCTGCGCCGGCATATGCGCCTTGTCCGTCATCAGCACGAAGGCCTCCACCGTGTCCAGTTGCGGCGCGATCTGCTCCACCAGCGGCAGGAAGCTCAGGTCGAACATCAGCACCCGGTCTTCCGCGTGCTGGACGATCCAGGCGATCTGTTCGGCGAACAGCCGCGGGTTCACCGTGTGGCACACCGCGCCGTAGCCGGACACGGCGAAGTAAGTCTCGTAATGGCGGTAGCCGTTCCAGGCCAGGGTGCCGACGCAGTCGCCCTGGCGCACGCCCAGCGCCGCCAGCGCATTGGCCAGTTGGCGCGCGCGCCGCGCCGCCTCGCGGTAGGTGTAGCGATGGATGGGCCCCTCCACGGTGCGCGACACGATGGGCGTGTCGCCATGGTAGGTTTCGGCGTGGCGCAGCAAGTCGGAAATCAGCAAAGGCCGGTCCATCATCTGTCCGCGAAGCATGGTAGTCCCCTCCATTGGCATGGTTATGGACATTCACCATACGGCGGCTAGAGTGGACGCTCCAATCAATTTTTCTGATGGCGCGGCCAAGCCGGATTTATACCCTCGTCATGATCCGGTAATTGAAGAACAAAGACCGCTACAATCCGCATCCTGCCCATTGGCGGCAGGCAGCCGCGCTGTAGCAATGCAACAGGCCTGGCTTCAACTCTTCACCGGCTTCTTCGCCAGCATCCGCTGCAAAGTGCGCCTGTGCATGTTCAAGGCGCGGGCGGTGGCGGAGATGTTGCCGTCGTTTTCGCTGAGCACCCGTTGCAGATGCTCCCAGGTCACCCGCCGCAGCGACATCGGCTGCGGCGTCAGCGGCAGCTCGGGATTGGCCTGCTGCTGTTCGAAGGCGGCCAGGATTTCGTCCACCGTCGCCGGCTTGGCCAGATACTGCACCGCGCCCAGCTTGGTGGCCTCCACCGCGGTGGCGATGCTGGCGTAGCCGGTCAGAATCAAAATGGCGCTGCGCGGGCAGGCGGCGAGCAAGGCCGGCAGCAGGCGCAGCCCGCTGTCGCCGTCCAGGTTCAAATCCAGCACGATGCGCGCCGGCGCGTCGCCGGCCAATTCCAAGGCCTGCGCGGCGGTTTGGGCCGCCGCCACTTCAAAACCGCGCCGGCTCAGGGAGCGCGCCAGAATGGCGACGAAGGCCTCGTCATCGTCCACCAAGAGAAAATCCAGCATCAGGCTCCTTCCTTATCGTCCGCCAGCAAGGGCAGGCGCACCTGCGCGTGCACGCCGCCCTCCGGCCGGTTCAGCAAACGCAGCGAACCGCCCAGCCGCGCCAGCGTCGCATGGCTCAGCATCACGCCCAGGCCCATGCCCACCGGCTTGTCGGACGGCAGCGGGGTCAGGCCGGCGCGCTCCAGCTGCTGCTCGGTCAAACAGCCCTGATGGTTGACGATGTCCAGCAGCAAGGCTCCCTGCTCCAGCCGCGCCGCCACCGTCAGTTCGCCGCCGCCGGCTTCGGCCGCGTTGTTGATCAGATTGAAAAACGCCGGCCAGAACGCCGGGTCCAGCGTCGCCAGCGGGTCCGGCCCGCGCGGCGTCTGCCAGTCCAGCCTCACGTCCGGCCGCAGCGAGCGCCAGCCGGCCAGGCGCTCGGCCAAGGCCGCGAACAGCGCGGTCTCCCCCGGCGCGGACTCCGAACCCAGCTTCAAGCGCGCCAGCGCGCTGCCGCAATTGGCCAGCTGCGCCTTCATCAGCAGCAAGTCTTCCATCAGCTCGGCGTCCCGCTGCCGCGTGGCCAGCAACTCGTCCACCAGCAGCGTCATGGTGTTCAAGGGCGTGGACAACGAGTGGGCGGCGCCGGCCGCCTGCATGCCCACCGCCAGCAATTGCTCGTCGCGCAGCTGAGTTTCCCGCGCCGTCGCCAGCGCCGCCTCGCGCAGGGCCAGCTGCCGCGCCAGCCAGGACACGAAGCCGGCGATCAACAGCGCCGACAGCGCGAAGCTCAACCACATCCCGGTCAGATGCATGGAGAAGATGTGCAGCGCGTTGCCGTGGTCCACCGGCCAGCTCAGATGCCACTCGAACAGCAGGCCGTAGGCGGCGACGCTGGCCAGCGCCAGCGCCCAGGCGAACAGGCCCGGCGACAACAGCGCGGCGAACAGCACCGGCGGCAAAAACAGCGAAGCCAGCGGATTGGCCGCGCCGCCGGTGAAGGCCAGCAACTCGGTCAGCACCAGCACATCGGCGGACAAGCCCAAACGCAAGGCCAGCAAGGGGTCGCCGCCGCGGCGCAGCCACCACGGCAGGCAGACGTTGACCGCGGCCAGCGTCAGCAGCGCCTGGGACAGCAAAGGCCAGGGCAGGTAGACGTGCTGCCACCAGCAGACCAAGGCCACGGTGGAGCCCAGCAGCAGCATCAGCCAGCGCAGCCAGCCTATCAGCCGCGCCGAGCGCGCGATGTCAGCGGTCAGGCCCAGGCGGGGGGAGGAAACGGGGAATCCGGCAATCATGGCCGACACTTTATCACCATGCGCCGAACAGGGGCGCTGCGACACTTTGCCGCATTGGGCCGCCGCAACTCGCAACCTAGAATTGTCACCTCTAAATTTGTTAACGTTAGTTTCTAAAAAATGACTAAAAAACCGTATTTGCTGCCGATTCCCCTGGCGCTCGCCGTCGGCCACGCCTTTGCTCAGGAACTGCCGGAATTCCGCGGCGAGGAAGTGCTGGTCACCGCCACCAAGGCGGAACAGCCGCTGAAAATGTCGGTGGACCCGCGCGCGCCGCGCCAGCCGCTGCCGTCCGCCGACGGCGCCGGCCTGCTCAAGGGCCTGCCCGGCTTCAACGTGATCCGCAAAGGCGGCGCCTCCGGCGACCCGCTGCTGCGCGGCCTGGGCGGCTCCCGCCTGGCCATCCTCGCCGACGGCAACTTCGTGTTCGGCGGCTGCGGCGGCCGCATGGACCCGCCCACCGCCTATCTCTATCCGGACGCCTATGACGAGGTGAACGTGGTCAAGGGCCCGCAAAGCGTCAAGCTCGGGCCCGGCCTGATCAGCGGCGGCGTCAACTTCGAACGCAAGACCAAGCGCTTCGACGAGGCCGGCGTGCGCTTCAACGGCAGCCTGACCGGCGGCAACGCCGACCGCAACGATGCCTACGCCGACGCCGCCTTCGGCTCCAGCCTGGGCTATGTGCGCGCCATCGCCAGCCGCAATCACGGCGGCGACTACAAGGACGGCAACGGCGCCAAGGTCCACTCCAGCTTCGACCGCGACAGCCAGACCCTGATCGCCGGACTGACCCCGGACCGGGACACCACGCTGGAACTGGCTCTGGACCGCAGTCGCGGCCAGGCCGCCTACGCGGACCGAGGCATGGACGGCAGCAAGTTCGACCGCGACGCCTGGAGCTTCAAGGCCGAGCGCCGCAATCTCAGCGGCTGGCTGGACGCCGTGCGCCTGCAACTGGGCCATAGCGAAGTGGACCACGTGATGGACAACTACTCGCTGCGCCCGCAGACCGCGCCGGCGGACCGCGCGGCGATGAATCCCGACCGCAGCGCCGACACCGGCCGCCTGGCCGCCGACATGGCCTTCGGCGACTGGGAAGTCAGCGCCGGCTTCGACTGGCTGCGCGACCGCCACCGCAGCCGCATGGGCAAAGGCCCCAACGTCGGCCAATACGTGGATCAGCCGCGCACGCCCAATCAGAGCTTCGACAACCACGGCGTCTACGCCGAAGCCAGCCACCCGCTGGGCGCGGGCGGCAAACTGATTGCCGGACTGCGCCGCGACCAGACCCAGGCGGTGTTCGAGGCCAAGGCCGCCGCCATGGGCAAGCCGGCCCAAGCGCGCCAGGAAACCCAGTACCAGCTCAACGCCGGCTTCCTGCGTTACGAACACACGGCGGGCAGTTGGACCCGCTACGTCGGCCTGGGCCAAGCCGAACGCGCGCCTGACTTCTGGGAGCGCAACAAGAGCTCGACGCTGAACAGCGAAACCAACCGCCAACTGGACGCCGGCCTGCTCTACCGCGACGACAAGCTGCAAGGCTCGCTGTCCGCCTACGCCAGCCGCGTGCAGAACTTCATTCTGGTGGAAGGCGACGCCGGCGCCATCGGCGGCAAGGCCCGCAATATCGACGCGCGCCGCTACGGCTTCGAAGGCGACCTCAGCTGGCGCTTCGCGCCGGAATGGACGCTGTCCGGCAGCCTGGCCTGGGTCTGGGCCGCCAATCTCGATGAAAACCGTCCGCTGGGCCAGACCCCGCCACTGGACGCCAAGGCGGCGCTGAAATGGGACAACGGCAAATACGCGACCGGCCTGACCGTGCGCGGCGTGCAGCGCCAGGACCGCGTGGCGCCCGGCCAGGGCAATATCGTCGGCACCGACATCGGCGCGACCCCGGGCTTCGGCGTGGTGTCGCTGGACGGCGGCATGAAGCTGAACAAGCACGCCAAGCTCTTGTTCGGCGTCGACAACCTGTTCAACAAGGCCTACGCCGAAAGCGTCAGCAAGGGCGGCGCGATGGTGGCCGGCTACGACCGCACCCTGCAGGTCAACGAGCCGGGCCGCACAGTGTGGGGCCGCGTGCAACTTCAGTTCTGAGAACGTGTTTACAATCTTGCGAGCGAAGGCGGGACAAGGCGAAAACCGCTGAGAAAGCGGGGTGTACACACGGTATATGAGCATTTCGACGTTGTGCTCGCCGCGCCACGTCTCACGACGCGCAGCAGATCGTAAACAGATTCTGAGCACGCGGCCTCTCGCCGCCATGCCTCCAGTCTGCTAGGCTGGAGGCCTTTTGCCACCGCCCAAACCTCGACCGCCGGATGAAAACGCCCTATCTGAAAATACTCGCCTGCGGCCTGACCCTGTTCATCCTGCTGGGTCCGCTGGTGGCCTTGCTGGCCAGCGGCGTGGTGCCGATGATGGCTTATTTGATGGGCGCGATTCCGGCGCTGGGCTTCGGCCTGCTGCTCTGCCTGCTGCGCATGCTGCTGGCCCGGCCCATCGCCGGCTGGCAGCAAGGCTGGCCGCGCTGGCTGCTGGCCCTGGTCGCCTTCCTGCCCGGCGCCTTCAGCGGCAGCGTGGTCACCTTCGTCTACGCCCGGCTGGCCGAGCCGCTGCTGTACAACGACCTGATGAACCTCTATCTGGGCGCGATGGCCGGCGGCGTCTGCAATGCGCTGTTCTGGCTGATGCGCTTCGGCGCGCCTAAACGCCCGAGCTAGACAAAAAGAAAGCCCGCCGAAACCGGCGGGCCGCAACCAAATGTAGAACGCTGGCTGCGTCAGGGCCAGCGTCGCCAGCATAGCCGGATTCCCCCTCTGCTCCCATGCGGCGAATTGCCGCAGTCCCAGAGCGTGCTCCAAGCCTCGCCTGCAAGACGAAAACGGCTGAGAAAGCGGAATGCACAAGTGCCGCATGAGCGTTTCGAATGCTGCGCTCGCCGCGCCACGTCTCACGAAGCGCAGCGGACTTTAGCACCGCTTCTCAGCGCCGCCTCAAGCCGGCCTCCAGCCCGCCGCCGTCTCGCTTGGCCAGAATCAGGCGCAGGCCGTGCAGCTCCGCCACCCGCTCGACGATGGACAAGCCCAGCCCGCTGCCGACCACGTCCTGGCCCGGCGGCCGGAAGAAGCGCTCGCGTATCCGTTCCAGCCATTCCGCCGCCACGCCCGGACCGCGGTCCAGCACGCTGACCGAGTCCTCGGCCAGCACCAGCCGCGCCTCGCCGCCCTCGGCGCCGTAGCGGACGGCGTTTTCCAGCAGATTGCGCAGCATCAGGCCCACCAGGGTTTCGTCTCCGTTCAAGGGCAAGACCCGTTCCGGCACGCAGCGCCATTCGGTTTCCAGCCTCACCCCCTTGAGCGCCGCCTCGGCCGCCATCTCCGCCAGCACGCGCTCGGTCAAGGCCGCCCAGGCGATGGGCTCGCCCTGGCGCGGCGCGTTCAAGGGGTCCAGGCGCGACAGGGCCAGCAACTGCTCCACCAAGCGCGTGGCGCGGTCTATGCCCAACATCAATTGCCGCATGGCGTGCCGGCGGCGGCCCTCGTCCGGCAGCAGCTCCAGCACCTCGGCCTGTACTTTCAGCGCCGCCAGCGGCGTGCGCAGCTCGTGCGCGGCGTCGGCGGTGAAGCGGCGCTCGTGTTCCAGCGTGGCCGCGATGCGGGCGAACAAGGCGTTCAGCGCGTCCACCAGCGGCAGCACCTCCCGCGGCACCTCCCGCGACACCGGCTCGCTGTCGTCCGGCGCGCGCTGGGCGATGCCGGCGGCCAGGCGCTTGAGCGGCCCCAGCTCGCGGCGCACCGCCAGCAGGATCAGCAGCAGCATCACCGGCAGGCCCACCAGCCACGGCAGCAGCTGGGCGGACACCACCTTCAACACCATCTCGTGGCGCAAGCCCTGTTTCTGACCCACCGCCACCAGCCGGGAACCGTCCGGCGCGGCCAGATAGATCAGCCGCCAGTTGTGATCGCTGTCCTTGCCGCGGTAATCGTAGAAGCCGCGCCGCTCCGGCTCGAAGTCGAAGCGACGGCCGCGGCCGTCGCTAAGCAAGAGGTTGCCGCGACGGTCCCAGACCGCCAGGCCGAAGTCGTCGTTTTCCAGCTGCCCCTTGTCGGCGTGCTTGAGCAGGTGCTTGAGCTTGGGCAGCTCGATCAGCGAATTCTCGCTGACCTCCACCAGCAACAGCTGGCGGGCGAACTGCCCCATCTGGGTGTCGAACAGCTCGTCCACCTCCTCGTGCGCCAGCCAGGCCGCGGTGGCGGAAGCCACCAGCCAGATGGCCGGCACGATCAGCAACAGCAGCAGCAATAGCCGCGCCTGCAGGCTGCGCGGTCCCCTCATGCCGGATCTCCCAGGGTGTAGCCCACGCCGCGCAGGGTGCGGATGAAGGCGCTGCCCAGCTTCTTGCGCAAATGGTGCACATGCACCTCCACCGCATTGCTTTCCAGCTCCTGGCCCCAGCCGTAGAGCTTGTCCTCGATCAGCTCGCGCGGCAGCACCCGCCCCTTGTGGCTGAGCAGCAACTCAAGCAGCGCCAGTTCGCGCGCGGTCAGCTCCAGCGGCGCGCCGTCCAGCGTGGCCGCGCGCGCCACCGGATCCAGACAGAGGCGGCCGTGCCGCCATTCCGGGTGGCTCTGGCCGTGTCGACGCCTATGCAGCGCGCGCAGCCGCGCCGCCACCTCGCTCAGCGCGAACGGTTTGACCAGATAATCGTCGGCGCCGGCGTCCAGGCCGCCGACGCGGTCCGCCAGCGCGTCGCGCGCGGTCAACACCAGCACCGGCACATCCTGGCCGCCGCGCCGCCAGGCGGACAGGATGTCCATGCCGTCCATGCCCGGCAGCCCCAGGTCCAGCACCACCGCGTCGTAGGGTGCGGCGCTCAGCGCCGCCAGCCCCTGCTTGCCGTCGCGAAACCAGTCCGCGACAAAACCCAGCTGCTCCAGGCCGATTTTCAACCCGTCGCCGATCTGAGCGTCGTCCTCCACCACCAAAACCCGCATATCCGTCTCCCCGTCGCCGGGCGTTCAAGGTCCCGGCAGCCTAGCGCGCTCTCGCCGCCGTCACAAGCGCCGCCGCAAAGCCCGATTGCAACAGAGCGCGCTTAAGACAATCTTAAAGGCCCCGCTCAAGAAATTTCATCGCGTCGTCACCGAAATCTCACGCGACTGTCACCTGCCGCTGTCAGCATCGCCAGCAGTCCACAGGCCGACGGAGCCGCCATGCAGCCAGACCCCGCCCCCGACAGCGCCCGACAACTGCGCGCGATCTGGATTTCCGACGTCCACCTCGGCACCTCCGGCTGCCGCGCCGACCACCTGTTGGACTTCCTGCGCTGCCACGAATCCGAATACCTATACCTGGTCGGCGACATCGTCGACGGCTGGCAGCTGAAAAAATCCTGGTACTGGAAGCAGAGCCACAACGACGTGGTGCAAAAAGTGCTGCGCAAGGCGCGCAAGGGCACCAAGGTGATCTACGTGCCCGGCAACCACGACGAGGCGGCGCGCCAGTACGCCGGGCTGGACTTCGGCGGCATCGCCATCCGTCAGGAGGCCGAGCACCGCACCGCCGACGGCAAGCGGCTGCTGATCCTGCACGGCGACGAATTCGACGGCGTGATCCAGTACGCCAAATGGCTGGCCTATGTCGGCGACACCCTCTACACCCTGATCCTGGAACTGAACCGCGGCTTCAACTGGGCGCGGCTGAAACTGGGCCTGCCGTACTGGTCGCTGTCGCAGTACCTGAAACACAAGGTCAAAAACGCGGTCAACTTCATCAGCAATTTCGAAACCATTCTCGCCGGCGAAGCGCGCCGGCGCGGCTACGACGGCGTGATCTGCGGCCACATCCACAAGGCCGAGGTGCGCGACATCGACGGCATTCTCTACGGCAACAGCGGCGACTGGGTGGAAAGCCTGTCCGCGCTGGTGGAACACGCCGACGGCCGGCTGGAAGTGCTGTACTGGACCCAAATGGGACAGCCGGCCGCCGCCTTGCAAGCCCAAACGGCGCAAGCCGACCACAAGGAGACGACATGCGCATCCTGATTGTCACCGACGCCTGGCTGCCCCAGGTCAACGGCGTGGTCCGTTCGCTGACCGAAACCGCGCGCGAACTGGCCGGCTTCGGACACCAGGTGGAAATGATCACCCCGCAGGCCTTCCGCACCCTGCCCTGCCCCACCTACCCCGACATCCGCCTGTCGCTGTTTCCCTACCGCAAAGTGGCCGACCGCATCGCCGCCTTCGCGCCGGACGCCATCCACATCGCCACCGAAGGGCCGCTGGGCCTGGCCGCGCGCCGTTATTGCCTGCGCCACGGCCTGGCTTTCTCCACCGCCTATCACACCCGCTTTCCGGAATACGTGCACGCCCGCTGCCGGCTGCCGCTGGCGCTCAGCTACGCCTGGATGCGCCGCTTCCACAACGCCGCCCATTGCGTGATGGTGCCCACCCAGTCCATCGCCGACGATTTGAGCGCCCGCGGCTTTCACAACGTCAAGCTGTGGAGCCGCGGCGTGGACACCGCGCTGTTCAGCCCCGGCCCGCGCGAGCGGCTGGACGGCACCGCGCCGCCGCGCTTCGTCTACATCGGCCGGGTGGCGGTGGAAAAGAACATCGAAGCCTTTCTCAAGCTGGAGCTGCCGGGCAGCAAATGGGTGGTGGGCGACGGCCCGCAGCTGGCGCGGCTGAAGCAGCACTATCAGGACGTCCACTTCGCCGGCATCTTTCCCCAGCACGAGCTGGCGCGCTTCTACCGCGCCGCCGACGTCTTCGTGTTTCCCAGCCTGACCGACACCTTCGGCCTGGTGCTGCTGGAGGCGATGGCCTGCGGCACGCCGGTGGCCGCCTACCCGGTGGCCGGGCCGCTGGACGTGGTGGGCGACAGCGGCGCCGGCGTGCTGGACGCCGACCTGCGCGTCGCCTGCCTGAAGGCGCTGGAACTGGACCGCGGCCATGTACGCGCCGTCGCCGAGCGCTACTCCTGGCAGGCCGCCAGCCGCCAGTTCGAACAACATCTGCGCCCCGCTCGGCTGGCGCTGGACGCGCCGCTGGCCGACCCTAAGGTCAGTTGAGGCCGCCGCCCGCCGGCTTGCATTGGGAACGGCAGCGTCTATAGTGGAATGGTCAACACGACAGGGAGGGTTCCGAATGCTTTCATGGCAGTATGCCGGCGGCCATCCAGTTTTCCACGCGTTGAGCATTGGCCAATAAACACGGCCAGCCAAATCGGCACAGTCCGCAACGCCAAGCCAGCCTCCAAGACGGAGCGCATGCAACACCGGCCAGGCCGGTCCGCCAAATCCAGAGTCAATAAACTTGTGATTACCGTTTGTCGATTTGCCCATTAAGAAAGAAGCGGTTGGTCTTTCTGTGATGTCCATCAAGGACACGGTGCGCGGCAAGCTGCCATGATGGCGGCGCCGCCACGACACGGCATCGTCGTAGCGCTGTCTTGTACAGCCCGCTCTTTGGTAACGGCCTTGCGGTAAAGCGGTGGTCGTGCGGTTCTGCAAGGGTAAAGCGCATAGTCTTTCTCTGTAAGTTGTCCGAGAGGGCGTCCCGCCACGGTGACGCCCTCTTTCATTGCGTCGCGGACAAATAACGCGCAGCGATAAACACATCAGAAAACAATCGTTCGGCGGCGACGGCAATGTCGGTTAACATGCTGTTCCAATTGAATTTAACGTCGATATCGCCGGCCTTGCCCAGTAAGAACAAGCGGCGAAGCGACAAACCGGTTAAAATCGGCCCCATACTTTTCGAGCTTCTACTTCATAAATTAGCGAGCAGCAAACCTTATGTCCTCTCCCAACCTGACCTCCGAAAAGGTCCTGTCCGTCCATCACTGGAACGACACCCTGTTCAGCTTCACCTGCACCCGCGACGCCGGCCTGCGCTTCATCAACGGCCAGTTCGTGATGATAGGTCTGGAAGTCAACGGCAAGCCGCTGATGCGCGCCTACTCCATCGTCAGCTCCAACTACGAAGAACACATGGAGTTCTACAGCATCAAGGTGCAGGACGGTCCGCTGACCTCCCGCCTGCAGCACCTGAAGGTGGGCGACACCGTGATGATCAGCAAGAAGCCCACCGGCACCCTGGTGCAGGACAATCTGCTGCCCGGCAAAAACCTCTATCTGCTGTCCACCGGCACCGGCCTCGCCCCCTTCATGTCCATCATCAAAGACCCGGACGTGTACGAGCGCTACGACAAAGTGATCCTGACCCACGGCGTGCGCTGGGTCAGCGAGCTGGGCTACCACGACTACATCACCAAAGAACTGCCGGAAAACGAATTCTTCGGCGAGATGGTGCGCGAGAAACTGATCTACTACCCGACCGTGACCCGCGAGCCCTTCCGCAATCAGGGCCGGCTGACCGACCTGATCACCAGCGGCAAGCTGTGCGCCGACATCGGCCTGCCGCAAATGAACCCGGAGCACGACCGCGCGCTGATCTGCGGCAGCCCGTCCATGCTGCACGATCTGTGCGAGATCCTGAACGGCATGGGCTTCAAGGAATCCCCGCGCATGGGCGAACCGGCCGACTACGCGATCGAACGCGCCTTCGTCGAAAAATAAGCCGATCCGCCTCCCGCGGCAGCAAAAACGCCATCCTTCGCGGATGGCGTTTTTCATCTCCCGGCGGCGCGGCGCGCGCTGACTCGCGCCCGCCGGACACCGGCCGCGCTTACTTCAACACGCTCTCCAGCGCCTTCAGGCACAGCGCCACGTTCTCGCGGCGCGCACCGTAGCCCATCAGGCCGATGCGCCAGGCCTTGCCGGCCAGATCGCCCAGGCCGCCGCCTATCTCCAGGTTGTACTCCTGCAACAGACGATTGCGCGTGGCCGCGTCGTCTATGCCCTCGGGAATATAAACCGCGTTCAGCTGCGGCAAGCGCGCAGCGGCGTCCACCACGAACCTCAGCCCCAGCTTTTCCAGGCCGTCGCGCAGAATCAGATGCATGTCGCGGTGGCGCCGCCAAGCCGCTTCCAGGCCCTCGCCGGCCAGCTGGCGCAGCGATTCGTGCAGCGCGTACAAGGCGTTCACCGGCGCGGTGTGATGGTAGCTGCGCTTGCCGCCGCCCCAGTAGGCCATCACCAGGGTCTGGTCCAGGAACCAGCTGGGCACCGGGCTTTGCCGCGCCTGCAGCTTGTCCACCGCCGCCGGCGAAAAAGACAAGGGCGACAAGCCGGGCACGCAGGACAGACACTTCTGGCTGCCGGAATACACCGCGTCCACGCCCCATTCGTCCACGCGCAGCTCCACCCCGCCCAGCGAGGTCACCGCGTCGACGATGCTCAGACAGCCGTGGCGTTTGGCCAGCGCGCACAGCGTCTTGGCGTCGGACAGCGCACCGGTGGAAGTCTCGGCGTGAACGAAGGCCAGGAAGCGCGCGTCCGGATTGGCTTTCAAGGCGCTCTCCACCGCGTCCGGATCCACCGGCTGGCCCCAGGGGCTGTCCACCAGCACCGGCACCGCGCCCAGCCGCACCACGTTCTGGCGCATGCGCTCGCCGAACACGCCGTTGCGGCAGACGATGACCTTCTCGCCCGGCTCCACCAGATTGACGAAGCAGGCCTCCATGCCGGCCGAACCCGGCGCCGACAGCGCCACCGTCATCGGGTTTGCGGTCTGGAACGCGTATTGCAGCAGGCTTTTCACCTCGTCCATCATGCCGACGAACAGCGGGTCCAGATGGCCGACGGTGGGGCGGGCCTGGGCGGCCAGCACTTCCGGATAAACGTCGGACGGGCCCGGCCCCATCAGAATGCGGCGCGGCGGCAGGAAGGCGGAAACTTGCGGGGCGGCTAGCATGGAAGCTCCTTAAGCGCGAAATCAATGGACGAAAGCGGTTTCAAGCCGGGCATGCGGCCGGCATCGAAGCGTTTGAGTGTAACAGCATAAGGCCGCCGGGCGCGCCTGTCCTGCCGGCGGTCCTGCCGGCGGTCCCGTTCAAAAAGAAAAAGGAGGCCGCGGCCTCCTTTGAGTCTTGGCCTCCCTGAGGGGCCTGTTTTTTTTAGCGAGCCAGACGCGAGGTCCGGTTTATTTGGCAGCCGATGCAGCGGCCTTCTTGGCCTTGCCGGCGTGCTTCTTGTGTTGAGCGGCCTTTTTCTCTACTTTCTTGGCCGGAGCGGAGGCCTCGGCCTTGGCGGCCTGGGCTTTCTGCGCCGGAGCGGAAGCGGCTTTTTTAGCGTGCTTGGCGTGCGGCTTTTTAGCGGCGTGCTTCTTGGCCGGAGCGGAAGCTTCAGCCTTGGCGGCCTGGGCTTTCTGGGCGGCGGCGGAAGCGGCCTTCTTCGCATGCTTGGCGTGCGGCTTCTTGGCGGCGTGCTTGGCCTTGGCCGGAGCGGACGCTTCGGCCTTGGCGGCCTGGGCTTTTTGCGCCGGAGCGGAAGCGGCTACCTTTTCGCCTTTCTTGGCGTGGTGGATCTTGGCCGGGTGCTTTTCAGCTTTCTTGGCGGCCGGAGCCATTTTGGCTGCCGGAGCGGAAGCGGCCGGCTTGGCGGTTTCGGCGGCGAAACCAGCGGCGGAGCTCAGGCCGAAAGCGGCGGTCAGGGCAAGCAGAGTCAGTTTGTTCATGATGCATCTCCAGTTTCAGGCTTGGGAGCCTTGGGCTCCCGTTCACCGATCACATCGCGCCGGATTCGGCGCTTCCTTGAGACGTATCCTAGCCCTGCCCCCGTCCCGGGTCTGTTAGTCGCTTGTAAGCCCGTGTAACGTCAAGTACGGCGCGCCCTCAAGGCTTCCTCTTCGCCGTCGTCACCTGGTACACCCCGCCGAACAGGGTGCGCTTGCTCCAGTCGAAGCCGTCCGCCTCTTGCGCGTAGTCGCGAATCTCATGGTTCCACAAGGCCTCGGCGAACGGCTCCAGCACGCGGTTCACCCATTTGAGCAGCCAGCCTATCGGCTGCCACGGCTTGGGCCTATGGTAGTCGACGAAGACCGCGCGGCCGCCGGGCGGCACCTGGGACAGCATATTGTCGACGATGGCGCGCTTCAGATGATCCGGCACCTCATGCAGCAGGAAGAAACTGCAGATCAAGTTGAAATCGTCGGACTCCAGCCGGTGATTGCCGGCGTTGGCGCGCACCACCGCGGCTTGGGGGCGATCGCGCAGCTTGCGCTCGGCGTGCTCTATCTGCACCGGCGTGATGTCGGTGAGCACGAAGCGCCCGTCCCCGCCCACCCGGTCCGCCGCGCGCTGCACCAGGTCGCCGTAGACATGGGCCACCTGCCACACCTTGTCGCCGGGGCGGATCTGCTCCAGATAGGCGCGCATCAGCCTTTGATCGTTGAAGAACAACAAGACGCGCACCACCAGGTTGCGATCCAGCCAGCCGGCCTTGCGCGGGTTGACGTAAGCCCAGTCGTACACCTGGGTCATGTATTCCGGCACGCCCTCGTAATACGGGTCTACCGGCAGTTTGGGGTGGTTTTGGGTCATCGCGCAGCCATCTGAAAGCAAGAAAGCTCCAGACTAGCAAAACCGGCCGGCGATATTTTTGAGGCAAGCCAAGAAAGCTGGCGGATAGGCCGGCCGCGGCCGGCCTTTAGGCTCAATCGGCCAGGGTCAGCACCACCGGAGTGTGGTCGGACGGACGCTCCCATTTGCGCGGCGCCTTGTCGATCACACATTCCAGCGCGCGCGGCTTCAAGGCGTCGCTGACCAGGATGTGGTCGATGCGCACGCCCTTGTTGCGACGGAACATCATCGCGCGGTAATCCCACCAGCTGTACTGCTTCTCCTCCTGATTGAACAGGCGGAAGCTGTCGCTCAGGCCCAGCGCGATCAAGCGGCGGAAGGATTCGCGTTCCGGCGTGCTGCACAACACTTGTTCGTGCCAGCTTTCCGGGTCGTACACATCGCGGTCTTCCGGCGCGATATTGTAATCGCCCAACAGCAGCAACTGCGGGTGGCGTTGCAGCTCCGCGGCGACATAGCGCTCCAGATTGGCCAGCCACTCCAGCTTGTACGGATACTTGGGCGAATCCACCGCCTCGCCGTTGACGAAATAGCCGCAGATCACGCGGATGCCGTTCACCGTGGCGGCGATCACCCGGCGCTGCTCGTCGCCGTAATCGGGGATGCCGAGCACCACGTCTTCCAGCTCCAGCGGCGCGCGCACCAGAATGGCCACGCCGTTGTAGGTTTTCTGACCGAACCAGGCCGCGCGGTAGCCGGCCGCTTCGATCTCGGCCAAGGGAAACACGTCCTGATCCATTTTCAGCTCTTGCAGACAGAGCACGTCCACCGGGCTGTCCGACAGCCATTGGATCACCTGCGGCAGGCGGACCTTGAGGGAATTGACGTTCCAGGTGGCAAAACGCATCGGCGGGCTCTCCAAATGTTTTTCATGCAAAGGCCGACACCATAACCGCAGCGCGCGGCACTGCCAAGCTTTGGGCGGCGACAGTCGATGGCGTCGATTATTTGATGCTTGATTAAACAAAAGTGTTTAAACAAATAAACAACAGCCGGACGACGGGAATTTGCCAAGGCCCGGAACCCCGGCCTATGATCGAAAGCGTCGTCGTAACCGGAGCAAGTTCTTGACTATCAAGCACAAGCAGCACGACGCGCAACAGGCATTATGCCCGACGCGCAACCCCAACCGCCCTCGTCTGGCGCCGTTGACCCCGCCGTTCTCGATGCGGACCCCTACCTTCCAGCACCGCCACACCCTGCAGCCGCTGACGCCGCCCGCCAAACCAGAGCGGGACGACTGAATCTTTTTAGCCGCGCGATCCGCGGCAAAAAAAAGGCGCCTCCGTCTACACGGAGGCGCGCAATAGACACTATATCAATCTACCCTGATATGCGTCTGGCTCGCTTGCTGCTCTGGAGATAACCCACTGAGCAAAAAATTAGAGCCGCGGCGCTTCACAAGAGTTCCGACAAAGCCCGGAATATTTTTCCCTCAGCATAAAACAGCCGTTTCAAACTGTTTCCACCATGCCGGAATGGCGCAGCAAGGCGTCGATCTGCGGATCGCGGCCGCGGAAGGCGCGGAAGGATTCCAGCGCCGGACGGCTGCCGCCCACCGCCAGGATCTCGTCCCAGAAGCGCTTGCCGGTGTCAGCATTGGCGCCGCCGGCCTCCTCGAAGGCCGCGTAGGCGTCCGCGGACAGCACTTCCGCCCACTTGTAGCTGTAATAGCCGGCCGAATAGCCGCCGGCGAAAATGTGGCTGAAGCTGTTGGGGAAGCGGTTGTAGGCCGGCGGGAAGTTCACCGCCACCTCGCCGCGCACCTCTTCCAACAGGGCCAGCCAATCGCCCTTGTCGGCGTCGAAGACGCTGTACAGCAGCAGGTCGAACAGCGCGAACTCCAGCTGGCGCACCGTGGCCATGCCGCTCTGGAAGTTCTTGGCCGCCAGCATCTTGTCGAACAGCTCGCGCGGCAAGGTCGCGCCGCTGTCCACATGGCGGGTCATGCCCTGCACCACGTCCCATTCCCAGGCGAAGTTCTCCAGGAACTGGCTGGGCAGCTCCACCGCGTCCCATTCCACGCCGTTGATGCCGGCCACGCCCAGTTCGTCGACGCGGGTCAGCATATGATGCAGGCCATGGCCGAACTCGTGGAACAAGGTGATCACTTCGTCGTGGGTGAACAGCGCCGGCTTGTCGCCCACAGGGCGGGTGAAGTTGCAGGTCAGATAGGCGATCGGGGTCTGCACCTGGCCGCTCTTGCGGCGGCGGCCGCGCGCGTCATCCATCCAGGCGCCGGAGCGCTTGCCGTCGCGGGCGTACAGGTCGAAATAAAAGCTGCCGACCAGTTGACCGTCCTTGTGGATGTCGAAGAAGCGCACGTCCTGATGCCAGACCGGCGCGCTGCTAGGCCGCACCTCGATGCCGAACAGCGTGGACACCACGCCGAACAGGCCGGGCAGCACCTTGCTTTCCGGGAAGTACTGCTTCACTTCTTGCTCGGAGAAGGCGTAACGCGCCACCCGCAGCTTTTCCGCGGCGTAGGCCAGATCCCAGGCTTCCAGCTTGGCCAGGCCCAGTTCGGCGGCGGCGAAGGCCTCCAGTTCCTGGCGGTCCTTGACCGCGAACGGCTTGGCGCGCGCGGCCAGATCGCGCAGGAAGGCGATCACCTGTTCCGGGCTTTCCGCCATCTTGGTGAACAAGGACAGTTCGGCGAAGTTGGCGAAGCCCAGCAACTGGGCCTCCTCGCGCGCCAGTTTCAGCTTTTCGCGGATGATGGGGCTGTTGTCGCGTTCGGCCGGGCCGAACTCCGACGCGCGCTGCACATTGGCCTGGTACAGCTTTTCGCGCAGCGCGCGGTTGTCCGCGTACTGCAGCACCGGGAAGTAGAACGGGAATTGCAGCGTGATCTTGTAGCCGCTCTTGTCGTCGCCGGCCGCGGCGGCGGCGAACAGTTCCAGCGAATCCTCGGGCACGCCGGACAGCTCGGCCTTGTCCTCGATATACAGGCTGAAGGCGTCGGTGGCGTCCAGCACGTTCTGCTCGAACTTGGCGGACAGCTCCGCCAGCCGCGTCTGGATGGCGGCGAAGCGCTCTTTTTCCGCCTGCGGCAATTCCGCGCCGGACAGGCGGAAATCGCGCAGATCGTTGGATACGATCTTCTTGCGCGCCGCGCTGTAGCCGGCGTGCTCCGGGCTGGCCGCCAGCGCCTTGAAGCGGGCGAACAGCTCCAGGTTCTGGCCCATCTCGGTCCAGAACTCGGAAATTCTCGGGATATTGCTGTTGTAGGCCTCGCGCAGCTCCGGCGTGTTCACCACCGCGTTCAGATGGCCCACCACGCCCCAGGCGCGGCCCAGATGCTCGGTGGCGTCGGTCAGCGGATCGACGAAGCTTTCCCAGCTGGGCGCGCCCTGCTCCGCGGTCAGCCGCGCCACCGCGGCGCGCGCGGCGGACAGCAATTCGTCGATGGCGGGGGAAATGTGCTCCGGCTTGATCTCCGCGAAACGGGTCAGTCCGGAAAAGTCCAGCAAGGGGTTCTGGCTCATATTGGCATCCTGTGGGGGTATGATAGGAACTTTACCCGATTTCAGATGAGGACAGACCGATGAAAAGCAATATCCGCCCTTATGACGGGCATCAGCCGCAGATCCACGACAGCTGCTACATCGACCCGGCTGCCGTGGTCATCGGCGAAGTCTCGTTGGCGGAGGGCGCGTCGGTCTGGCCCTGTGCGGTGATACGCGGCGACGTCAACGCCATCAGCATAGGCGAGAACTCCAACATCCAGGACTTCGCCATGCTGCACGTCAGCCACAGAAGCGCAGCGGACCCCGTCGGCGCGCCGCTGGTGATAGGCCGCAATGTCACCATCGGCCACCACGTCACCCTGCACGGCTGCACCATAGGCGACGAAGTGCTGGTCGGCATCGGCAGCATCGTGCTGGACCGCGCGGTGATAGAACCGCGGGTGCTGATCGGGGCCGGCAGCCTGGTGCCGCCGGGCAAGCGGCTGGAGTCCGGCTATCTTTATCTGGGCAACCCGGTCAAGCAAGCGCGGCCGCTGACCGACAAAGAGCTGGCCTATTTCCAATACTCCGCCGAACACTATCTGCGCGTGGCGGCCAAGCACAAACCCAATCTGGAGGATTGAAGATGCAAGACGGCGCGGAAGAACTGGAATACGTCGGCTTCTGGCTGCGGGTGCTGGCCAGCCTGATCGACACCCTGCTGCTGTGCCTGGCGCTGGCGCCGGCGATCTGGCTGCTGGCCGGCGGCGGCGGCGAAACCCGCCGCGTGGCGGAAAGCGGCGACGGCTGGATGATGCAGGCCTTCATGATGCAAGGCGGTTTCGAGTTGAGCCCGCTGGCCGGCCTGATGGTCAACTGGGTGCTGCCGGCGGCGGCGGTGCTGGCTTTCTGGTGGTTCAAGAGCAGCACGCCGGGCAAGATGCTGCTGGGCGCTCGCATCGTGGACGCCAAAACCGGCGCGCCGATGACGCCGGGACAGGCGGCGCTGCGCTATCTCGGCTACTTCGTATCCTGCTTCCCCTTCTTGCTGGGCCTGATCTGGGTGGGCCTGGACGCGCGCAAACAGGGCTGGCACGACAAGATCGCCGGCACCGTGGTGGTGCGGGCCAAGCGCCTGGGCAAACAGCCTGTGCGCTTTGAGCAACAAGCCTGATTTTCCCTCGCGCCGCCGGCCCCGGCGGCGCGCTTTCCTGCCCCTTCCCTCCCTAAGCCCGCGCGCAAGCCCCATCTCCTCTTTATTTCCAACTGCCATTAAGTACGGCAGAAAATAAAATCAAAGGTTATATAACTACAGGGCAGCAGCGGTTACCGCCGCGGCTCGCACATCGCCATTGGGCCTGGGCGTCCCACCGGGCGCTCCAACTTCTCTGATGTTATTGATCTCAAGGAGTCCAAACATGACTATCGATCGCGATCAAAAATCCGGCCTGTTCATCGTCAGCTACAACGTCAACAAGCCCGGCCAGGCGGGCGGCCTGAACCTGCGGCTGGATCTGACCGTGTACACCCCATCGCGCCATATCACCGGCCGCGCCACCATCACCCACGCCACGCTGCAGCCGCTGGTGTTCGAGCACCCGATCCAGGGCCGCTACGAAGAGCAGGGCCGCGATATCGAACTGCATCTGGTGGGCGCGCCGCGCCTGCACGAGCAGCACGCGCAAAACCAGGCCCACGCGGCCGGCCACGCGCTGCTGGAACAGTTCTTCTTCGACGGCCAACTGAAAGACGGCTGGCAAGCCGGCAACAACTCCAAGGCGCGCTACGCCTTCTTCCAGAACCAGCAATGGCACGAGCAGCTGGGTCAGGAAGTGCGCCTGGCGGATGAAATCAACAACGCGATCAAAGCGTTGAACCTGCGTTAAGAACATGTTTACGATCTCGCGAGCTAAGGCGAGACAAGGCGAAAACGGCTGAGAAAGCGGAATGTACATACGGTACATGAGCATTTCGAAGACGGCGCTCATCGCACAATGTCTCTACCGACGCGCAGCTGATCGTAAACAGGTTCTAAGCGCATGCGCCCGGTTCCAGGACCGGGCCATCCATCAGTACCCGAAGCCCGCCCCCAGGCGGGCTTTGGGCGTCTTGGCGCGGACTCAGAGACGAAGCGGCAAGCGGCCGCGCAGTCATGGCCGGGCCTCCTCAGAGTGCGGAGACGGCAAGGGGGACGGTAATAAGAAATGAGACAAATAGCGGATGAGCATGGGGCCTCCTTCTTCGAAAAGATCGGCCCGGCACCCGTTTCCACTCGGGTGGCAGGCAGGCGGCAGGGGTGGAAAACCGACAAGAAGGCAATCGGCAGGCGCTAGGCCTCCCTGCCACCCCCCGCCTTGCAGACGTGGAATGGCTCAGACGCGCGCATACAACGCGTCTGCCTTCTTAACAGCAATACGGGTTTCCACTCCCGGTGCCGCTATGGCGGCAGCACGGCAAGGATTGTTGCTTGCCTGTCCATCAGGGTCAAGGCCATGGCGGCCACTGTTCCCGGCTAAGCAGCGAGAACTCCACCACACATGGGGAAAAACAGGCACGTGACAGGGTTAGCGAACCGGCGCACTGAGAACCGGCAGACCATCAAGGTCTCCCTGCCACTGCCTGCCATAGGAAACACAACTACGTTGCTTTAAATAGATGCGAGAAAACCACTCTCGACAAAGGAATCAATACATTTAGGGCGCCAAATCCGGTTCCGCCAATTGAACGACACGACCAAGATTGTACTTGCCGGTTCATCAGGGTCAAAGCCATGGCGGTCGGCGTAAAAATCAACACCCCGCCTGGCGGGGTGTTGGCCTGCAATGGACGAAGGGCCGCGGGAGTCCTTTACCCGTCGCCCTCTTCCCGTCCATCCTCGACATCGTCCTGAGCCGGGAAGAACACATGCTTGAAGACGGCCAGCCGCACCGGGTCCAGCCGCCTTTCCGCGACGCTCAGCACCGCCTCGGGATCGAAGTCATCGCTGGCCTCGTAAACGAAAAACGGCTCCTCATCGTCAAGCTCGTACACCGCAATCCGCAAAACGCCGTTCGGGCGCAGTTCCAGCTTGAGTTGCGCCATGGGGATGGCGCTGCTCACCAAATCGCGTTCTTCCATTTCAAACCCGCTTTCCCACAACGCTCATGCCTCCCTCTCAGCATAGGCCAGAGGCGGCGGGACGCCATCCGCCGTCCAAGCGCGACCCGCCGCGCAAACGCCTCATCAGCGCGTTCTCGCCGCCCGGCCTTAAGGACTGGCATGCAGCGCTTGCTGATAGCCTCGCGCTCGCCTATCTTCACAATCCAAATGGCATTTAAAGATGAAAGATAATTGCCATTTGTATAAATAGGCGACATTTAAGCGCCATTTCACGACGCTAACGCCTCGCCGGCAAGGCCGCTCGCTTGCCGACGGTTCTCAACCATCACCCAAAGGAGCGCCATGCATCCCCCACTCAACTTCCTGTTCCGCCGCGTCGCGGCCTTGCTCGCCGTCAGCGCGCTGTCGCTGACCGCCGGCGGAGCGCTGGCAGCCAATATCAGCGGCAGCCTGCCCAATTACAAGGACAGCGGCATCACCTTCAACTATGTGGAGCAAAAAAGCGGCGGCTCCGGCCCCGGCGCGCGCGGCATTCGCATTTACATCGCCGGCGGCCGCGACCAGAGCTACAAATTCAGCCCCAATCCCCACGACGATCCCTGGTACAACAAGAACCAGATCAAATTCTACCGGCAAGCGGCCGAGGCGCTGGCGGACGCCTACCTCGCCAAGAAGCCGAACCCGGCCTTCCCGCGCTACGGCTTCAAGTCCACGATCAACGGCATCGAGTACAGCTACAACCAGCCGTGAGCGACGGCAATGCCCCCAGCTCATCAGCCTGTTTGAGATGACAAGCCATTGGTGGGTATCGCCTGCGGCTCCACCCACCCTACGCGCCGCTCGCCGTAGGGTGGGTGGAGCGAAGCGATACCCACGCGGAAACGCGCTCAACATCGCCGGCCTGTTTGATTTCCGATCATTGGCGGGCATCGCCTGCGGCTCCACCCACCCTACGCGCCGCTCGCCGTAGGGTGGGTGGAGCGAAGCGATACCCACGCGGAAACG